>NZ_OY760916.1:1017500-1175000 GCF_963664075.1 uncultured Desulfobulbus sp.
AGGTAGGCCGTGCTTAAGAGCACCGTCATGCCCTCGGATTCTACCAGATGATAGACAATTTCCCAGAGTTCGCGGCGTGAAACCGGATCGACACCAACCGTCGGTTCATCAAGAAGCAGTAACTTCGGTGGACGCACCAGGGTGCAGACCAGACCAAGTTTCTGTTTCATGCCCCCAGAAAGGCGTCCGGCCAGGCGGCTGCGAAATTTTTCCAATCCCGCCATGGAGAGCAACTGTTTGTAGCGCTCAACCCGGGTGTGGGGTTCAACACCTTGGAGGTCGGCATACAGCTCAAGATTTTCCTCGACCGAAAGATCCTCATAGAGCCCAAAGCGTTGGGGCATATAGCCCACGCTTGCCTGCACCTGTAGAGGGGCGGCGACCACATCGATGCCCAGAGCATTAATCTTGCCGTTTTCCGGAGTGAGCAAACCACTGCAAAGGCGCATCAGGGTTGTCTTGCCAGCACCATCAGGGCCGATCAGCCCGGTGACCTTGTTGGGGGTAATGGTACAGCTGACCTGGTTCAGGGCGGATATTGATTGCTTCTCGACACTGAAGCTCTTGCTGACATCGACAAGCTGCAGCGCCTGATCTTGCTCTGGTGTTGTCGATGTGATGAGTGAGCTTGTGGGCATGCCTGGTACCTGAGGATGGGCAGCTGAAGGATAAAAAGGGAAGAGTGATTTGACGAATCGTGAAGGCGTGCGTGCTCACAGATTCAGGTTATGTGCATCAGTGTATCATAAAAGGTTCTAATAACCTATAATCGCAATGAAAAACAAAAAAATAGTTGGCGTTTTTGGGGGAAGGCGGTCGGGAAGGTAATCAGGGCAACTGCTTCAGCGTTTCAAAGCCGAGAGGGATTGTTATTGTATCGATGCTGGATCTGCTTGATCGCCTGTGCACACTGTGTATGTCTTCTCGGACCTCACCAACCTCGAACAAGGAGCGCGGCCATGCCCGCGACACCGATGAAGCAATCACTCGAGAACTCCCCACCAAATCATCGTGCCCAACCCCAGGCGCAAGGGAGGCAGAGCGCTATTTTCTGCCTACCCTTGGGGGGCAATAAATGAAATTACCACCGTTTAAAAAACGGCAGTTTCAGCTTGGTCGGTTGTGCTGGGGGCGGCGCTGGTGCAGGCGGGGGACTGGGTTGTGTTTGTTTCAACTCTTGTTTGAGTCGCTCATTCTCTTTTTTTTCCTGGGCCAATCGTTCTGCCATGGCTTGCAGTTGGGCCTGGGTCACGGTGGTGCTGGTGGCGGTTACAGCGGTGGTTTGAGCCGCATAGGCTGCGTTTGGTTGCAGCAGATGCAGCGCATGGGGAGCTTCCATTGAAGATTGGGCTGTGGCATCAGCGGCAAGGTTGGCCGTGCCAAAGCCGACTACAAAGATAACCAGGGAGTTAAGGACCCAGTAGATACCTTTCTGAACCATAGGAGCGCGTCCTTCCAGCTCGGAGAACCAAACCACGGAACCTATAAGAAAACTGATAAACAGGGCTATGTAGCGCATGGAAAGTTCAGGAAACTGGCAGCCTATACCGTTGACCAGAAACATCATCAACGAACCGGCCACCCCTGGGGTAAGCATGGATTTGGGGTTAAGGAATTCGTTCATCGGCCACCTCCTGTGTTGGACTGCAATGGGTGCGTTCAGCTACAGCAGCGCTAGGGGATGTCTGAAAAATACTGTATAAATAGGCTGTTGTAAAAAGATTAATAGGAAAAATACAGATACGTCGAGTTCCCCAGGCGCTCTGTATGTCTGTGTCTCTGGTTTTTCCGGATTTGGCAGAACAGCATGGCCAGTTGTCCGGATATTCCGGATAGCTGATCTTGCATCCTTTCCCTTGTATCCGTGAGCATACATCATTGCGTCAGTTTCGTTGTTTGCAATCTGCCGATTAAAGTAAACTTTATCTGCAGGTTGCTGGCAATGAACCTGTCCGTGTTGACGCACCCGCCCATTCTTTGACGAACTCCCCCCATCACGATACAAGGAGCTGGCCTTGCCCGCGACCCTCGATCCGGCATGTAAGGAAAATGTGCCCCAGTTACCTGGAAAATTGCCGTTTCCCGTCATATAAAGCGCAGGGAGAAATCTCTTTGTTTCTAATCAGTTTTGTTCTCCTCGCTGGAGTGGTCCTTTTCTTTGCTTGCCCATCAACATGGCTCTCCAGACTATGAGGGAATTTTTCCATTGGTCTCGCAGCTTCCCTTTACCCCGACGCAATTTTCTCGCACTGTCTGGTAATGGCCACAGTGTAACTCGAAAAATTCCGTCAACCTGAATCCCCTGGGGCTGCTATGTTTTTTACTTATCCCTAAACAAGGGGATGAGGAACTCTGTGGTATGAAACGGGTGTGTGTGGTTGTAACGTACTGAAAATAAATAGATAGTGTTGTTGAGCTGCCCCGGGATGTGTGGTAGAGGCCAAAGGTGTATGTCTCCGTTGCAGGATGGGCGGAAGCAAGGATTGTGAGAAGGCTGGTAAATTTCAGGCAGGGAGGTTTACATGTCTCAACGTTTGAAGTTTGAACGTTTTATCTGGTTTCACTCCCAGGTCAAACGCCAGCGCTACCCCAATGCCAAAAAATTGGTCGAGGAGTTCGAAATATCAGAACGGACCGCTCAACGCGATATCGATTTCATGCGGGACCGTTTACTTGCCCCGCTTATCTTTGATCGATCCCGAAATGGCTATGGCTATGACGATGCGAGCTTTGAAATTCCTGTTCACTGGTTGGATGAAGACAACCTGCTGTCGCTGGCCCTTGCCGCCAGGCTGGCCTCAACTATTCCCAATGCTGCTGTCAAAGAGGACCTCTGCCAACTAATCAGTCGCATGCTGAGCCTTTCCCACAAGGAAACATATAGTTGCCTGGATCGACTCAGCGATAAAATATCAGTTAAAAATGTCGAGTTCGCCCGGGTCGATGAGTGTCATTTTCATCGGGTGGTACAGGCGCTCTTTAACGAAACAGCCCTCCAGATTTCCTATTACTCCCCCTATAGCGATCAAACTACAAACAGAATTATCCAACCACTGCACCTGATCCATTATATGGGGAGCTGGCATCTGCTCGCCTGGTGTGCGGCCAAAGAAGAAATTCGAGATTTTACCCTCTCCCGAATGCGCTCGGTTGAATCTGTGGCACAAACGCTCCAACTGCCCCAGGGCTTGCCATCGATCAAAGAATACAGCCGTCGTCACTTCGGTATCATGCATGGGGATGCAACCATCCCCGTGACCCTGCAGTTTTCTCCCGCTCTTGCCCCGCGCATCCTTGAACAGGTCTGGCACCCCGAGCAGCAGATCGAAAGACAGCCCGATAGCACGATTTTGCTCCGCTTTCCGGTGGCTGATTTCCGGGAAATAATCAGGAATATTTTGAGCTATGGGGCGGATGTGCGGGTGGTGGAGCCGGTGGCGTTGCAAGATCTGGTACGGGAAGAAATTGAAAAAATGAATGGAATTTATGAAAGCCCTGACATCACCTGACGGGGTGGATGGGGTAGGGTGAAGGGGATTAAGAAAATTTCGTTATCAGGCTATGAGGGAGTGGTTGTGGCAAAGAAGCAATTTATCGCACACCGAAGAGAATCCGATGGTGAAATCCAAGAGCTTGCGAATCATCTACTGGGGGTTTCAAAGCTTTCGAGGCTCTTTGCTTCTAAATTTGGTGTGCCCGATCTTGGTGAGCTTCTTGGACTACTTCATGATGTAGGCAAATATAGTTGTGAATTTCAAGATTATATAAAATCTGCTACAGGAATTTTGCAGCCCGATAGAGATGATAATTTTGTCGATGCAATGACCTTAAAAGGAAAAGTCGATCATTCAAGTGCAGGTGCACAGTGGATTTGGGGGCAATTGGAAAAGTACAAAATAGGTAACATTCCTGCGGGGAAATTTACGGCCCAAATTATGGCATTGTGCCTGGCTTCCCATCACAGTGGACTGATCGATTGCTTAAAACCAGATGGTAAGGTGGCTTTCCTTGAGCGGATGGCTAAAAGGGAGAAAGATACTCATTTGCAGGAATGCCTCAAATCTGCTGACAGTAAAATTTATAAGAGGATCATTGAGCTTGCAACAACAGAACGCATTAAGGATTTCCTACAATTTGTTCAACAGCTTAATTTAAAAACGGTATCGTCAATTACGTATACATTCAGTTTAGGACTTTGGACGCGTTTTCTGTACAGTTGCCTGATCGATGCAGATAGGATTGACAGTGCAGACTTTGAAAATCCTTTGAACAAAGCGATTAGAACTGCCCCCTACATTCCATGGGATACAGCGATTAGTCGCCTTGAACAACATCTTGACAAGCTCGCCATACGAAACGACATCGATATTATTCGCCGTCAAATTTCCCATGAGTGTTTAGTTCGATCGAATGCCCCTCAAGGATTATACAAATTAACAGTGCCAACCGGTGGTGGTAAAACGTATGCCAGTATACGGTTCGCGTTGCATCATGCAAAAAAGTACAATCTTGATCATATCTTCTACATTATCCCTTATACGTCGATAATTGATCAAAATGCGACGAATATTCGCAAAATACTAGAAGAAGAAGGAGATACTTTTTCTTGGGTTTTGGAGCATCATTCCAATCTTGACCCACAAAAACAAACTTGGGAAAGCAAACTTATAGCCGAAAGTTGGGACGCGCCTATTATTTTCACAACGATGGTGCAATTTTTAGAAACCCTGTTTAGCGGTGGAACCCGAGGGGCCAGGAAAATGCACCAGTTGGCCAAGTCCGTTCTAATTTTTGATGAAATTCAGACATTGCCTATTAAGTGTTCTCACCTTTTTTGTAATGCTCTGAATTTTTTGGTCGACCATGCCCAGACGACCGTCGTCCTTTGTACGGCAACTCAACCAGTGCTGGACCACTTAAAAGATCCCGATAAAGGTCAAGTGAGAATGTCCCCTGATGCTGATTTGATCAGCAATGTTACTGAGCGGTTCAAGCAGTTCAACCGGGTAAAAATTAGCAACAGGTATCGTCCTCAGGGGTGGAGTAGGGATGAATTGACCAAGCTGACTGTTGAGGAATACAAAAATAAAGGAAACTGTTTGGTGATAGTAAATACCAAGCAGTGGGCTCAACAACTCTACACCTCCTGCAAGGAGCATGTAGACGCACGGTGCTTGTTCCATTTGAGCACAAATATGTGCCCTGCCCACCGAAAAATCCTATTGAAAAAAATCAGACGCCATCTCTATTGGAAGCTCCCTGTGTTGTGCATTAGCACACAACTGATTGAAGCAGGTGTAGATGTTGATTTTAATTCGGTTATACGATTTTTGGCAGGACTCGATTCTATAGCTCAAGCCGCTGGTCGATGTAACAGAAATGGGCTTCTGCCTCAGGCAACGGTGCATGTCGTTAACCCTGATCAGGAAAATATCGATATACTTATTGATATAAAAGAAGGGAGAGATAAGGCTTTACGTATATTTTCAGAAACCTCGGATGATTTGTTAGCGCCTCATGTGATGGAACGTTATTTCCAATACTATTTTTATGGAAGGGCAGATGAGATGGTTTACCCCGTTAATGCTAAGGAGGCGGGGAGGAAAGATAGTCTGTTAAATTTATTGAGCGAAAACCGAGGCAATGTCGCACGAACCGACTTGCCGCTCAAGCAATCCTTTATGACGGCAGGGAAAATTTTTCAGGCCATCGAGGCGCCAACCCAGTCGGTGATTGTTCCATATAAGAAGGGAAAGAAAATTATTGCGGAGCTTTGTGCTGCATTCGACCCGGCCAAAGATTATGCCTTGCTCAGGCTCGCTCAGCAATACAGCGTGAATGTTTTTCCCAATGTTTGGAGAAAACTCAAAGAAAATAATGCAGTCATCCCCATCCAGCCAGACTTGGATATTTATTTTCTAGATGAGCGCTATTACAGCGATGATTTTGGAGTGTCCACAGAACAAGCGGGTACTCTATCGATGTTACTCGGATAAGAAGGAGATAAATGCATGAAAAATGACATCAGTTTCCGATTATGGGGCAGGTACGCCCTGTTTACTGATCCCGTCACCAAAATAGGTGGTGAAAAATGTTCCTACCATATCCCCACCTATGAGGCAATTAAAGGGGTCCTTAAGTCTATTTATTGGAAACCAACTCTTATCTGGTATGTCGATAAAATTCGGATAATGAAGCCTTTACAAACCCAGACTAAAGGAACCAAGCCCTTGGTGTGGGGCGGTGGCAACAGCTTGGCAATTTATACATTTCTGCATGATGTTGAATATCAGGTCACTGCACATTTTGAGTGGAACGAACATCGGCCAGAGCTTGCCAAGGATAGAATAGATGGCAAGCATTTTAGTATCGCCAAACGATCTCTTGAGCGCGGGGGGAGGCAGGACATTTTTTTAGGCACGCGGGATTGTCAGGGGTATGTAGAACCTTGCGCATTTGGGGAAGGGGAAAGCTACTACGACGATACTCCTGAACTCAGCTTTGGGTTGATGTTTCATGGTTTTGACTACCCTGACGAGACAGGAGAAAACGAATTGTGTAGTCGATTTTGGCGCGCCACCATGTGTAACGGGATTTTGCATTTTCCTCGTCCTGATAAATGCGATGTCCGGCGGTTCGTTCGCCGCATGTCCCCCAAGGAGTTTGAAATGGACCGTAATTTCAAGCCTGTTGATCGAGAGGAGATTCTGATATGAGTTGGCTTGCGAAGTTGTATGAGACGTATGAAGCTGGATTCCTGTTGGATTCTCAAGAAGATGGCAAGTTGATGCCTATCGGTCATACACTTCAAAATGCTCATATTAATATTGTCATTGATGAACATGGAAATTTTAAGCGAGCACAAGTTTTGGAAAAAACCAAGATTGTTCTACCAGCCACAGAGGGCTCAGCTGGTCGGAGTAGTGGAGAGGCCCCTCACCCTCTGGCAGATAAGATCCAATATGTGGCAAAAGATTATTCGGCTTATGGTGGAAAGAAAAAATCTTATTTCGGTTCTTACGAAAAGCAACTTGCTGGTTGGTGCGATTCTATTCATTCTCATCAGAAAGCTAACGCCGTGTACAAGTACATTTCTAAAGGGCATGTGGTTAAAGATTTAGTTACTGCTGGAGTCCTTTTCCTTGATGATAATAAGAGTTTGTTGGCTTATTGGCCGTACGAAGGGAAAAATGCCCCCCCTGTTCCTCTGATTTTTAAGGTGCTGCCTGCATTGCCAAAGGGAAAACGTACCCATCCGGACAAGGTCGAAGTTGAACCTGGTGACGCTCTTGTATGTTGGACAGTAGAATCATTCGGAGTGCTTGATAGTACAACGTGGAGCGATATTAGCTTGCACCAAAGTTGGATTGAATATGATGCAAGAAATTTCGACAAAATAGGAATTTGTTCTATTTCTGGGAAGGAAAGGCCTCTTTCAGTCAATCATCCAGCCAAATTGCGCCATACTGGAGATAAGGCAAAATTACTCTCTGCTAATGATTTGACAGGGTTCACCTTTCGGGGGCGTTTTACTGACAGTTTACAAGCAGCAGGAGTGAGTTTTGAGGTAACTCAAAAGGCCCATAATGCCCTGCGATGGCTAATATCCCGTCAAGGATATAAAAATGGCGAACAAGTTTTTGTCACGTGGGCAGTTTCAGGCAAAACTATCCCTTCACCTATGGAAGATTCATGGACAATCATGAAGGGGCTTCCTGATCTGTTTTTATTTGAGATAGATGAAGAGGACGCCCATGAATCAATGCTTGATCACAGTCAAGATTTAGGGGAATCCTTTGCCCAGCAGTTCAAAAAATACCTCGCGGGGTATAGTCGTCAAATTAAGCCAAACGACCAGATTGTGATCATGGGATTGGATTCTGCAACCCCCGGAAGAATGGGGATCATATATTATCGTGAATTGTTAGGGAGTGAATTTTTTAATCGACTTGAAAGTTGGCATACACAATTTGCTTGGTTTCAACGTCATGTAATCGAAATTTCTGATAATCGATCTAGCAAGAAACCGACAAAGAAAATTGTGTGGCCTGTTGGTGCACCAGTACCGCGTAACATTGCAGATGCAGCTTACGGAGATATTCTAAAAACCAATGCCACATTACGCAAGAACCTCCTAGAACGTATTATGCCTTGCATTGCTGATGGACGCCCTTTTCCATGGGATATTTTGCATCTTGCGGTCAAGCGTACAAGCAATCGAAACAGCTGTGAACCTTGGGAATGGGAACGTAATCTTGGAATTACATGCGCTTTGTATAAAGGCTTTTATAGACGGCATTCTATCCCTGCTAAAAGGAGAAAGTATTCAATGAATTTGGACGAAAATTACAAATCCAGAGATTATTTGTTCGGGAGGCTTTTGGCTGTAGCCGAGCAGATTGAAGAGGTCGCACTGCGGCTTGGCGGTGAAAATCGTTCTACTAATGCTGCACGTTTAATGCAACGTTTTGCAGATAGACCATTTTCGACTTGGCGAACTATTGAATTAAGTCTCCAGCCCTATATGCAGCGGTTGCAAAGTGCACGAGGAGGTTTTTTGGCAAATCGAAAAAAGGAGCTTGATCTAATAGAATCCTCTTTTGAAAATACAGAATTTACCCTTGATAAACCGCTGACAGGCGAATTCCTTTTGGGCTATCACTGCCAGCGAATGTGCTATCGCAATGTTGCAACAGATCGACTTGATGAAACAAAAAATCAAGTGGAGGGATCCAAATGAGCCTTGATTACAAAATTGATTTTGCCATTATTCTCAGTGTGAAAAATGCCAACCCCAATGGTGACCCTTTAAACGGTAATCGGCCGCGAACAGACTATGATGGTTTTGGCGAGATATCCGATGTTTGCTTAAAACGTAAAATTCGTGATCGTTTACAGGCTGATGGTTATCCCATTTTTGTACAGTCGGATGAAAAAAAGACTGATGGCATGCCGAGCTTAAAGGCCCGTGCAGAAGCTGTGCTTGGCAAAGACGCTCTTGACGGCAAAAAAACATCTCCCGAGAAAACGGCGCATTTAGCCTGTGCGCAATGGATCGATGTGAGAACATTTGGGCAATTGTTTGCTTTTTCAGGGAAGAAGAAAAAAGGGGGAGAGGAGGATGCGAGTGGGGTTTCCATCCCAATTCGTGGACCGGTAACCATCCATTCTGCTTTTAGTGTGGAACCTGTAAGTATTACCAGCACTCAAATCACTAAAAGTGTCAGTGGCGAAGGGGATGGCTCAAAACGGGGCTCAGATACCATGGGGATGAAGCATCGAGTCGATCGAGCCGTTTATTTTACAGTGGGTAGCATGAACCCGCAATTGGCTGAACGGACAGGGTTTAGCAATGAAGATGCTGAGGCGATCAAAACAATGTTACCCAAATTATTTGAGGGGGACGCTTCTTCTGCCCGTCCGGAAGGAAGCATGGCTGTGGAAAAAATAATTTGGTGGAAGCATAGCAGTAAAGCAGGGCAATACTCTTCCGCTAAAGTTCATCGGACATTAACTGTCAATGCTGATGGATCATATAAACTACAGCAACTAGATGGATTGACTCCCGAAGAGATTGATGGGTTTTGAAAGATATTCATGGCATGGAATTCCAACTTGATACCCAAACATCATCAACTGGATCTGACGTCATTCTTCTCTACCAAACTGATGACGAGCAGGTACACCTTCACGTCCAGTTGCGGGAAGATACCGTGTGGCTAACCCAAGCCCAGATGGTGGAATTGTTTCAGCGGGATAAGCGTACCATTTCCGAGCATGTGCGGAATGTCTTCAAAGAAGGGGAACTCGTTGAAGGGGCAGTTGTCCGGAAATCCCGGATAACTGCCACCGATGGAAAATCCTATCAGACAAATACCTATAATCTCGATGTCATCATCTCCGTCGGCTACCGTGTTAAATCACAGCGCGGTACCCAGTTCCGTATCTGGGCCTCCTCCATCCTGAAAGAATATCTTATCAAAGGCTATGCCCTCAACCAGCGGCGACTACACGAGCAAGGCGTAGCTGAATTGCGCGGAGCATTGGACCTTATTGCGGCAACTTTAGAGCAGCATCATTTGACGGAAGCAACTGGGATGGCTGTGGTCCAGCTGGTGCGACGGTATGGAATTAGCTGGCGTTTGTTACTCCAATACGATGAAGACCAGCTCGACATACCTGCCGGTATTAACCAGCGGGAATCAGTGCATTTTGATCTGGCGGTTGTCCGTGAGAGTATTGCCTGTCTGCGTTCGGAGCTGGCAGAATGTGGGGAGGTTACAGGGCTGTTTGGGCAAGAACGAGGGCAGAGCCTAGAGGGAATCCTCGGTGCCATTCATCAAACCTTTGGAGGACAGGATCTTTACGCTTCTCTTGAAGAAAAGGCTGCCCACCTCCTCTACTTTGTGATCAAAGATCACCCCTTCAGCGATGGGAACAAGCGCATCGGTTCTTTTCTTTTCCTGCTCTATTTACAGGAAAATGGCCTGGTGGAGATGGTCCGTTTCGACAATAAGGCGCTTGTGGCCCTGGCCTTGCTGGTTGCAGCTTCCGACCCTGCGCAAAAAGAACTGCTTATTCGACTTATCGTGAACCTTTTGGTTGATCCGACCAGTCCTTCCCAAGGTAGCCCCAATGACTGATCCTGCCACAGGTTTTCAATCTTCTGATAATTCAGGGAAATTATTATACGCCGAAGACGATCTAGTCATGATTTCAGCCCTGCAGCATTATCTGTTTTGTCCTCGCCAATGTGCGCTTATCCACATAGAGCAGCAGTGGCAGGAAAATAGATTTACTGCCGAAGGGCGTATCCTGCACGAGCGTGTTCATGGCGGTGGTCGTGAATCCCGTCGGACTATGCGGGTGGAGTTTGACGTTCCAATTCGTTCATTATTGCTTGGCATCATTGGGAGGGCCGATATCGTTGAATTTTATTTGCAGGAAGACGAACTTTGGCTTCCGCTCCCGGTAGAATACAAACGTGGGCGTCCCAAAAAGGATGATTCGGACCGGGTACAACTCTGCGCCCAGGCGCTTTGTCTGGAAGAGATGCTCGGCTGCGAGATCGAAAAGGGGGCTCTGTACTACGGGCAAAAGAAACGACGTGCCGAGGTGATCTTTGATGCGGATTTGCGAGCAACGACCAGCAAAACAGCTGCAGCTGTCCACATCTTATTAAAAGAGAGGCGGACACCATCACCGCACTATAGCAAACGGTGCGAGAGCTGTTCTTTCCTCTCCACATGTTTGCCAAAGGTGGCCTCCCAAAAGCGGGTCAGCAAATATGTGAAGCAAATGGTGGAAGGATGAGAAAACACCTGAATACCCTGTTTGTAACAACCCAGGGGGCGTATCTAGCCAAAGATGGGGAAACCGTGGCTGTGCGTATCGAGAAAGAAACTGCGCTGCGGGTGCCGGTGCACACGCTGGAATCTGTGGTTTGCTTTGGCAATGTCGGCTGCAGCCCCTTTTTGATGGGGATGTGTGGTGAGCGTAATGTTGGTTTAAGTTTTTTGACGGAAAATGGACGATTTCTAGCACGGGTTAAAGGACCGACCTCGGGCAATGTACTGCTCCGCCGTGAACAATACAGGCAGGCTGATGATCCCGTTTTTTCGGCAAAGGTTGCCGCAGCCTGTGTACTTGGAAAGATCGCAAATTGCCGGACAGTGTTGTTGCGCGGGTTGCGTGATCATGGGGATAAAGTCGATCAGGAGGCCATGCAAGCGGCTATTGATCGGCTTGGTGCTGCGACCAGGCGAGTACAGGAACCCCTCGACCTTGATTCAGTTCGCGGCATTGAAGGTGATGCGGCCCGTGTATATTTTAGTGCCTTTGATCACTTGCTTGTGCGCAATAAAGACCATTTTTTCATGCGCCAACGAAGCCGTAGGCCCCCGCTTGATCGCATCAACTGTCTGCTCTCGTTTTTATATACACTCTTGGTTAATGATATTCGCTCAGCTGTCGAGGCGGTTGGCCTTGACCCGGCCGTGGGGTATTTGCACCGTGATCGTCCCGGTCGGGCAGGCTTGGCGCTTGATTTGATGGAGGAGTTTCGCCCCCTGGTGGATCGAATGGCAGTGTCCATGGTCAATTTGGGACAAATGCGCGAAAATGATTTTGTGTTCAGTGATGGCGGAGCGGTTCGTATGAGTGATAAGGCGCGTAAAACCCTGCTGGTTGCCTACCAGAAGCGAAAACAGGAAGAGGTGGTCCACCCTTTTCTTGAAGAAAAAATGACATGGGGATTGTTTTTTCATATCCAGGCGCTGTTATTTGCGCGGTTTCTGCGCGGTGAACTGGAGAGTTACCCACCAATATTCTGGAAATAGGAGCTAGCCATGATGGTCTTGGTGAGTTACGACGTGCGGACAAGCGAACTGGGCGGGGCCAAGAGATTGCGCAGAGTGGCTAAGGTTTGCCGAAATCATGGTCAGCGGGTTCAGTTTTCCGTTTTTGAGTGTATCGTCGATCCTGCACAATGGGTCAATTTACGGCAAGCGCTTATAAACGAGATTAATCCAGATGAGGATAGCCTGCGCTTTTATTTTCTTGGGGCTAATTGGCGCAATCGCGTTGAACATATTGGTGCCAAAGAAAGTGTGGACCAGGAAGGTCCTTTGATTATTTGATTGAGGGCGCGAACCGCCCATAACCAGAAATACCGGGATGGTTCGCGATACACATATATGCGATGATTGAGGTATTGTGGTGGGGCAAGAGGAGGTGAAGATACCTGCCATTTATTAGTGATCGCGGAT
Organism: uncultured Desulfobulbus sp.; assembly: GCF_963664075.1. NCBI lineage: Bacteria > Pseudomonadati > Thermodesulfobacteriota > Desulfobulbia > Desulfobulbales > Desulfobulbaceae > Desulfobulbus > uncultured Desulfobulbus sp. The sequence continues at coordinate 1,030,268 of NZ_OY760916.1, forward strand.
TGTAGTAAATTAGCTGATGAATTTCATTATGTTATGATTCAGCAGTCGCCCCTTCACGGGGGCGTGGATTGAAACGTGATCGGGTTTGGGTGTGTTACAGAAATCAACCAGTCGCCCCTTCACGGGGGCGTGGATTGAAACAGATAGGTGGTCATGGGTGGGGGATTTATCCGACGTCGCCCCTTCACGGGGGCGTGGATTGAAACCGTTCCATCAGAAAACATCGCCGTAAGGTAAAAGGTCGCCCCTTCACGGGGGCGTGGATTGAAACACTGACACAGCTGGAACGATGTTGGAAAATCATACGTCGCCCCTTCACGGGGGCGTGGATTGAAACCGGGGAGTGTGCCACAATTGTTTCTGTCCCCGCAATGTCGCCCCTTCACGGGGGCGTGGATTGAAACAATCTTCTGAAGAGTCTGTTGATGATTCAGACGGTCGCCCCTTCACGGGGGCGTGGATTGAAACTTTTTCGGATTATTGGTAAAAAAAAGGAGAAAATTGTCGCCCCTTCACGGGGGCGTGGATTGAAACGGGTATACTAGGTCAAAAGATTTAGCCAAGGCTTTGTCGCCCCTTCACGGGGGCGTGGATTGAAACCGGCTATACTCCATCAAGTGGGCGTAGTCCGGGGTCGCCCCTTCACGGGGGCGTGGATTGAAACCCCTAGAGTGGTAAATGGTCGATTTTTTATCGAAGGTCGCCCCTTCACGGGGGCGTGGATTGAAACCTGGATGCGTTTTGCTTTACGGTCACCGGCGATGGTGTCGCCCCTTCACGGGGGCGTGGATTGAAACAAATGGTATAGCTGATAGCGTTGAAGCTGTAGATGTCGCCCCTTCACGGGGGCGTGGATTGAAACTCCTGAAATTGTTTTAAAGCCTTATATACCTGCAAGTCGCCCCTTCACGGGGGCGTGGATTGAAACAGATAGGTGGTCATGGGTGGCGGATTTATCCGACGGTCGCCCCTTCACGGGGGCGTGGATTGAAACGGTTTTGTCGGCGTGGATCCGCGCGGCGCTTTAAAGTCGCCCCTTCACGGGGGCGTGGATTGAAACGTGTCGAAGTAGAGGTGAAAAAACGAAAATTGTCGTCGCCCCTTCACGGGGGCGTGGATTGAAACATCATTTGATAAAAAATCATTATGAAGATATTGCTGTCGCCCCTTCACGGGGGCGTGGATTGAAACGTGTCGAAGTAGAGGTGAAAAAACGAAAATTGTCTGTCGCCCCTTCACGGGGGCGTGGATTGAAACCCCGAGGAGGTGAGCGTGCCATAGGTGCTGGCGTCGCCCCTTCACGGGGGCGTGGATTGAAACAGTTCTTGCGCTGTCATTATTTTATGATCTGCTTTGGTCGCCCCTTCACGGGGGCGTGGATTGAAACGTGCTGCCAAGTTTATATAAATCAACCCTATCATGTCGCCCCTTCACGGGGGCGTGGATTGAAACCCATCTGCTATAAATACCTTGAGACACACCTAATGTCGCCCCTTCACGGGGGCGTGGATTGAAACTTTTTCTGAGATGCGGAGTTATTTGTTCAAGGCGGTCGCCCCTTCACGGGGGCGTGGATTGAAACATCTATGGGGTTTTCCTCATCTTTTAAAGCAGCAAAGTCGCCCCTTCACGGGGGCGTGGATTGAAACCCGACCACTTAGAGCACATTAGGAGTTGGCGATGGTCGCCCCTTCACGGGGGCGTGGATTGAAACAATCTGCTTTGGCGCGGCTTTGAGCATGTTCACGGGTCGCCCCTTCACGGGGGCGCACTTTTTGAGCGGTTAACAATTTGAGGGTATTTAATAGAGGCAGATGTTGCAAAAAATGCAACATCTGCTTTTGCCTGTAAGCTCAGAGGGAAAGACAGAAATCTCCAACCTGTTTACAGAGCATACCGCTCCAGCCAATGAGCATAGGAAGGCGGTAACACCCATGAAGGCTTTTCAATACCCAATTCCTTCGCTGCAAGATAAGGCCAGTGGGGATTTTCTAAATGAGAGCGGCCCACCATAACCAGGTCGAGCTGGTTGTTTTTGATCGCGTACTCGGCAAGGTCCGGGCGACCAAACCCCCAGGCAGAGGCCACGGGCAGACCGGTTTCCTGGCGAACACGCCCGGCGATCGGCCCCATGAAACCTGGTCCCCAGGGGATATTGGCCTCGGGTGTGGAAAAGCCCAGGCTGACACTCAAAAAATCCAGGCCATTGTCTCGGAACTGCTGGGTAAGTCCGATGGCTTCTGCCATGGTTTCCTCATCCCGGCCATCAAATTCAATCACCCCAAAGCGGGCGGTTAACGGCAGGTTCTCTGGCCAGACCGTACGGACCGCAGCCAGGGTTTCCAGCAAAAATCGTCCTCGTCCCTGGGCATCTCCCCCGTATTGATCATCACGTTTATTGGCATGGACACTGAAAAAGCTTTGTCCAAGATAGCCATGGGCAAAATGGAGCTCCAGCCACTGGTAGCCAGCCTGCAGGGCTCGTTTGGCCGCAACAACAAAATCTTCCTTAACCCGTTCAATATCAGTCTGGCTCATTGCTTTGGGGACCTTGGGCAGGTTGGCGCCAAAAGCGGTCGCTGACGGTGAGATGGTGTCCCAAGCGCGGGGATCATCCCCTGCGATATGATCATCCCCCTCCCAAGGCAGGTTGGCGCTCGCCTTTCTGCCTGCATGGCCAATCTGCAAACCGGGAACGGCCCCGGCTGCTCGAATGCTCGCTGCGAGCTCTGCGTGAACCTCGGCCTGCGCATCATTCCAGAGACCAAGGCAGGCCGGGGTGATCCGTCCTTCGGGAGAGACTGCCGTGGCTTCGACGATAACCAGTCCCGCGCCTCCGCGGGCAAGGGTGGGATAATGGACCCGATGCCAGTCATTAGGCATGCCATCGGTGGCCGTGTATTGGCACATGGGCGGAACAGCGATACGATTTCTCAGGGTGAGGTCTTTGAGGGTGAAGGGGGTAAAAAGTGCAGACATAATCGGTACTCCTATTTTTGCTGTGTCTCTGACCTTACCAGGTCTCGTGGTGGATGCGGCTGGAATCAAACCGATCTGGTGTTTTGACGCTTTGATCCGGCCAGCCCATCACTGCCAGGCCAAAGGGGATGATCTCTTCAGGGAGGTTGAAGATTGTCCTACATTGTTTGACCCGATCTTCCACCGGGTAAATCCCTGTCCACACCGCCCCCAAGCCAAGAGCATGGGCGGCGAGCAGCAGGTTTTGCATGGCTGCAGAACAGTCCTGGACCCAGAATCCCTCGTGCTTTTGCTTGCTCAGATCGCCGCAGATCAGTATGCCCAGTGGTGCATTGACCACCATGCCCGCGTAAGGGTGGGCGGCCTTGATCTGTTCTTTAATTTCTTTTTCGCTGACAATGATAAATTGCCAAGGCCGTTCGTCTCCTGCGCTCGGGGCCATCATCGCCGCTGCCAGAATTTGTTGAACCAGCTCTTCTGGAATATCTTTTTGCAGGTATTTTCTGATACTTCTTCTCGTGTGTATTGCTTCTAAGAGTTCCATTCTGTGTCTCTTAAAGATTAAGTTCTTTGAGCTCAAGATAGACCGTGGCCATATCATCTTTACCTTTGCCGTTTTTCGTGGCACGGCTGTAGGTTTCCTGAGCTTTTTGGGCCAGGGGCAGGGTGAGCGCGGTTTGTTTTGCCTGATCTACGATGAGCCCGAAATCCTTATTCATCAGTTCCAGGGCAAATGCCGGGGGAAAGGCCTGCCGGGTATACATATCCTTTTTGAGCTGAAACAGTGGGGTGTTGACCGCTGATTGTCCGATCAACTCGAGCATGCTCGCCAGTTCCACCCCGGATTTTTCGGCAAGCAACAGTGACTCGGCAATCCCCTGGGCGGTAATCCCCAACAGCAGGTTGATAGCAAGTTTGGCGCTGCTGCCCTTGCCGACCTCGCTAAAGGCGATGGTTTTTTTGCCCATGGCACTGAAAAATGGTTGCAGTTCCACCAGCTCGCTTTCTAAGGCTCCGGCAAGAATGACCAACTGGCCAGCTTCAGCAGCCCCCACAGAACCAGAGACAGGAGCATCAATATAGCGACCGCCTTTTTGGGCTACCATCTGAGCGAACGTGCGGGAATCCTCAGGAGAGATGGTGCTCATATCGACGATGGTCGTGTCTGCTCCTACCCCTTCAAGAACGCCCGCCTGGGCCTCCAGGACCTCACTGATAGCTGCTCCGTTTGTCAGCATGAGAAAGGTGAGATCGGAGTGAGAGACCACCGCAGCAGGGGAATCCAACTGCTGGGCTCCAGCCGCCACCAGGGGGGCCGCTTTTTCCGGAGTTCGATTGTAGAGGTTGACGGCAAACCCTGCCTTGAGCAGGTTTTGTACCATGGGAATTCCCATTTGCCCTGTTCCTATCCAGCCTGCAGTTTTCATACGCATCCTCACTCAGCTCTTGACAACTGGCTGTCGTCATTGCTGTTCTTATTAGACCGGTCGTCTAGTTGGTCAAGGGGGAAAAGAGATAATCTTTATGAGAACCGGCGGCACTATGCATTTTTTGCATATTGCTTTTGCCTTCTCCGCTGGGGCATTGTAGAAACCGTGCAACTAGGACAACGGCGGCAACGGCAAAAAACAGAGAATAAAGGAAGTTCGTAGGACAACATGGATAGGTTTTCCCGTATAGAAAAATTACTTGGCCCGGAACCCTTTGCCCGGCTGCAGGCCAGTTATGTGGTGGTGGTCGGACTCGGCGCGGTTGGTGGCTATGTGGTTGAAGGATTAGCGCGTGGCGGAGTCGGTAAGCTGCGGGGCTGCGATTTTGATGTTATCGGCACCACCAACATAAATCGTCAGATCCTCGCCTTGGAGACCACCCTGGATCGCTGTAAAGCTGAAGTTGCCGAGGAGCGGGTGCTATTGATCAACCCGGCCTGCGAGGTTGAAGGGATGCAGATATTCTGTGATGAAGAGACCGTACAGACCATTCTTGAGCCGCGCCCGGATATGGTGATCGATGCCATTGATTCTCTGGGGCCCAAGGTACAGCTTTTGAAAACCTGCCACGAACGGGGGATTCCCACGCTGTCTTCCATGGGGGCGGCCCTACGTACCGACCCAACCAAGATTGGCTTTGCCGACTTGAGCAAGACCCGGGGCTGTCCCCTGGCAAAACGGGTGCGGAAACGGCTTCGACGAGTGGGGATAGAAGAGGGGATCGGTTGTGTTTTTTCCTCGGAACCGGTCGATTTTACCTACGAGGGACCGCAGCAAGAGGAGATTCCTACCATGGCATGGCGTGGCTGTCCGCGCAATGTGTTGGGCAGTATGCCGACCATTACCGGGATCTTTGGCCTGACCCTGGCAAATCAGGCGCTGCTCTTTTTGAGCGGAAAAGACTGTGGATTACTGAAGTAGAACTTCCTTGAGCACCGAGCCCAGCTGTTTTCGGGAGAAAGGTTTCATTAAAAATTTCTGTATACCTATCTTTTTTGCCTCGTCTGCATCAATGAGGTTGCTGTACCCCGTACAGAGAATCACGGGTAGTTGCGGTCGCAGTTTCAGCATCTGTTGAGCCATTGCCGATCCGGTCATCTCCGGCATGGTCTGGTCAGTAATAACTGCAGCAAAATCCTCTGGATTGTTGTGGAATAGTTCAAGCGCCTGGGTGGGAGAGGTACAACAGCTCACTCGATATCCCAGGCGTTTCAACATCTCCTGGACCATTTCAACAAGTATGTGTTCATCATCGACCAACAGTATGTGACCGTTTCCGTGGAGATCTGTTGTCACTCCCGGTTTCGTTTCTGTTTTCTCGCCGTCAACGGCGGGGAAATACACGTGAAAAACTGCCCCCGTGCCGCCTGCACCTGCATAGGTGATGCAACCGCCGATGGCTGTCACAATGCCATGGACAATAGCCAGGCCCATCCCTGTGCCTCGGCCTACCTTTTTGGTGGTGAAGTAGGGCTCGAAGATTTTGTCTAGAAGCAACGGGGGCACACCCGGCCCGGTATCGGCAACTGTAAGCCGAATAAAGGGGCCAGGTTTCAGCTGCGGCTGAGAAAGGAGATCGCCAGGGCCCAGGACACAGCGCTCCAGGGAAAGGGTGAGCGTGCCGCCCGTTTTTTCCATGGCGTGGAACGCGTTGGTACAGAGGTTGAGCACGACCTGCTGCAGCTGGACCGGATCGGCCAGGGTGAACTGTTTATCAGGAGTGATCTGGGTTGCAATGGTGATAGTGGAAGGAATGGTTGAACGCAGCAGTTTGACAGCCTCCTGCACGATACGCGCCGGTTCCACCATGGTCGGTTTTGCCTCTCCCTGGCGACTGAAGGCCAGAATCTGTTGCACCAGACCCGTGGCCCGCTGTGCCGCATCAAGCACCATACTCAGATTTTGTTCTATTTTACTGCCTGATTCGGAGGCGTTGTGCGCCATTTCGGCATAGCCAATGACTGCGGCTAGTATATTGTTGAAATCGTGAGCTATTCCTCCGGCAAGAGTGCCGATTGCTTCCATTTTTTGCGATTGGATCAGTTGTCGCTCCAGCCGTTTGCGGGCATTGAGCGCCTCTCGCAGTTGCGTGATATCGTTGAGGTACCATAAACGCCCGTAGGGGATATCATCAATGACGATGGGAACGAGATCTCGAAGCAGGGTCCGATTATTTTTTAGATGAATTTCATCGTTTTGAACCAGAACGTTCATGCCTATGAGTTCTCGCACACGGAGCTTTTCCTTTTCAGGATCTGCAAAGGCAAGAGAGAACTTGTGGAGCATTTCCTTCCCGGAAATACCGACCAGTTGTGCCGGTGACTCCTCAATGGCCATCAGATCGCAGAAGGTCTGGTTGACGAATTCAATCTGATCCTCTTTGTTAACCAAGAGCAGGCCCAGTTGTAGATTGGAGGTAATAATCTGAGTTTGCTGCAGGGCCCGGTGCAGTTTTTTCTCAGCCTGTTGCCTCTCGGAGAGATCTCGGCAAAAGCTGACAAACTGGCCACCATTATCCGCAAGAAAGGTGACCGAAATTTCAAGGGGAATGGTTGAGCCATCTTTACGCTGATGGGTGGTGCAGAACAGTTCGCTGCCCTGAGCGATGATGCGGCTGCTGCGCTCGGCAACATGCTCTGTGGTATCATGTACATCGATGGTGCTCATGTGTCGGCCGATCAACTCGTTTTTTTGATAGCCGATCATGGTGCAGTAGGCTTCGTTGACCTCGATGATGGTGCCGGTGCCGTCAAGAACCACGAACCCCTCTGCTGTGGTCTGGAGGATGGCGTTTAAAAAGAGTTCCCGTTCCCGGGCGGTCTGTTCTGCCTGGATTCTGTCGCTGATATCATGAACTATGGAACAGAGCAGTTGCCGACCTCCCACCTTCACCGGTCCGGAATGGACCTCAACCTCGCGCAGTTGTCCGTTTGCAAGCCGATGCTGGAACTGAAATACGGAACTCGTCCCCTCCAGCGCTTCCTCCATGGGCTTTTGCAAATCGGCCATGGGGCGGGTGTTTAAAAACGATATATCCTGGCCTAGCAGCTGTTCGTGAGGGTAGCCATAAAATCTGCAGGCAGCCGGGTTGATATCTTCAATAATTCCTGTCCGCGGATCGATGAGGTAGATGATCGCCTGGTTGTTATAGAAAAGGCTGGCGTATCTGTCTTCACTTTCCACCAGAGCAGCCTGTGTTCTCTTGTTCTTTTGCAGGGTGACAACCAGCACCATGATGATGGCAGACTGCAGCAGGACACAAAGCGCACCGAGCCAGACCTTGTGTTTATGTTGGTCGTAGAAGGAGATCGGCTTGTTGAGAAAATCTACATTCTGGGGCAGATTTTTTAGAGGAAGATTATATTTCTTTAAAATATTGTAATCAATGACCTCAATATTGGGGCTTTGTACACTCACCGGTATTGACTCTGGGGGCGTACCGTTGAGAATCCTGAGTGCCATTGTGGCTGCTGCCTTTCCCTGCTCAAAATGGGAGATGACCTTGCCTCCCAAAATGCCATCACCCAGGCCGTGGTACCAGAGATGATAGAGGGGGCGATGCAGGTTGGTAAGGATCAGGTGCAGGCTGTCGCTGAAATCTAACCGACGACCGGTCGCATCCACATAGGCCGAAAGCAGCAGGACACCGGTCTCGTTGTCGATCTGTTGGAGTTTTTCGGCAAAATCCGCAAAGGTGGATTCGCCAAGATTGAGCGCTGAAAAACGAAGTGCAGGGAAGGAAGGAGCGCTCTGGAAGAAGGTGGCGAGGTCACCCTGACCGCTTGGCGTTGCATCGACCAGGGCCAGGATACGCTTGATTTCAGGTTGCAGCCTGCGCATCATCGCAATGGTTTCTTGCATGGAAACCGCTTCGATGACGCCGGTTATATCCCTCCGTTTATTCTGAGCCTGAGCTGTGGCAATGTTGTTGACCCCAAAAAAGACCACCGGTTGCTTGGGAAAAAAATCATTTTTGGTTTTAAGCAGGAAGAGCAACGCCGCATCATCTGCGGTCATGACCAGATCGTATGGGAGGGTCTTGGAGAGCTTGTAGCTCAGGCGCTGATGAAAAAGACGCTCGTTGTCTCTGTCGGCAAATCGTTTTGTATCCATGAACTCGACATCCAGGAGAATGTCGTGTGTTGCAAAGATAGATTTGACGCCGTTGATCTGTTCAAAAAAAGTTGGAAAACCGGGGCTGTATGAACTTATGAGCAGAACGCGTTGCTGTGCCTTTTGGCTGGCGGCAGCCATGTTTTGTGGGGAGGCAAGGCTTGCCAGAAAAATAGAAGCGATAAAGGCAATAATGCACCAAAATAAAAAGATTTTTCCCGGTTTACTCAATAAGACTGCGCAAAAATGACTCTGATGTTGGCTGGATTTATCGATCATTTTCATAAGAAATACGCGCTACCCCTGATCAGCGTTGACTTGCTCAGCAAGCTCATCCAGGGTGATGATGCTGTCGAACTCGGATTTTTCCCAAAGCGCTCGCAGCACGTTCTGGGTTGTTGTGTCGGCCTGTTGCATGTTTTTCAGAAAGAAGACCATGGCCGTGCTCATGCGATAGCTGTCTTCCTGATCGGCAAAGCTGTCAATGGCCCGTTTAAACCATTGGCCAGCCTCTTCGTGCCGAGCTTGTAACTGTTTGAGATAGCCCAGTTGGCCATAGGTGCGGGCGGCGTCAAAGAGTTGCTGTTCCTGCTCAAAGAGGATACGGGAGCGTTCATACCAGGTTTCGGCTTGCTGATACTCCCTTTGGTTCTGGGCTACACGTCCGAGTTGATTGCAGGTGTTTGCCACGGCAAGAGGCTGTTGCAACTGTTCGTAGAGCTCAAGTGCCTGGGTATAGCAATAGTGGGCGTTTGCAAAGTCGCATTGTTCCTGGGCCAGGATACCCATCTGGCTTCTGGTATTGGCCAGGCTACGTCGGTCGCCCTGCTGCTGGAAAATCTGCAGCGCTTTGTGATACCACTGTTCTGCGCTGTCAAAGTAGCGTTGCTCCTGGGCAATGCGACCGAGTTGATGATAGGCAAGGGCGGCATCATGCTCATTGCCCTCTTGCTCAAATATTTGTAATGATTGTGCATACCAGGTTTGGGCCGCCTCGTAATCCTGCTGTTCCTGGGCTATGCGACCAAGCTGGTGGCAGGTGCTGGCTGCGGCATGGGCATTGTTTTGCTCTTGAAAAAGGGCAAGTGCCCGAGTGTACCAGCGGTTGGCCAGGGCCTTATCACCTTGGTTTTGAGCGATGCGCCCGAGTTGGTGACAGGCACCGGCAACCCCCTGCAGGTTGTTCTGCGCTTCAAAGAGTTGCAGTGCCTCTTTATAATAGGCTTCGCTTTGATCGGACTGAGCCTGTTTGTAAGCAATGGCACCGAGTTGGTGGAGGATTATAGCTCGATCGTGGAGATGTTCTTCCTGGTCAAAGAGTTCCAGGGCCTGTTCATAAAAACTCTGGGCGCTCTCGAAATTGTTTTGCTGCTGGGCAATACGGCCAAGATGATGGTAGGCGTCGGCCTCGACCTGGGGATACTTCAAGCTGTTTCCGGCGTTGGCCAGGTCCGTGAAGCGCTGCTCGGCCAGTGAGTAGTGGTTTCTGTCAAAGGCGGCCAGGGCAAGAAACTGGCTCAGGCTCAAGGTCGCTTCCGGCATGTGCAACTCCCTGGCAAGTTGCAATGCCGTTTGAAAGGGTTTTTCATCTTCTGGTTGACGCATATGCTGGCCAGCGGGATGCTCAGTGCTGAGCAATGCCGCCTGCCTCGTCATCTGGACAACAAAATCATGCTGTTCTTCACGAGTTGGCATGGTTGCCTCACGTTGCAATAATATTCAGAAACGATACGCCCCATTTCTTGAGATGGATGTACTCTATTGTACGCCCCTAAGCAAAATTGTGAAATTCAATCTGCATCGAGTTCCCCGTGCTGGCAGGATTCTGGTTTGCGGCTATAATAAGCTCCTTTAGATTCTATGATACAAAGGCGCGTTTGCGTTTCTCTTCACAACTCCCTCGCTTAGATAAAGAAAATGGCAAAAGTTGATTGGAAACCCGGAAATATGATTTTCCCTCTCCCCGCGGTGATGGTGAGCCTGGGGGAGACACCAGAAGAATATAATATCATTACCATTGCCTGGACGGGAACCATCTGCTCCGACCCGCCCATGTGCTATATATCGGTACGACCGGAGCGTCATTCCCATGCAATATTGGAGCGGACAAGAGAGTTCGTCATCAACCTCACCACCGGTCCCTTAGCCGTTGCCACGGACTGGTGTGGCGTACGATCAGGAAGAAAATACCAGAAATTTGAGGAAATGAATCTGACGCCCGCTGCCGCGAGTCTGGTGAAGGCCCCAATCATTGAAGAGGCCCCCATCAATATTGAGTGCAAGGTCTTTGAGGTGAAAAAACTGGGGACCCACGACATGTTCATGGCTGAGGTAGTGAATGTCAAGGCCGATGAACAGTACATCAATCCCAAAAACGGTGCCTTCATGCTCCATAAATCAGAGCCCCTGGTTTTTGCCCATGGCGGGTATTATGCCATGGGGCGAAAGATCGGGAAATTCGGCTTTTCCGTAGAGAAGAATTCCGATAAATCACAGAAATCGAGCAAGAAAAAGTAAGATGGCTGCTGCTCAACGACGTCTTTTGAAGGCCTGGTATACATCCTGGCTGCTGGTTGGGCTCGTTTGCCTGTTTGGTCCAACAACCATACAAGCCGCTCAGCAAGCGGAAACAGTGACAAGCTTTGCCCAGATTTCCCCCTCATTGGTTGAAATCAAGGCAACAGGGCCAGGTGCAGAATCGAGACGGGGAAGTGGGGTAGTTGTTCGCCCCTATCAGGTACTTACGTCCAGTGCACTTATCACCAAAGAGAGTACCATTGAAGTGTGGGCCTATGGCAAGCGTTTTGCATCCACGCCCCTGGTTGTTGACCAGGCCAGAGAACTATGTCTGTTGGCAGTGCCTGAGTTGTCTGCACCTCCCGCCCAGCTCGGTAGAGCCGGTTCTCTGGCTCAACAGCAATCAGTCTGGGCTGTTGGGGCAACCGATGCAACCAGGAAGATGGAACCCGCAATCGTCACCCAGTTGCGTGGAACACAGGGGCCACTGATTGAAACGACCCTCTTGGCTGCGGAAAATTCGCTGGGGCGTGGAGTGTTGAATAATCAGGGGCAACTCATCGGCATAACCACTGTATTTACTGAGGGCGAGACGCCGTTGTATTTCACGGCTCCAGTGGAATGGCTGCAGGGATTACAGCAAGGCCAGGGAGAGGACGGACCCAGCCGCACTCTCTACTGGTTAAAACGGGCGAGCCTCGCCGAAAAGAATAATGACTGGAAGGAACTGCGTGCGGTGGGCAGGCATTGGGCCGATGAACGTCCCGACAATGCCACTGCCTGGCATACCTTGGGGTATGCCTGTATTTACCTTGAGTTACGCCAGGAGGCCTTGGAAGCCTTTCAGCAGACTGTACGTATTGACCCTGATGATATCGACGGCTGGAGTAATATTGGCTTTGCTCAGTCCGACCTGATGCATTACGCCGAAGCAGCGCAGGCCTATGCGCAGGTGGTCCGGCTGCAGCCAGAGGATGTGGAAGGCTGGTTGAACCTGAGCATGGCCTCTGATGCTGCTGGCGAGCATGCTCTCGCAAAAAAAGCATTGGAGGCGCTTGCTCAATTGGCACCGCTCAAAGCCGCTGAGTTACGGGACTATTTTGCTAAGAAGGGCTCGCTACCTATGGATACATCCCACCCACATGATTGAGCCCTCTTGGGGACGTGGAGCGATCTTTCTCAGATGATTTCTAATCCCCTGTAGCCCATGCGCCGGGTTTGGCGATAATCGGAGATGAATTGTTCGACCTGGGATCGTATCTGATCGCGGATTGTGCGAATCGTGTCGAGTTTGGTGTGCAGGTCGCCCTGCACTCGAGAGGGGGCATCAAAGGGCCAGTGCAACCAGCCCACCCGCCGGGGGATAAGGGGGCACCCCTTGTCGCTCACCTGGGGAAAGACTGATATCACTATATCGTAGTATCCTACCTGATGTTTGAGATCGAAGGCTGTTTTGGTGGTGTTTCCTCGTAAATCATAGCCGATCTCATTCATGGTCTGAATGACAAGCGGATTGATTGTGCCTGCCTCGAGCCCGCAACTATCGACCAAAAAATCTTGTGCTCCTCCCAGCTCTTTGAGAAAGGCCTCTGCCATCTGACTTCGTGCTGAATTAAGCTCGCATACAAAAAGGACATGCAGCATGAATGGTACTCCATCGTGTTGTCAACGCCGCCTCCCTATCGGTAACAATCCTCTGCTAAAAAGGAAAGCTGCCTCTGATTCGTTTGAAAGATGTGCCCTGGAAAATGCGAGGGGGGAGGAAACTCTTGAACATACCTGCGTTGAGAAAAAGATAGTATGGTCTATGCAAAATATGGGGAAGGTTTTTTAGTTTTGCGTTTTGATGGTGCAAATAGAGTTCGGGAAGCTGTTTTTCAAGGGAGCAGGAAAGAACGGCACCCGGTGATGCAGTGAAAGTTCTGTTTATTTTTTTCTATATATCAATGTATTGTGTAGATGCTTTAACGCGTTTGAGTCTTGGTGTTGTAAAAAAATGTGCCGTTCACAGGAAGCAGAAATATCTGTTTTGGGGCAGAGGGGGATTCGTCTGCAGGTACATTACTGTGTCGAAAGAACACATCGCGGGTCAAATAGTCCCGGATTGATACGGTTCCGATCAGGTGATTTCGTCTGATGGTCGTCACTAGGCCAACCCCTGTGTAAAAATAAACCGCTTTTTTTTACTGGTTGAACCTGAGAATTTTTTTTGAATCTCTCAGGGAGAGGTCGATCTGATTATGGATATTGTTCTCTTGCTCTGTCTCATCACCCTCAACGGGCTTTTTGCCATGTCTGAGATTGCGGTACTTTCCAGTCGAGAGGCACGGCTGCGTAAGTTGGCAGGTGATCGTCGACGTGGGGCGCAAGCTGCCCTGCAGCTTAAAAATGCTCCAGCCTCTTTTCTCTCCACGGTCCAGGTGGGGATTACCATGGTAGGGATTTTAAGCGGGGCCGTGGGAGAAAAGGCGTTAATCCTTCCCCTGAGTCAGTGGCTTGATGCGATCCCGTTGTTGAAGAATTCCGCCCATAGTCTGGCCATGGTGCTGGTGGTGGTCGGGCTGACCTATGTCACCGTGGTGATTGGTGAGTTGGTTCCCAAGCATCTGGGGCTACTGCTGCCGGAGCGCATTGCTTCGCTGATTGCACCTCCCATGCACCTTCTTTCGCGGGTGGCGGGGCCTCTGGTCTGGCTCCTGGCCTCCTCTTCCAAAGGGTTGCTGCATCTGCTTGGTGCCCGGGATAAGCGGGAAGTGAGTGTCAGTAACGAGGAGATCAGACTCTTGATGGAGCAGGGGGCCAAGACCGGTGTTTTCCATGAAAGTGAGCAGGTGCTGGTGGCCAACGTGCTCAGGCTCGATGAGTTACCCATTGAGGCGATCATGACCCATCGTCAGGATGTGCAGCCCCTTGACCTGGAATGGACAAAAGATGAAATTCGCACCTATTTGGCAGACTGTTCCCATTCCCGCATCATTGTTTATCGGGGAGGATGGGGAGATATAGTAGGCCTGCTGAGAACAGCGGATCTGCTTAAAGGGGCCTTTGCCCGTAGCCCCTTGAATATTGAATCGCATCTCCGGCCGGTCAGTTATGTGCCCGAGCATAACACTATCACCCAGCTGCTGGATCATTTTCGTAATGCTCAGCTCCAGTGTGCGCTGGTCGTGGATGAGTATGGCGAGATTCAGGGACTGGTGACTCTGGCGGACGTATTGATCGCCATTGTTGGCCAGATGCCCATGGAAGACCCTTCCGATTCGCATAGCATTACCTCCCGGGAAGATGGTTCCTGGTTGATTGATGGGCAGGTTGCCATTGATTGGGTCAAACAGACCCTGGGCCTGCGTGAAGAGTTACCCGGAGAAGAGAATCAGAGTTACCATTCCATCGCCGGGTTTATTATCCATGTGCTGGGCAGAATTCCAGCTGAGTCTGATCAGGTCAAGGCCTTAGGCTACGTGTTTGAGGTGGTGGATATGGATCTGCACCGGATTGACAAGGTGTTGGTTTATCCGGTAAGCGAAGAAGAGGGGGAGGCTGAAGAGGCCTGGTGATTTTTTTGTGATGCAGCCCTCGGATGTCGCAGGCAAGGCCAGCTCCTTGTATGTGGTGGGTGTGAGATGTTGAAGAGGGGAGGCTGAGGGGCGGGGACTATTTTCGTTAGCGCAGGTCCTTCCATAAGCTCGAATTGTAGGAGCTGGCCCTGCCTGCGACATCGGGAGTTGATGAAGAGGAAAACCTTTTTCTTGAGCCCGGAGATATTGCTGTTGGGGTTCGTGCCTCAGCACCAACCCCTTGCCTAAATCATTCAAAAGCTCAGGTTTACCCCCGTCATGAACCGAACGCCCTCATCCGGGTAGCCGTAATGAATGGAGTAACCGGTGTCAAAAAGGTTGGTCATGTTGAGAAACCACTCAGCCTGCATTCCAGCCAAAGTAAAGGGCTGAATGGCCTTACAATCCAGGGTTATGTAGTCATCAAGCCGCTGGTCTTCCAGATTTTCCATCTCGCTGTACTGCTCGCCGGTGTAGCGCAGGCTCATTTCCAGCCGTGTTTTTGTCTGGGGAAGCGTTGAGAGTAGGGTCAGCTTGCCTTTGACTGTTGGCGTGTAGGTCATCTCATTGCCCGTGTCTTCCACCTCGGAGTCCTGCAGGATCAGGTTTGCCTCCATGCGTATGTTTTCAGAGAAGGCGTATTTTCCGTTCAGCTCGATACCGTGCCGCCAGGCGCTGCCGCCGTTGATCGGACTGTAAATACGGGTAATGGCATCACGCTGATAGAGGATGGGATCGTTGGTCTCGCTGCGAAATAGGGTCATCTGCAGCTTGGCCGTTTTGCCGTAGCTGTATTCCAACCCGCCATCCATGGAGAGGATTTTTTCCTTATCCAGATCAGGATTTCCACGGACCTGGTCAATGGAGCCATGACTTGGCTGATAGAGCTGACCAAAAGATGGGATGTTGACGCTGTGTCCGATGTTGGCCTTCATTACCCAGCCGCCACCAAGCACATGGTTGATGCCCGCTGAAACACCCGGGTTCCAGTCAAATCCCGTTACCCGATCGCCTCGAACACCAGCGGTCAGGGTCCAGTCCTCCCATTTTCGATCCGCCTGCACACCAACCCCGGCGGTGATCCGGTTATGTTCGCCGGATATGGTGTGATCCAGATCATCATTTTCAATGAGCCCACTGGTTCTGATGGCCCAGCGATCCTGATCATCGTTCCAGTTATACTCTGCCTTGATTCCGATTTTGTCGTCATCCAAGGTGGAAATCAGGCCCGACTGGCTCTTGTCTTCCACCTCGATCGTGTCCCCATAGAGGTTGAGGCTGTAATCTCCGTTCGTTCCAAGCAGACCGCTGAGGCGGCTGTCAAAGGAGACCTTCTCATAACTTTGACGGGCATTGGGGGTGGGGTTGTCCACCGGGCCGGGAGAACCTGACTCGGAGGTGTAGTAGCGACCGTTGATCTCAAATTGCTGGGTATCGGTGAGATCCCCGTCCCAGTGCAGGGTGAAATTACCGCTGTCCAGATCCTTGTTCGCACGTTTACCGTCACGATGTTTGCCCGTGGCCGAGGCCATCAGCGAAGAGCCGGACTCCAGGCGTACCTGGTGGCTGGCGCTCCCTTCAATGGTGCCGTAGGAGCCAACTGCACCACGCAGTTTGCTCACATGGCTTTTTTGCGAGGTGTTTTTCCCCTGTATGCCTTTGGTCATGATGGAAATTGCACCATCAGTAGCCCCCGAGCCCAGCCAGACAGGGACCGGAGGCTTGAAAACGGTGATCGATTCAATGGTCTCCACCGGAATGCCTGCCAGGTCAACACTGCCGAACTGATTGCTGTTGAGCGGCCGTCCGTTGAGGAGTACGAGGACGCCACCTGATTTTCCTGAACCTCGGATGGAGATACGGGAGCCCACTCCGGTGGACTGTTTGACCTCAACTCCCCCCATACCGTTTAAGGCTTCTTCGACACTGAGCATGTTGCGACTCTCGATCTCAGTGCGCCCCAGGACTTCAACCATTCCCGGGTTGTTTTCGGCAAATTCACTGAGTCTGTCCGCAGTCACCTCGACCGTGCTCATGACTGTCGGTGCGGAGCTATGGCTGCTGTGCTCCGTACCGTGATCAGCACAGGCGAGCTGGGGCAAGAAGAGCAATGAGCTGCAGTAAATCAGGGAGGTGGTGCGTATGATGGAGCGTTGGTGCATGGGCTGACTCCTTTTGTATCTGGGAAGCAAGTTATTATTTAGAGGTGTCGGGGACATAAACCATCGACCCATCTTCCAGCTGATAGGCAACGCCGAGTCGGTTTCCTTTACCTTGGGCCGTTTCTTTGGTCACACGGGTCGCTGTGATCTGGGTGCCTTTTTTGACGATGATCTCCATCTCGCCGGATGCCTGCTGCTTCATGATGGTCATCTCCGAGTTCTGGTCAAAGAGATCCTGCAAGCGGTAGACGCTGAACAGGGTAAGGATCAAGCCAACAATAAAGACCAGGCCGATATCAAAGAGATTGGCCACGCCGGTCATGGGATCGTCATCGCGAAAGGCCATATCGCTGAACCCTTTGCCAGCCTTACTGCTGCGACGTGAGCGAAAATAGCGCATTTTAGTGCTCCGCCTGGTTGGTCATCATCAGCTCTGTGGCGAGCTCCATGTTCTTGATATCCTCTTCAAGCCAGCGTCTGCGCACGGTGTAAAAACAGAAGGCCACGGTGCCCACCGCCAGTCCAACCACTGTGGTGGTAAAGGCGATAACCAAATCCGAGCTGAGCTTGGTCATATCCCCCTGGCCCAGAGCCGCCAGGCCTGTGCCCATGGGAATCAAGGTGCCGATGAGGCCAAGGGAAGGGCCGGTGCGGACCAGCAGGCGCAGCTTGTCCATGGATTTCCACAGCTCCAGGGTGGTGGACTGGAGCAGGTTTTCCACAGCCAGTTCACAATCAGCGGCAGTTTGTTGGGTGGCGTGCAGGGATTTGAGATAGCGTTTGACCCGGTGCGAGACAATATTCTCTGTCTGCGCCGATTGAAGGGCACCGGGAAGGTCAATGGCCGCACCAGATTTGAGCCGGGTTCGTTCCAGCCATTCGGCAAAGAAGTTGCCCGCCTGGACAATCACCACTAGCACCAGGATGCTGAGCATCAGGAGCACAGGGTAGAGCAGAGAAGAAGAAACCAGGTAAATAAAGGTTTTAAGCAGGGCGCCGATGTCCATTAGCGGGAACTCCGAATTTGTTGAAGGGTATGGCCAAAACCGGCCGTAAAGGTAAAAAGGGCGAGCACCACCACCGGCAGCAGGCTGGTGAGGCTTTGCTGGTGGTTGGCCACGTGGTGCTGGGTCAGGCGGTAGACCTTGTCGATATCGCTGAACTGCGGCAAAACAGCCATGGAGATGAGAAAATAGATACCCAGGAGCAGCATGCCGCTCCCTAGCAGTGATTCTGCTGATTGTTTTGCAATGGATTTGATCCCCAGCATCATTCCCATGCTCAAAAGACTGATACCCAGGAAAGCGAGATAGAGGCCGCCCACAACCTGGGGAAAATGTTCAGGAAAGAGAGAGAGGCAAAAGGCGATGGAAAAGATGATCACCGTGGCGCAGACCGGGCAGGGGAGGGTGAGCAGCAGCCAGCCCCGGCTTTTGCTCATGTGGTGATGCGGTTTGCGAACAAGCAGCAGCCCCCAGCCCACCATGACAGCCGCCAGGATCATATGCACCTGCATACCTGAGCGGAGAAAGCTCTGAATGGAGTCAAAATGGGCCAGTGGGTCAAGTAGGTGGAGTCCCAGACCGATTATGGCGAAAAAAAGAGCATAGAGAAGGGAGAAGGCCAGCAGCTTGAAGAGCTTTGCCTTGAGTGATGAGTGATTGTTGCGGCCTATGAGGTAGGCCATACCAATGCCGCTTTTTCCGGCAAAGATACCGATGCTGAAGAGGACGCCCATGATCAGGGATTTGTAGATCATTGTGCTTTCTCCTTGGGTAGTGTTGTGGATGAATTGTGTTGGTATGTATTTACGTTGCCTTGACCACTAAGCCTTCCCCAATCTCGGACTGTAGGAGCGCGCCCTTGGCCGCGACCATCGGTGTTGCAGTCAGCTGGGAACTCCCCCTGTCAAATCATCGCACCCAACACCCCGGAGCATAGTAGGGTGGGCACGTTTTTTTGTGCCCACCGTAATCCCCAGCTCACCGCCGTCGGCGCGATCCCCAAATAAACAAGGCCAGCATAAAGACCACAAAAAGACTCGCGGCCCACTGGATCCCGGACGAACTCAGCTCGGTGGAATCATCAGAGGTTTTGATCTCCTCCATCTTGTAGCCTTCGACCTTTTCCGCCTTGGTTCCCTCATCGCTCGGCTGCGCGTCGTCCTTTGGTTGTTGTTGGTCCTCTTCTACTTCCTGGCTCTGCTTGTCCTCTGGCTCCTGCTCCTTTTGCTGCTCTCCCACTGGCACCGCATTGAGTTGAGCAATCAGTTCTGCCCGTTCAGCGGTCTGTTCTGCCAACGTCTTTTGCGCCGCCTGCTCGATAGCCAGTTTGAACCGCTCGACGATTTTGGGATCGAGCACACCGGGCATGGAGATGATATTGACCACCATCTGGTTGAGCATGGGGTTGTTGCAGGTATGATCACAGCAGGCTACGCCACGCCGTACCACGTTGGTGGCGTACTCGGCGGCCAGCTTTTTGGTGACCGCCTCATTGGGTTGCCAGTAGCCCTTGCGCACGGTTTCCAGCATGCGGGCGGTCATGGACTGGTAGGCCCAGGGGGAATTTTTGTCGAAGAACTCGGCCAGGTCCATGTCGTACTTATCTTCCACATAGACCTCGTAGACCTGCTGCCACTTATCCTCGCTGACCGCATCTCGCACCGTGACCTGCCAGCCCCAGAGGTTCTCGGCAAAATCAGCCATCTGGCGGGCACCGGCGTAATTGTCGCCCTTCATCCCCTCTATCCACTGGGGATTGAGGTAACGGGTGCGCATCTCCCGCCCAACGGTTTTGGCCACATCCTCGACAAAAAGTTCATTCTTTTTGCGGTGCATGGTCACCAGGGTATCGGGTGCCTCGCCACGCACGTTTTTCACCGCCAGCGACATGCCGCCCAGGTACTGAAAGAAGTCATCGGTATCGATGACACCAATGACGTTGGTGGAGCGCGAATGCACCGCGGTATCCACCCCGCGCAGGTTCTCCTTGAAAGTATCTTTGACCTTGACCCCCCACTTGCCCTGGCCGATTGCAAAGCCCACCCGGTTGATGTAGACGTCGCTGACCGACTCATCCGTATCCCAGATGCCTGAAGCCCCGGTCATCTCGGCAATGCCTGTCCCGTAGGAGCCAACCTCCTCGGTAAAGATGCGGAATCGGGACTGCTCCTCGGCCTCCTTGGCGCTCATCCCCTTGGCCATCAGGGCCTGTTGAATGGTGGCCTGGTTGCGGGCAAGGAAGTTTTCGATATCGGTCTGGGCCATGGCCTTTTGCACGGCCTCATCCAGGAACAAGAGCTTCTCGGGAAACATATCCCGGTAGAGTCCGGATGGATTGATCAACACATCAATGCGCGGGCGGCCCAACTCCTTACCCGGAATGATCCGGGTATCGATAACTCGGCCACTCGGATCCCAGACCGGCTCCACCCCCATGAGCGCGAGTACCGTCGATTCATTCACGCCCTCATTACGAGAAGTTTCGGTGGCCCAGAGTACAACCCCGACTTTTTCAGGGTACTTGCCTTCTTTCTCCATCTTGGCGCGAATCATCTCCTCTGCTGCCTGTTTACCCACGTTCCAGGCGGCCTTGGAGGGCACCTTGGCCGGAGAAAAGCCGTAGAAGTTTTTGCCGGTGGGAATGGCGGCCAGGTTGCGCAGGGGATCGTTCCCCTCGCCCGCAGGGGCGTATTCACCATCCAGGGCGCGAATCAGATTGTTCATTTCCCGCACCGGTGAATCCACCAGATCTTTTCTGATCTGTGCTGGATCCGCACTCGGGTTCTGTTTCTGAATCAGTTCAAGGGTCGAAGCGGTGGCCTCATTGCTGTAAGCTTTACCAAAGGTGTGGAGACCATAGGGCAGGGAATTGTCATCGATCTCATGGAGGTAGAGGTGAATCTTTTCCATGGCCGCATCATCCAAGATCTCGAGGCCGATATCCTTGTCCAGGCCCGTCTGCTTCACCAGATCAAAGATCTGTTTCTGGTACTCAGCCGCCGTCTCGCCCCCCTTGGCGCTGATAATCTCATACTGATGATAGAGGTCATGGATCTGCTTGTACTCGCTGTAGAGATCCGCCTCCTTCATCGGCGGGGTGAGGTGATCGATGATCACAGCTCGGCCACGGCGTTTGGCTTGGATGCCCTCGCCCACGTCGTCAACGATGTAGGGATAGATGTTGGGAATATCGCCAATCATGATCTCCGGCGGATCCGAAGGAGCAAGACCTGCCTGCTTGCCCGGCAACCATTCGTAGGTGGAGTGGGTGCCGAGATGGATCATGGCATCGGCCTGGAATTTCTCTTTGAGCCAGAGGTAGGCGGCAATGTACTGGTGGTGCGGGTAGAGGGTGGTGTCGTGGTAGAGTTTGAGCGGATCATCACTCCAGCCGCGGGCCGGTTCGGGCAGCAGCACCACGTTCCCCAATTTGACCATGGGGAAGATCAGGTTACCGTCCTTGGTCATGATGGCGCAGTCCTTGGGTTCTCCCCACTGGGCAATCACCGGTTTTTTGAAATCGTCGGGCAGGCGGTCAAACCAGGCGGTGTACTCGGCAAGCGAGACCTGCTCCACGCCGCCGGAGGCCAGCAGCGCATCCAGCTCGCCTGGAGCCCAGGAACCGATGTTACGGCCGCTGGCCATGACCATATCCTGAATGCCACGCTCGGTGAGCTTGTCGGCGTCATCGATCTGATACCCTTCGGCCTTCATGCGAGCAGTGATGGTCTCCAGGCTGCGAAAGACGTTGAGGTAGGCTGCGGCAATATTCTGTTTCCCCTGGTGGTGGTTGTAGTAGAGGATCGCCACCTTTTTATCCTTGTTGGCCATGCGCTGTAGTTTGGCCCAGTTGTGCAGGCGGGGGAGGAGAAACTCGATACATTCATCCACGGTCTGACCGACAAAGAGTTCGCGCCCGTTGCTTGGGTCGGTCAGCTTTTTCTTGCCCAGAAGGACCGTGGGCTCGATGGCGCCGGAAAATTCGGGAGTCGCTACTGCCCAGGCCGCGGCAAAGGGGGTAATCCCCACTGGATTTTTGCGCCATTCCTCAACCGTTTCCGCATAGGGATTAATCACGTTAAACAGCGGCAGATTGAGCTCTTCAAGTGCCAGGCGAATGTCATCGTTGATGGCTGAGGCAAACTTGAGGGTAAAGGCCAGCACCATATCCACCGGTGGTTTGCCGTCTACAGGTTTGAGGTAACTGGCCAAGACTTTAGGCAGGGAGCCAAAGCAGGGATAGACCGAAAGCCCGCCCGCTTCGAATTTGCGAATCATGTCGTCCACCGCCTCAACCAGGCCAACCTTGAGGCTGTTGTTATAGAGGAGGATGGCGACCTTGGGATTATCAGCCTTGAAGTCTTTTCGCTGCTCGTACCAGTGCTGATATTCGGCCAGACTGGTAAAATTTTCAGGATGGTCGGGATGGTGCAGACAGATTTCTGGTTGCACCTGCAAGGGGGCGTAACTGACAGAGGAATCAATATGGCGATGCGCCACCAGCCTAATCATGTTGATCAGATTCAACTGACTGGTGTGGCGATGGTAGGCCATGATGTCGGGATCGAAAATAAACCCATTTTTTTGTAACGCTTCAGGATCACTGGAGTGATTCATGGCATAGACGCTGCGGCCGGCCATGAGTGCATGATCAACCATATAGGTGGCCAGATCGCCTGCCATGACATTGACCAGCACCACGGAAGAAGCACGCACATAGGACTCTGCCTTGGGATCAGTGTTGAGCTCCGCCAGGGTAAAAAAACGGGTCTCAATGGATGCGGGTAACTCCAAGGCGTCAATGGCACGTTGCAACTGGTAGCCGTTCATGTCGATCTCCAGCAGAGCGACCTTGGCGGTTGTCGCCGCTCGGGCGCTGGAGATCAGGGTACAAAAAAACAGCAACAGAACGAGGAAACAGGGGGTTGATCGGTTCACTTACTTCTCCTTGTATGCGGGCTTTTCACTAACGCTTGCCACCAACAGGGCAAAGGCGTTGTCTAGGATGGGCGGAACGGATGAAGTCGTCATCGAGGGGATTTCGATGACGCGTCCAGCGATATGGGTACTGATTGTGTTGCCCATCTGAGTAAAAAACTGGAGATCACTGATCAATCCCTTGTCCGCCTCGTCACTGAGCGCAAGCGCGGTCTCGATGAACCCCGTCACCAGGGGATCTGTGATTGCCTGGGCCAGTTGTTTTCTGAGCTCTTTTGGGGGCAGGGAAGAGGGGTAATGCTCAACCAGCCAGGAAAGGCTGATGTGCCTTTCATCCAGGCGTTGCAGCAGCGAACGTCCGGCAAGAATGCCGTTTTGTCGGCTCAGCGCCTCGGTGACACCAGCATGCACCGCCTTGGCGATCAGCTCGCCGATCTTACCGTGACCACCGGTATACTTGACCAGAGGACCTTCCCCCTGAACCAGAATCATCGAGTCGGTTCCAGTGCCGGTTGCCCGGTAGTCCAGAGGGTATGGTGTACTGCGAATATCCAGATCTAACAGGGCTGCGGTCTTTGCCTCAGTGGCGGTGATAATAGCCCGAGCCATGCCTTCAGGGGCCAGTTTAAGATTGGTGAGGATAATGATATTGATTGTGCCGTGTTTGCGGCTATAGCCAATATCACGTGACATCCGCTGGGCGTTGCCACGGACCCCGGCGGTCACCAGCGCAACCACCTCGATGTCACCATCTCGCTGTACCTGGAGGGAGAGATTATCCATATTGGCCCCGGTCATGAGGCCGGAATAGCTCTGTGGCGTGTACCCCAAGTTAGTGGCTATGTCGTCTGTGACCTGATCCACGCCAAAGGCCATGTGGCCGAGGCTGGCGTGCATGGGCACGTAGGTGTTGCCCACCGCCTGGACAGCATCCCGATTGCCGTCAATAGTGGAAAGGATTGCCTGGGACCGTTTGAAGCTGATCACCAGAGATTTAAAATCCGCATCGTTCACCCGGTGCGTCACCACCTTGGCGGATTGTACGTAGTCCAGATCCAGGGGGAGAGGCCGCTCGTCCAGGGGCCCATTGGGGCTGACTGCCTTGGTGGTGTCTGCCATGAGCGCAGGGTAGATGGAGGCTGCGAGAAATTGGATGGCAGCGCCGACTTGGGGTGTCACCTGGCAGACCACCGAGCAGGGAAAGCTGATAATTGTATGCTGCTTGACCGCTGACACCTGCTTGAAGTCTGGTTTGTTGAGCTGTGCCCGAACTTTGGCCATATTGCGCTTGCAGCCGTAAATGAACTCCGGATTAAATGTCGTCCAGGCAGTGGAATCCACCGGGACAAAGCTTCCGTTTTTCCCCCAATGAGGAGCGATGCCACCGGCAGCGGTGATCATCTCTTTTTGAAAAGAGTCGTCGCCGGGGCTGGAAAGTCTGTCCTGGCTGGCAATGACCCGAGCAACCCGTTTACGCTTTTCGGGTGGCAAGGAATTGAGCCGTTTTTTAACCCGTTCTATCTGTGCCAGGTTCTGATCAATGATGGCTTGTGCCGCCTGCTCCTTATCGACCAAGCGGCCAATGGTTGCCATGCGGGTAAAGCCCGCAGCGAGGGTGGTTTCCTGAAAAAGCAGGACCTGCGCGGATGCATGCGGAGCATTGAGCCAGGGGGCAAGCAGTTCTTGCTGACGAGGAGAACCAATAATGAGATCTGGGGAGGCCGCTTTGATGGCCTGGGGATCAGGCTTAAAAAAACTGCCCACACTGGCAACTCGTAAACGGGCATGGCTGAGTAAATCCTCTTGGGTGATACCAACCAGAAGATCTTCTTTATTCAGGTGCAGCAATAGATCGCTCACCGAACTGACCAGGCAGACGATCCGTTGCGGAGCGCGTTCAAAGCTCACTGAGCGGCCTGTACTGTCGGTGATGGTCAGCGGGAACTCGCTCGCTTGACTTACAGAAGTGAGGCCTAAGAGCAGGAGTAGTATGAGGGCGCAACAGTGAAGAGTGCGAGCACGTCGGGTAACCAAAGGCATGGTGATCTCCGGGAAAGTTAGCGGATGAAATAGCCGGCAGCTCGCCACGAGCCGTCGGCTTCCTGCTTCAAGGTGAGTGTCTCGATGGCAGATTGCTTGTTGGTATAGGAGGTAAAATATGACTGGATTCGGTAGTGACCGTCAGGGGCGCCTGGTAAGGTGGTTTGCTCCTGGCTGCTTGTCAGCTGGCGCGAGGTAACCGCCCCCAGGGGGGAACGAACCGCGCTCACGATTTTGCTCCAATCATCCTGGCTCACCGCTTCTTGAAAGAAGGTGGAGGCCGTCTGCCAACTTGCGGCATAGTCACCTCTATCTATGAGTGCCAGCCAGGTCGTCGCTGCACTGTTTATGTCATCTTGAGAGTTTGAGGCCGTTGCAATGGAGGAGAGTAGGGATAAGCCGAAGAACAGTGATATGAGTGCAGTTACGGGAAATTTTTTCATTGATCCTCCTGAAATATTGCAATGCAGTTTAAGGTGATACATTTGGTCCTCTTGTTCCTCCTCGGGAGCATCGAACTGTCTGCTTATTTTGGTCTCCTCGCCGGAGTGGCATCCTTTTCTTTGCTTGCCCAAAGAAAAGGACGAAAAGAAAGGGCAGCCACGCCGCTGAGACAACTCCGTTCGGTGAGGTTTAAATCCGGCGAGGCTAAAACTCGCTGCGCTCAAACAGTTAGCCTCTTGATCCGGTTTTAAACCTCCCCAAACGGCTCAGCGCCGATGGCACCTCTCGTCCCAGAATGAGGTGAAGAGGGTTTTGCTATATCGATGCTGGAGCTCTTTGTTCTTCTGTACACACCTTGCACTTCGCCTCGAACTGTAGGAGCGAGGCCATGCCCGCGACATGGATGAAGCAGACACTAGGGAACTCCCTCAGCCAAATCATCGTGCCACTACTCCCTCACGGTAGGTTGGCGGTGAGGCACGAACCCCAACAAAAAAACAACCGGATGTTACCAATGCAGGACAAAAAAAATCCCGGATCGATTTATGACAAAACGATCCGGGATGTCCCTTGTTTACCCGTGGATATGTACTGAGCGTGCCTCCGTCCACGAAGCAATCACTCTCTACTTCAGGCAGGTCTTCTGACTTACGGATCTATCTACTGGCTGCGTCTTCCCGATCAAAAAAGATCAGTGACTCAAATGCAGTTTTCGTCCCCGATTACAGCAGTGGGCCTGTCTCCGAATTGCACGGAGTTCCCAATTAAGCTCAACGAGCGCCTGAAATCAGTGCTTGTTTAGACGTTTTTAGCTGAAAGTCAAGGAAAAATTGTCAGGAATGATTGTAGAATTGCACTTTTTGATGTCACGCTGTGGTTGTGTGGTCTCCTTTCTGTTTCTCCAGTAATAATGGTGGTGCTGAGGTTTGTTGAAAGAGGAAGATCCTTTGAATGCATTGATCTGGTGCAATGCTGAAATAGAACATGAAAAAATTACACCTTGACAAAAAATGGTGAATCGGTTCTATCGAACAGAGTTCAGGTGTTTTGCGAAACGTAAAAGGGAACCTCGTGCAAATCGAGGACGGGCCCGCCGCTGTGACCGGGGACGAACGCTGCTCAGATGTCACTGATCTATTCGATTGGGAAGACGCAGCAAGTAGGATGATCCGGAAGTCAGAAGACCTACCTGAATGGTAATGGTAACGGCTGCGAGGACGGCAGCGTTCCCGGTAAAATATCTCTGCGGATAAATAGGGCTATCCCGGATCGGTGATTCATCGATTCGGGTTTTTTAGTTTCTAAGCTCTTCTCTCTCGGAAAACCGGCATTCCTCGCATCTTTGTGTTTAACCCTATCTCAGCGAGAAAGCCGTGGTTTTTACCCGTTTTTTTCTTTCCTCCCTTTTGTGTCTGGGGCTTTTTGCAGCCATTGCTCAGGCACAAACCCAGACCCAGCAACGAGTGGAAAAGCCACTTCGTCAGGCTGTCGATACCCGGCAAGCCGCCCAAAAGACCCTCGATACATGGCAGACGGACCGTGAGCGTCTGACTGCTCAGTATGAACTGCTCCAGGAAGAAATCCAGCAGCTGCAAGAACGTCAGGATGAACTCCAGAGTTCTGTGGATGCGACGCAGGAACGGCTGGCAGCTAAAAAACATCAGCTGGAGGAGATCGCCCGTATCACTGGAGAAATCTCTCCCTTCCTCGACCAGCTTTTACAACAGCTGTCCCTTGTCGCTGGATCTGGTCCGCCCTTTTTGCAGCAGGAACGAACTGAACGACTGGAAAAATTGCAGGGAATGATCAATGATCCATCAGTCACTGTTGGTGAAAAGTACCGTCGCTTGATGGAAGGGCTTCTGGTTGAAGCCGAATATGGTATCTCCACCGAAGTCTATCAGGATCATATCGATCTGGATGGGCAATCCATTCTTGTCGATATCTTTCGTTTGGGACGTCTGAATCTTTTTTATCTCACCTTGGATCAGTCAAGCTGTGGATTCTACAATGAGGCGGCCCAGGCCTGGCAACCCCTTGATCCCAAGGAGCTGCGCCCCTTAAAGGCAGCGGTCGCCATGGCCGCCAAACGTCAGCCGGTTGAGCTTGTCAGTCTGCCCATCGGAAGGATGGTGCAGCCATGAGATTCCAGCATCGATTGATTCAATTTCTTCTGCTCACTCTTTTTCTTCCCCTGCCGCTGCAGGCCACAGATATGCGGGAACTCCCGCAAAAGGCGCAACAGGTGAGAGATGAGCTGGCACGCAAGGCCCAGGCTGAACAACAGGCAGCGCAACAAGAGGCTGCTGCCACAAGGGCGCGGGTCTTTGCGGATCGTAAGGCCCTGGAGGCTGCCGTTGCCAAGCTTGAAGCCCAAAAGAAAATCTTGGCTGGAGCCGTCACCAACCTGGAAGAGACCAGCACCGAGCTTGCCCAAGAGGAAGGTCAGGTCAATGAAGAACTGGCTCAGACCGATGGCATGGTCAAAGAACTGGTCGGCCAGATTCGAATCAACGCTAAAGACCTTGATACGCTGATCAGTCAAAACCCACAATCGGCTATTGGGGAAGCCCCCACCTCCTTTCTTGCGTCTGTGGCCGAGGACGAGCGTTTTCCCGGAATGGATGATGTTCAGGCTATGACGGAGGCCCTCCTTGCCCAGATCAAAGGTTCCGCTGAGGTACGCCTGGAAAAGGGGACCATGGTCGATCGCTCCGGGCGTGAGGTCGAAGCGGATATCTTGTGTATCGGTCCCTTTACCGCCGCCTATCGTCTGGGAGAAGAAACCGGATTTCTTAATCATTCTCAAGATGGGCGTAAACTTTATGCTCTTTCCCGTCTTCCCTCAAGCAGTGTGCAGAAACAACTCGCCGAATACATGAACGGGGCAAGTAATTCCGTCCCCGTGGATATCGGTCGAGGGGCAGCACTTCGCCAGCTCAGTCATCAGCTCAGCTTTAAAGATCAGGTCAGCAAAGGCGGCCCCATTGTCTGGCCTATCCTCGCGATTCTCGTCATTGGTCTGCTCATTGTTGTGGAGCGGACAGTGAATCTGTTGCGTAACCGGCACACAAAACTGGATCTGATCGAACAGATTCGTGAAGAGAGCCGCAGCGGTGACTGGCAAAGCTGTGAGCAGCATTGTACAGAAGCGGGGCGCAAACCCCTGGGGCGAGTGCTTCTGGCCGGGGTCAAGGCGCGTGATTTGCAACGAGACGATCTGGAAAATGCGCTTCAAGAGGCAATCCTCAAAGAGATCCCCAAACTTGAACATTGGCTTTCCACCCTGGGCATGCTCACCGCCATCGCCCCCCTGCTCGGGCTGCTGGGGACCGTGACCGGTATGATCAATGTCTTTCATGTCATCACTCTCTATGGCGCCAGTGATCCCCGACTCATGTCCGGCGGTATCTCTGAGGCGTTGGTCACCACCATGCTGGGGCTCTCCGTGGCCATTCCCCTGATGCTTCTCCATACCATGCTGACCCGTGGTGTGGATCGGTTGGTGGGGGATCTCGAAGAGCAGGCAGTCTCTCTGGTCAATATTATTCACAGGCGGCGAGAGCAGGTATGTTGATTGCTGAAGGCTGGTTCAGCCTCATAAGCTATTTTCGTACCGGTGGTCCGGTTATGGTGCCGCTTTTGCTGGTAAGCCTTGGTATGTGGTTGTTGATTGCAGAGCGGGCCATGGTCCTGCGTAGGCTTTCCATTCACACCTTCTCTGGGCCTGTTGCCTTAGAGTGTGTCCAGGAAAGACAGGTGGAGAAAGCTCGGCAGGGTGGGGCGGTTGGCCTCTTGATTTTGCGCTTTCTGGATCGAGCTTCCGGTGATCTTGAGCTGGATCGCAACATCATTGATGAGCTGGTCCTTTCTCTGAACCGCAGCCTGACCCTATATCTGCCTCTCATTGGTGTGTTGGCAGCGATTGCACCCCTGCTGGGGCTGCTGGGCACGGTCACTGGTATGATGTCCACCTTTGATGTTATGTCCCTCTTTGGTACCGGCGATGCCAAAGGCATGGCCGGGGGAATTTCCGAGGCCCTGATCACCACCCAGACCGGTCTGATCGTCGCCATCCCTGGCTTGTATATGAAAAATTTTCTTGAGCGCCGCGCCCAGGCGCTGCAGCGGCAGTTAACCGCTACGGGTTTTTACCTGCGCCGCCATCTTCAGGAGGCTTCATGCTGAATATTGGACGCAGCAGACGCACCCGGACCACCCCGGGGCTTGATATCGCGCCTCTGATCGATATGGTCTTCATTCTCCTTATCTTTTTTCTGGTCAATACCTCCTTTGTCAAGGAGACCGGTATCGAAGTCAGCAGGCCCACCGCTTCCACGGCGACCCTGGAGAAAAAGCGTTCGGTACTGATCGCCATCTCAGCCGATAACCGCATCTTCATGGAACAGCGTGAGATCGATATGCGGGCGGTCCGGGCTAATGTAGAACGTGCTCTTGCTGAAAATCCCGAGGCTGCAGTAATTGTCATTGCCGACAAGACCAGCGCCACCGGAACCGCCATTGCTGTGATGGATGGCTGCCGTATGGCCGGTGCGGTCAATGTCTCGCTAGCTGCGAGTTTGCCCCAGGGATCCTGATGACAAGGGTGTGTAAACAGAGACTATCTCGGCCCGGTAGCGGGCGGGGGGATTGGCTCAAGGCGCTGGTTGTTGCGGGGCTTTTGAATCTGGCCCTCTATCTTCTGATGCCTGTGCTCATTGCCACCACACCGGAAAAGCCCGCCTTTGATACCCTGGTTGCCCAGGTCAATCTGACCCGGCTACGTCCCCAGGAAGCGCGCAAACAGCCTGAGCCGGTGAAGCCGCCCCAGCCTCAACCCAAACAGCAGCCCAAGCCAACGACCACGCCCCTGCAGCAGCCCAAACTGCAGATGCCCTTTGAATTGAATACCAGGCTGCCTAGTACCAGTACCACTCTGGACTTACCGCCAATGGAGACCGCATTGCCAAAGGGTGAGTTCACCGACACCTTTTCCGTGGGCCAGTTGGATGGGGCCATGATCACTTTGGTGCAGGTACCACCGCAGTATCCACATTCAGCCCGGCGCCGCAATATTCAAGGCTGGGTCAAGGTGCGTTTTCTGGTGGATGAACATGGAACTGTGAGCAATATCAGCGTGGTGGATGCCAAGCCTGTCGGTGTCTTTGAACAATCTGTGTTGCGCTGTGTACGAAGCTGGCGCTTTAAACCCGGCACTGTTGGTGGTGTTGCGGTGAAAGCCCTGGTTGAGCAGACCATAACTTTCAAACTGGAGTAGAACCATGCAATCTCGACTCGTCTTTTTGGTCTCAAGTGTGCTCGTGCTGCTGCTCCTCGCCACTGGTCCTGTATCGGCAAGTGACCTACCTGTTCAGTCTCGTCTGGTCTTGGCCAAGGTGGCGCCTTTGATGAAGGCAAAAGCATACAGCAAGGCCATAGGAATGCTTGAGCCAGCCTTGGCCAAGAAGGAAACACGCCATGCAGAACTGGCCTTTGCCCTGGGTAACTGCCGAATGCTCAGCGGCCAGATCAAAGGGGCGATCAAAGCCTATTCCCTTGCGGTACAGCTTGACCCCAAACATGCCAGTGGTTGGTTGAACCTGGCCCGTGCCCAGTATGAGAGCAAGGCCTATACAGAGGCCGGCCAGAGTTTTGCACGGGCCTATGGGCTGGAAAAATCCAAGAAAGCGCAAACCCTCTATTTCAGTGCAGCCTCCTACCAGCAGGGAGGCAGCTATCAACGGGCCATCGCTGCCTATGAGCGACTTTTTTCCGCTCATAAACGCTCCCTCAAAGCCCAGTGGCGTGAGCAGTATATCCATGTCCTGGTCGACGGTGGTCAACGCAAAAAAGCCCTGCCGTTGATTCGGGAGCAGATTAGTCGCAGCTCGGGAGAGCAAAAGACACGCTGGCAGGAGGTGCTGCTCTCGTTGTACATGCGCTTCAACATGCACAAAGAGGGAGCCGAGCTTGCCCGCCAACTCATCGAAGAACATCCCCAGCAGGCCAAATGGTGGAAGGCGCTGACCCATACCCAGCTTGCGGCCAACAGATACGAAGACGGACTGGCCGCCCTGGTTGGCTACTCCATGCTGGAGCCATTAAATACCCGGGAAAAACAACTTTTGGCCGATCTCTATCTGCAAAACGGTATCCCCGCCAAGGCAGCGCCCCTCTACAGCCAGTTACTTCGAGCCAAGAGCGATGCCCAAATTGTGCAACGACTCGCCTTGAGCTACCGTCAGTTGGATCAATCCGAAAAGGCGCTTGCGGTCCTGCGCAATTCAGACAAGCTGAAGAGCAAACCCAATTTGCTGATGCTGGAAGGAGAAATATGCTACCGGCTGAAACGCTTTGCTGAGGCAAGCACCAGTTATCAGGCAGCGGCAAGTATCAAAGGGCGGCATCAGGGCCAGTCATGGCTTATGGCTGGGTACTCGGCCATGCAGAACCATGATTATCAGGCAAGTCGCAAGGCGCTAGCGCAAGCAGTGCACTATGATCGGGCGAAGAAGGCCGCGACGCTGGCGCTTGCGCAGATTGATCAGCAAATGATTCCCTAAGTATATCGACTTCTCCCAACCGGTGCGGGGGGATTGTGGTTGTGGGAAACCAATCGTCCCCCCTGGTATAAGGGGAGTTGTTGTTGATTTGAAATAAACAAGGAGAGAGTCCATTGAACCCAAGCAAAGTGTCCGTATCTGGTGGCCTGTTCTGTGCCTTAGGCCTTATACCATTTGTTGTACCTGGAGTGCATGCTGCAGATGCTCAGGTTGTTGCCCAGGAAACGATGGTGGTGACTGCAGGAAGAGTGCTAGAGAAAAAAGAAAACGTCACCACCAATATTACAGTATTCACTGAAGAGGATATTGATAATCTTGGTGTGAATGATGTCGGAGATATCTTGCGGAAAGAAGGTTTCGTGGTGCGTGAGTATCCGAATTCACAAACATCGGTGGGGATGCGCGGTTTCAATTCAGACAGCATGGGGCGTGAACTCAATAGCTATATTCTTATTTTGGTAGACGGGCGGCCTGCGGGAAGCGTGAACCTGGAGCAAATGTCTACAGATAGTGTCGAGCGGATTGAGGTTATTCGAGGACCGGGCTCCGTTCAGTACGGGACGCGGGCCATGGGGGGCGTGATTAACGTCATTACCAAAAAAGGGAAAAAAGGTGTTCACGGCTCTTTAGAGACCACTTTGGGGAGCTGGGAATATGATAAACAACGCATCCAGGTTTCGGGTGCTAGCGAAATGTTTGATGCCAGCCTCTCCGCATCCCGGTCAAATCAAGACGACTACGATACAGGCTCTGGAGCGCGGTATTACAATAGCGGCTATGATTCGAAAGACAATATCAATTTTAATCTCGGTTTTACCCCGGTGGAAAATCATCGGCTGGGTTTGGTCTATTCGCATAATGATCATAACGGAGTTGGCAGCCCGAATTACTTAAGTGCAAACGACTTGGACGATTACGTTGAAAATAAACAGGATAACTATGACTTTACGTATGACGGCCAGGATTCAGAGGGGTTTCTTCAGTGGAAAGCCCGTTATTACCGAGTGAATGATGACTACCAAAACTATGATCCAACAGTATATGGGGGGGCGCCGAGTTATTTTAAAGAGGTCGACAAGCAAGGTGCTCAGGCCCAGATGACGGCAAAATGGGATTTTCTTCAGTTAACTGGTGGGGTTGAGTGGAATGATCACGAGATCACCAATAGCTATAGTTTTAATAATCGTCCTAGTACATACGAAAATAAGGCAGGATTTCTTTTAGCAAAAACCTTTCTTTTTGATGATAAGCTCATTTTCTCTGCCGGTAGCCGCTATGACGACTTTACTGTTGAGGGGGATCAAGGGGAATCAGTCAGTGACGAGAATATTTCTGTAAGCATTGGTGCCGTCTATAAGATTATTCCTGGACTTTCTGTGCGCGCCAACTATGCAGAAGCATTTAAAATGCCGACCCCGGATGAGCTTTTTATGTATGACGACTACAGTGCATGGGGGTACGGAATCTATGCAGGCAATGAAGATCTTGAGCCTGAGAGCAGTGAGACCTATGAATTAGGTGTTGACTATTCGCAAGGTTCATTTACTGCAGGGTTGACTTGGTTTCATACGAATTTCGAAAATAAAATTTCTACAGTATATAATGCTCTGACCAATGTGACCAAGTACGAGAATATTGAAGGAGCAACATTTGAAGGATTTGAAGGCAGTCTGCAAGTTGATGTAGGAGAAATCTTCGACTGGAATTTTGAACTGGTCCCCTATGTGAACTTTACAGCAATGACGAAGTATGAAGATGATAGCACCGGAATGGATCTCAAATATGTCCCTGACTATAATGTCTCATGGGGATTTCGCTTTGCTCATGAGGCCTGGGGATTTTCCTCTCGTTTGAATTGTGTGTACTATGGAGAGCAAAATATAGATGATTACGAGGGGACCGGGGCAAGGACCCTTGGGAAGAATACAGTGGTTGATCTTTCTTTTATCAAAAAATTGTACACCTTCGATCAGTATGGAGAACTTTCTTTGAAAGGTGAAATCGCCAACATTTTTGATGAAGATTATGCTTTAGTTCAGGGATATCCATCTCCTGGGCGTAGTTTTTATGCCAGTCTGAACTATTCGTTTTAATGCTGTTTACACATAACCAACCTAATCGATACAACAAGGAGAATGAAATGAAAATTACTGCAGTTGTCAGAAAAACACTGCTACTGGCCATGGCAGCACTGATCGGGTTCTGTCTCCAGAGCGTTCCTGCCCAGGCAGGCCATCATGGCAAAAATAAAGAAGCCAAAAAGGCTATCCTGCTGGTTACCTTCGGCACCAGTGTGGAGCGGGCCCAAAAGTCTTTTGACACCATTGATAAAGAGGTGAAGGCAGCCTTCCCGAAAACTGAGATTCGTTGGGCCTATACATCGAAGATCATTCGCCATAAGCTGGCCAAAGAGGGGAAAATGATCGACTCTCCCGAGATGGCTTTGGCTCGTCTTATGGATGATGGTTATACCCATGTGGCGGTGCAGTCACTGCACATGATCCCCGGTGCTGAGTTTCATGAAATCATAACCAATGCCAATCTCTTTGCTCAGATGGCAGACGGATTCAAGGCCCTGCGTGTTTCTATGCCGCTTTTGATTAACGATGCGGCCATGCAACAGACCTTGGATATTATCTCAGAGCAGTTGGTGCCCAAAGAGCGTACAGCTGATGAGGCGGTTGTGCTCATGGGGCATGGCACGCACCACACCAGCGACGCAATCTACAGCGCCATGATGTACAAGGCCCAGAAGATGGATCCCAATATGTACGTGGGCACTGTTGAAGGACATCCGACCTTTGAAGAGGTGCGGGATGCCCTGGTTGCCAAAAAAATCAAGAAGGTCTATCTGATTCCCTTGATGACCGTTGCCGGTGATCATGCAATGAACGATATGGCAGGTGACGAGCCCGATTCATGGAAGAGCCAGCTGGCTGCAGTGGGCATTCAATCAGTGCCTGTGATGAAAGGTCTGGGCGAGCTGAAAGCCATTGATGCCATGTGGATTGAGCACCTGAAAATGAGCATGGGGCCCAAGAAACACCATTGATTCCTGAGAGCGTTGATACAATAAAAAAGCCCCGGTTCTTCCGGGGCATTTTTATTATCGAGTTACCAGCCAATCAATTGCGAGCTATGCTTTGGAAAGAGCGTTTTGATCCCCAGGGCAACGCCGTAGGAACACAAGATGACCAGGCAGGTCATAAACGGCAATAACCACAGCCCACCTGTATAGGGATGGCTGATTTTATACAGGGTGACCACCTTGATGACCCAGCCATGAATGAAAAAGAGAGCAAAACTGGAACCTGCCAGGTTGGAGAGGATGCGACTTTCTCTGTTTTCAAAACGGTGCAGGACCAGCATGGCCAACAGGCATAAAAGAAATTTCTGCAGCAGGTTGATATCTATCCCGTGGAACATAAAAAGCGGTTTGTGATAATTACCCGCCCCCATGTAGTAACTGCTTTGAATGAGAGACAGCATAAGCACGCCTGCTCCCAGCCACCAGATTTTAGGCCCCAACGTCTCGTAGATCCAGTCCCGGTTCATCGAACAAAGCATCCCAAAAAGGTAGACCGGAGTAAAAAAGAGTACCGACTGAATGACCAGGATATTGTTTACCGGTCGCTGAATCAAGGCTGCCAGACAAAGCAAGAGGAGGGTGATCAGGATCTGTGTCTGCCGTCTCAACTCAATAAAACCGATAAACAGGGGAGAGAGCAGAAATATGATCATAATAAAAGGAATATACCAGTAGGCCAGGAAATGACCGCCGGTGATCATGCTCAAGAAAATCGGTTGCAGGTACTGATCCCAGAAAGAGGTTGTCGGGCCGACAAAGCCACCTGGAAAGGGAATATGATCGGCAAAGGTGAGGAGTAGGGCCAAAGCTGACCACAACACATAGGGCACAAACACCTTCATCAGCTTTTTTTGCATGAAACGGGTATAGCGAAACCGCGGGTAAAAGACCTGATGAAAGAGAAAACCGGAGATAAAAACAAAGAGCGAAGTGCCCCCGGTAATGATGTTGGCAAGGACTCGCTCAGGATAGCTTGTAAAGCTCCAGTCGCTTATCCAGTAACAGTGACCGGTAATGATAAGTACAATGGCAATGCCACGATAGTATTCAAAGGATTTCAGAAACATGTTGGTGACCGAAGGAATTCAGAAAGATGAGTGCCGGGCATTCACTGGTGGCGGGATCGTTGTTCACGGTCTTCGAAAAGGAGCAAAGGAAGGGTGTCTGCGGGGAGGACGGAGATAAAGTCGATACTCTTTATGAAGCGCTCTTGTGCCAGTGAATGCCGGTCTGATGATGGAACTATACAGCGTGTTCTCTGTTTCCGCTCCATCCAAATAAGCGCAAGTGATTTTTTTCTGAGAATAAATTTTTACCTGAAAATGATGGTTTGGGGAGTTGATGCTTTACCATGCGGTCGTGTCAGACTTGCACAGTTTGATGGGAAATTGTAGGGTGAATCGAGAAGTTTTAGGGCAGCTTGAACCTTCCCATCCACCCCCTCTGAAGGAGTTTTATATGTTTACCCTCGCCGATGTACGCAATATTGCAGTTCAGATTGAAAAAAACGGGGAAGAAACCTACCGTCGGGTCGCCGAACAGGTGGATGATGCGGAGTTGCAGCGCATGTTTCTCTGGATGGCAGAGGAAGAAAAGCGTCACGGTGCCCTGTTTGCCGCTATCATCGATGATCGCAAACTCTCTAAAGAACAGGCAGAGCTGGAGGCAATGGGCCGCTCTCTCTTGCAGGATATTGTGCGCAGTCAGACATTCTCGCTTGATGATGAGCAGCTGGCGCAGGTAAAGAACCTGGATGAGTTACTGACCCAGTCCATCGAGTTTGAGCAGGATACCATCGATTTTTACGAATTTCTGCTTGGCTTTCTCGATGAGGCGGATGCGCTGGCTCAGCTTAACGCGATCATTGAGCAGGAGCGAGGGCATGTGCAGCATCTGCAAGAGATGCTGAAAAATGCGGATACTCTGGCTGGATACGAGATACATTTATAGTTGTTGATTCCGGAAAAATGATTTTGTTTTTCTGTGTATCCGGATTTTCCCCAACCCTCGAGAGAGGAGACAGTATTTCTTTGTA
Source organism: uncultured Desulfobulbus sp. (assembly GCF_963664075.1). Taxonomy (NCBI): domain Bacteria; kingdom Pseudomonadati; phylum Thermodesulfobacteriota; class Desulfobulbia; order Desulfobulbales; family Desulfobulbaceae; genus Desulfobulbus; species uncultured Desulfobulbus sp. The sequence continues at coordinate 1,067,198 of NZ_OY760916.1, forward strand.
TGTAAAAGTTTGGTTTTGTTTTAGTTTTTATTTTCTTCGAATTTAGGCTTGATTTCTGCAAATATTTGTTAGTGTGCGTTAGGAATGTATAAAGAATACAAGGAGGGATATATGAACAAGAGATTTATTGCCACAGTGACATTGGGACTGGTTTTGACAGCAGGAGTTTTTGCTTCTGCCCAGGCGGATACGATAATTGATAACAATACCTATGGTTATTATAACGATAATTTAGGAAATATTGATAGCCTCGGAATTACTGATGATACTACTGTGGCCTACTCCACTGCTCCTGACTGGTCAAGTGCAGCCACTGACCTCGGAGATTGGCTGACTTCCCCCGGATCTTTGAACAGTAACTGGTCTGCTACTGCCGTACTCATTCCAAGCACCTGGTCAGTTTATGAGGAGACAGCTGTTATTTATGAGATTAATGCAGGTGTTACCGGACTCAGCAATGTCATCGCCAAGTTTGGTGTCGATAATGGACTTTTTGTTTGGCTGGATGGTCAGTATCTCTACGGATGGCGCAGTAGCGGCGGATCAACTCAATGGGAATATAGTCTTGATCTTGGCACCCTGAGCGCGGGGACTCATTACCTGCAGTTACTTCGTGAGGATCATGGGGGAGCGACCGGTTTTGATATCGAGGTTACTGCTGATGCTTCATCTCCTGTTCCAGAACCTGCGACCATGCTGCTCTTTGGCGCAGGTATTGCCGGACTTTCAGCCGTCGGACGAAAGAAACGTTAATTGAATAATATTTTGAAATAAAAAAAGCAGGGCTTTAAAGCCCTGCTTTTTTTATTTCAATGGTTTAATTGTATCAGACCTTCTGCTCAACTTGTTCAAAACATGGAATACACATTGTCTTGCCGCCATAACGTCGGGTACGTGATTCCATGGTCGATTCTCCGCAATGCTCGCAGACCAGACTCTCAAGCACGCGGGCTGGTCGTGGAATCTGCCCCTGCCATTCTTCGATGGTAAACAATTCTTCTGCTTCCAGGCTGAAGATTTGCTGCTGAATCATTGTACGCAGTTCCTGCAACCGCTGTTGCCCCGCCGTGTCGAGTTCTCCTGTGGTATTCTCTGCCATCAGCCGGGTGAATTCTTCCTTGTGTCCCCAGGCGTTGGGGTTGAGCAGAAGGCGAATGCCCCGACCACCTGCCCGGTCATGAAAGCGGAAGGCCATTTTTCCGTAATCCAGATGAATCAGGTTGCCCTTACCCAATGTGCAACTGGTCAGGAACTGAATGGCATCCACGCCACACATATCGGTTTCGGTGACGCAAACCAGGTTGCCCGGTTGTACGTCGGCAAATCTCTCCAAAGCAATTTCTGCTGCGCGAATACCGATGGCGAGCCCCGGACAGCTGTGCCCGTGAAAGGCTATAGTTTTATTGATTGTTTCCTGGTCAAGCGTACATCCCATCATTGTTCTCCAAAAAATTATATTCGTGTGCGTTTAAGCTGCCATCTTTTCAACCGGAACAACCAGGGGAAACCCGTTAATTCGGTGGATTTCTACTGCGAGTCCGTAAGCCGCTGCGATCATTTCTGCGGTTATATCGCAGCTGCGTCCCTGGCTCAATACTTTGCCCTCTTTCAGCAACAGCACGGTATCCGCATAGCGAAGCGCTTTGTTTAAATCATGCATGGTCATGATGGCTCCCACCTGGTGTTCGTCCACTACCCGTCGTAATAAACTCATGATTTCTACCTGGTTTTTGAAATCAAGGGCGCTGGTTGGTTCATCTAGAAGCAGAAGCCGTGGTTCTTGGACAAGCGCACGGGCGATACAGACCTTTTGCAATTCGCCTCCGCTGAGTTGATCGATGCGACGCAGGGCCATGTCTTCCAAATGGAGATGGTTGATGGCAGCGTTGACGATTTTCAAGTCGTGCTCGGCTGGCTTCCAGCGGATATGGGGGATGCGGCCCATGAGGACAGCATCAAAGAGCGTTAATTGTGCTGTCTGGCTCTGCTGGGCCACGTAGCCAATACGGGTGGCGATCTCGCTGGGCGAGAGTTGCAATACATCACGGTTTTCCACCTCAACCACGCCCTGCTGGGGGCGGTGCATCGCGTTGATGCATTTGAGGAGTGTGGTCTTTCCCACGCCATTGGGCCCGAGGATAGCCATGAGCTCTCCCGGTTGAACTTCAAAATTGACATCTTTGAGAATGTTTCTGCCGTTATAGGCGAAGTTCAGCTGTACACCGCGGGTAATCATCGTCTTTTGCCTCCCTGAATAATCAGTGCGAGAAATACCGGTGCGCCCATAAATGCAGTGACCACAGAAACCGGAAGTACATGTGGGGCCAGAATCAAGCGGGCCAAGGTATCGGCAGCCAACAGTAAGAGTGCTCCCCCCAGGATTGCTCCCGGAAGGAGGAAACGGTGATCTGAGCCAAGGACTCGGCGGATCATATGAGGCACTGCCAGGCCGACAAAGCCGATGATGCCCAAAAAAGAAATAATCACTGCGGTGAGCACAGAGGCCAGCACCATGCCGAGCATACGCACACGCTCTACCCGAATGCCGAGTCCCCGGGCGGTCTCATCGCCTGCGTCAATGGCGTTGTACTGCCAGCTGCTGGCAAAGAAGAGTGCCGAAGTCAACAGGGTGACCAGACTCAGATAGCCCAGCTCCGCCCAGCTGGCCCGGGCGGTATCGCCAAAGGTCCAGAAGACCATGGCCGCAAGTTGGACATCATCGGCAAAAAATTGGAGCAACATGGTGCCGGCAGTGAAAAAAGCGCCCAGGGCCACGCCAGTCAGCACCATAACCTCGGGAGAGGCCCCGCGAAATCGGGCGACAGCCACAATGATCAGTGAGGCGGCAACGCTGAGCACAAAGGCCGCACAGGTGGTCAACCAGGGATTGGTGATTTCAATGGCGCAGGTGGCTGCGGAACTCATGACGCCGCCACCAAGGATCATCACCGCCAGGGCAGCACCAAAGGCAGCGGCATGGGAAATTCCCAAGGTGAAAGGGGAACCCAGCGGATTGCGTAAAATAGATTGCATGGTTGTACCGGCTGCAGCCAGCCCCGCACCTGCCACCATGCTTGTCAGGGCCTGGGGCAGGCGAATGTTCCAGATGATGGTCTCTACCCTGGGGGTGGTCTCCAAACAGAGCAGACTGCGAACCACTGAGCTGAGTGGAATCTGGGCCACACCCAGGGAAAGTGCCAGGACAAGGGTTGCAAGAAGACAGAAGCCGAGCAGCAAGAGAAAGAAAAGTTTTCTACCAATATACCGCTGATACGTCAGGGGGATTTCCCCGTGATCAAAGTGCATTTTAGTGGAGCGGAATCTGCTTGAAGGCGAGACCTTGGAACATATCGCTCATTTCTGAATAAAGAGGTCTTCCTACAAGAAATTCGTAGATATGATCCGCCTGTTTGACCGGGTCAATGTCGGTAAAGCAGCCAGGAGAGAGCAGCTTGCCAATAAAGTAGGCGTCTGCCAGAATGGAGCCGAAATTTTTGTTGTACCAGTTGTAGGGCAGCACCCCGTAGACGCGTCCCTGCTGGACAGCCGTCAGCATCTGGTAGGCAGGATCATTCTTCAGCTCATGCAGTCCACCTGCGGCTTCACCGAGTTGGAGGGTAGAGAGGTCCAGAAAGAGATAGGCAGGATCCCATGCAACAATCTGCTCCTTGCCGACCTCGGTGGCTGTTGTCGTCTGAGAACGGGAAGTCAACTGTGGGACAAGGTTACGTGCATGAACAAAGGCAAAGGGAGGATAGCCCGCCTCGGTTGCCTGAAACCCATGGGGACCCGCATACGCCACTCCACCAATGTAGACCTTGGCTTGTTTATCTGGTTCAACTGCTGCTGTGCGTTGTTTGAGATCGGCGATAGTCTGCTCAAAAAAGTCAATGAGCGCCTGCGCCCGTTGGGCACGGCCCAAAACGTCGCCCATGATGCGCAAGGCTTGATTGAGATCATTTTGTAAGGGGCCCAGGTTCCCATAAGGAAGTGCTACAACCGGTATCCCCGTTTTCATTTGCAGGGCATCCGGGGCCAGGCCAGAGGTCCCTTTGCCCGTGCCCACCAGCTTGAAGATAACCTGAGGAGCTGGATCAAGGGTGAGGATGCGTTCCGGATTGTCCTGGCCTCGAAAGGAGCCAAACACTGGCAGTTTTTTAAATTGTGGGTTAGCCAGTGCATAGGGGCGAGCGTCAAAGCGGCGACGTTTTCCCTCGATATCATCCACCGCAACCACCAGGTCTTGTGCCTGGAGATAGGTGAGCAGGCGTAGGCAACCGGCCCCTGAACAGATGACCCGTTCAACGTGTTCTGGGATTTCTACAGCTCTTCCCAGGGTATCGATGATGGTCCGGGCGTAGGTGGGGCCGGCCCAAAGCCAGCTCAGACAGAGGGAAATTGTTATCAGTAACCGCATAGTTTCTCGCAAAAAAATAAGGGAGGATATGACTAAAAAAATGAAGCATCCTACTTGTGTACATTTCCCTTCGCAAGGATAAAGTGTTACTGAATTATATTCCGTGTGAATAATTGCGCATTTGTTATTTTTACGTAATACTACAGTGTGTGAGTGTGAGAGAGGGCAGGCAGTTGAAAGACAATGGAGCGGGGAGAGGAAGCAATGTTCGATATAATCAATGAGGAGGGATAATGAACAAGGGCTCGGTGCAGCAGGCATGCAGCAACCCGGATTGTCTATTTTGTTACCACAATATCAAGCCGTTGATCGTCGCAGAATACGGAAGTGTCGTTGCCATCAAAGATACATTTCCGGTCAGCGAAGGACATCATCTTCTCCTTCCCAAACGGCATGCGGAGGATTATTTTTCTTTGACAGAGCGGGAGAAGCAGGATGCAGATTGTCTTATCGCTCTTTTACGGGATCGAATTTGTGCTTTGGATGCAAGCGTTACCGGATTTAATCTTGGCGTCAACTGCGGAGCTTCAGCGGGCCAAACCATCTTCCATTGCCATATTCATCTGATTCCCCGGCGCAATGGGGATACCGCCAATCCTCGAGGCGGTGTCCGAGGCGTGATACCCCATAAAATGAACTATTGATCCTTGCGTATGAAACTCGACCCCAAGCAGTTTGGCCTCAATGCTCGCGTGCAGCTTGAGCAACTTGATCCCACAACTATTGCCCTGATCATGGATCGAAAAAGTAGAATCATCATGGCTGACGGCCGCAAGATTGAGGAAAAGGTGCGGAAAATTCACCGGGTGGTGCCCGATATGATGATCGTTCTCAAAACCACCGCCCCTGTCTGTAGCAAGACAACAGCCTATCTCAAAGAATTGGGAGTTGAGGTATCTCCCTGAATCCGTGAGGGGGCTCAGGCCTGGCTGCATCCTCGCTCCTACACTTTTTGCTCTTACCACCTTCCTCACGGAGGCGAATACAACAGCAGCAAACACACAGCCACCTGGGAGCCTGTAGGAGTCGGGCCTTACCCGCGACCAAGCCTTGCCTCCAGCTCGAAATTTTGTCTACAATTTGCGAAATCGGGTGGGCAGAGCGTTGTTTTCTCCCCATCGGTTCATTGGTAATCATGTAAAAAAATGTAAGTTATTTTGAAAGAACTCGCTATGATAGAAAAAATACTCAAATCAGGGGTTCCTTCATGCATACCGACGCAGACCCACGCACCGCGCTCACCCAGTTCCTCCGGCAGCCGGATCTCAGCATACTGGGGGATGCTATCCGCAGCCTGCCTCCTGCTCAGTGGCAGACCAATATGTTTTTTACCGGCGCCGCCGATAAGGAATTGCGTCGCCAAACCAAATCCTTCCCGGCCACTCTGAGAAAAGACAAAACCACCCACCCGGTCTTTCTGCTCCGCGCAAGCCCAACGGGCCATCTCCTCTGCCCCTGCTCCTCAAAAGGGCATCCACGAAAATTTCGTTTCATCGCCTCCGGTTGTGCCATGGAAATGAAGGACCAGGTCATGGATCGTGATTCCTACCTGATTGAACAGTACCCCTTCACCATCCCCCTGGACTATCGTTTCCAGAAACAGCTACGGTTTTTTGGGCAGGTCCCTCAGACCTGCATCCGCGATATGAGGCCTCGCCCGTGACTGACTTGTCTGAAAAGGCCCTCAAACCGTTTCATGATTGGCTCAACACCCCGGAAACTGTCTCCTACGTTCTTCACTATGTTGCGGTGAAAAGGCAACAGGCCTCGGCAAGTCCGACGGTCAGTGCCACAGATACAGAGGATCTCTGTCAGGATTTCACCCTCTTTCTTCTCGAGCGTTTCCTTGCCCCGGATCGGATGCAAACTGACCTCCTGGCCCTGATCCAAAATGGCCAATTTCGGCGAATACTTGATTTGGCCTGGGGCCGCTTTTCCTGGATGCAGCGTGATCTGGAGCGCAACAAGGAGCTCAACCCGCGTGGCTACCTGTACCGTCGTCTGCGTGAAGTGCTCCGTCAACATGAGGACCGCTTTAGTGTCACCATAAGTGCCCAGGGCTATCCTCTGTATGCACCTGTTCAACATAAAAACGACGACTTGCCATTCTTTGCAGCCATGGACCAGTACCCAACTTCATTTAACCAGTGGCAGCCTCCGCGGGCACTGGGAGACCGTCCGGCACAGGACTATGTATTTAACGAGCAGTGGCTTCTTGGTGCCGCCGATGAATTCTGGCACCAGGTGATGCGGGAGACCGGCGTCCCGTCACGCATTGCAGTCCGCGACCTCTGCCGTTACCTGGCCTGCCATTATCCCTGGCTGAACAGGCCGGTCTTTGAGCAGGAACCGGAAGGGCGCGCACTCGATACGCCTGGCGGGGTTCGACATGCACCAGAGGAGCAGCTCCTGCTCAATACAGGCCTGCGCTCCATTGCCCCCCTGGCTGAGCAACTGGTTGCGACCTGGTCCTCCACCCAACAACAGGTCTTTGCCCTGCGCCTGGCCGACCCGCCGGTTACGCTGAAAGAAGTCGCTTCCCGGATCGGGCTGAGCGATCATAACAAGGCCCACGCGCTCTACCAGAAGGCGGTGCAGTCGTTGCGGAATTTTTCCAGCAACTGGCCTGGTTCGCCGTTGTCTGACCTGCCCGAAGAGGTGGCTCAAACATTCATTGAAGAAGTGCATCGGCTCTGCAAAAAATCGCTGCCCTGTCCGTAAGAAGATATAAACACTTTTCCCCTGCAAGAATGATGAAATCCTATCCACGCCACATAAGCGACCACCCGGCCTGGCAGCAGGCATGGCGACTGCGATGCTGCCCCCCCGACAGTCTGTTGACCTCGCCGCCTTCTCCAGCTTTGTTGCAACATCTGGAGTTCTGTCCCTGGTGCCGAGAGGCCATGGCGGTTGCCGAGCATCTCCCCCCCTGTCCTCCAATGCCTGAAAATCCAGATGATTCGCACCCGCCAGCCAACAAACCGATTCCCGGCCAACTCTATAGCCTGCGTCAGGATCTGGCGGGCTGGGGAGAAAAAGGGCGATATTACAATCCTCCCGTAGTACTGCTGCTTGCCTGTCCGGATACGGATGCGGTTTTAGTCTGCCAGACCTACGGCGACCCGGCTTTCGCTGGTCCCGGAGATGTCGCTCTGGGCGCCCTCTTCACAGGTTTTGCTCAACTCTGGAACCGTTACACCCTGTTGCGAACCGATCTCGACACCTACCTGGGGACTGTCGATGCCCCCATTCTGGCAACCATTGATCAGGCGGGCGAACAGGATGCGTTGCCCCTACAGCCAGGAACCCTGCTCTGGTTTTTTCGGCAGATGGAAGTCGAAACCGGCTATTTCTTCAGTCGCCGTGCTGTGGAACAGTTGATGACTGCCCACGAAGACCAAAGCCTCTCTTTCCTGGCCTCGGCAAAAATTCCTATCATTCGACAGGATCTCGACAAACTGCCCGTGCACTTTTCTGCCGATACCCTGGGCGAGATCTCCGTGCTTGAGCTGTTTTTGCACACCGAACCCGACGATCGTCTCCTGCCTCTGGCCGCAGCGGATTGCGAAACCCAGCCAGCGCTGCGTTTTAGCCTTCAGGGCGACCGCATCATTGCCGCAGAACTCCAGCAAATCTCGATTTCTTCCTTTGACTATGCCCAGGGGATTCTGACCATAAGCGGGGCAACTGATGCCCCTTATGCTTGCAAGCAGACCTGGATTTTTGGCTGGCGAGTAGGGGGGCATTGTATAGAACCACTGCCCGAGCTGACCGGACAGGAAGGAAAATATTTCTGGGTGGCCTTTGCCCTGAGCCCCGACCAACTTCTGCCACCCTCGCAGTTGGTTGTCCGTATTCTCTCTGAGGAGGAGGAATGAGCAGTGCCAGTGATGAACATTGGCATGAACTGTTTCTGCACCTGCAGCGCGCGCCCCTGCTTGCCGAGCGCCGACTTTGCTGGCCATGCCCGGTTGGTTTGCCCTCGTCTTCAATGCTGCACTCGCTCCAGCACCTCTCCGAGCAACATAACCTGCATGATCTGCTGGCCCGCCACCTCCTCTCCAGTCTCGCTTTAGCAAAACACCTGCAACCCGAGCTAGCGCAACTGCCCCAGAGTGCACGGGCGATTTTATCTACATATACAAATGAGCAGCTTCAGCACATTCATTGGTGCTGTCTGCCAGTGCTGACCCGGCAAGGAACGGACGCACGGATTCTCTGGATGCTTCTGGGGCGGGTTTCGGGGGGATCCGGTCTCCACTTTATCGGTGATCCACAACCGGCAACTCCATGTCTGCAGGCAGTGGAGACAGTACTGGAAGTAATGGGTTCGCCTGGTCAGGTAGAGCATGGATATCTGGCCCTCCTGCTCCAGCATCCTGCCGGTCCGCAGCTGACCGGCGGATCCCTGGCTCTGCCGCTGGCCCTGGGGCTGCGCCTGCTGGATCAGGGGAAGCCTTGGCCGTTGCATGTGTATGCAAGCGGTTGTCTTGCGCCCGGCGGTCAAGTCACTGCCGTTGCCGGTGAGACCGACAAATACGCGTTGGTGGCCGGTCACGTGCGCCTGTTGCTCTTTCCTGAAACCGGCCTGCCGGCAAGGGAAGCCGATCCTCGGATTGTTCGTTGTTCCAGCCTGGAGCAGGCCGAATTTTCCCTTGATTGCCTGCTGGAGGAGGGAGATCCGGAAAAAATCTATCAGTATCGAGCCTGCCTGGCCAACCCTCGTCTCTTCCTTGATCAGTTGACAGCCTTGCCCCTGGGGTTACTTCATTCTTCCAGCGGATGCGAGCAGTTCGACCGGATACGGCAGGACAGGCACGCATTGTTGCCTGTGCTTGCCCGTGCTTTATCGGGTTGCTGTGATGTTCCGGAGCGGGCCGCACTGCTGGCCGACACCTTCAGTCGCGAAGAAATCGACCACATCGGCCGCAGTGATCATGAAGACGCCCCGGCCGCCCATCGTTGGTGCGTGGCCCGCATCGCCTGTGCCAATCGCATGGGGGCGGTGGGGGAGGGGCAGCAATGGGTGCAGCTGGCGTGTGCTCTCGATGCGGCCATGGATGTTGATAAGCGGGTAGATTTTGTCAACCATGCCTTTGTCACCACCCGTTTTAACCGCTACCGCTTTCTTGCCGATTCCCCGCCTGAGTTTTCCCGGTATCTGGAGATCGAACAACGAAGATACGAGATCGACCAGCGGGAAAATCGCAATCTCGGGGCCATGTACGGTACCCTGGCGCAGAATTACGCTTTTTGCGGATCCGAGTTCCAGCAGCAGTTTGACGTGTGCATTGAACGGGCCGAAGCCGCCTTTGGCCGGAAGTACCGGCGAGAACAACTGCGTCTTCTGGCATACCGGGTTTACCGACAGCTGGATGAGGGGAACACATCTCAGGCAGCTGTATCGCTTAACAGGTATCTCAACCTGGCCGACGACCGTTCTCCGGAGGAATGGATAGAGGTGCTCCCGGCGCTTTGGCAGCGTCCCACGGAACATGCCCCCTTTCAGACCGCTCTGATCTGTCGTCTGCTTGCAGAGCAGACCCAGGCTGGATCCCTGCAGCCAAAACCTGGTTGGTGCAGTGCTTTGGCTGCCGTGGTTCCGAAACGTCTGTCCCACCCCTGGCAACTGACCGCCTATAACCTCGGCAGGCTCTGTATTGCCGCCGGGCTTCCCGGTGAAGGGCAAACCTGGCTTCATCGCTCCGCTGCTGCCTGCAGGGGGGGAGGCCCGACCATGCTCCCCATGACTTTGCTGCCGCTGGCCGCACTTTATGCAGCCACACCCGGTGACACGGGCCTGCTTGCGTCCTGCGGTGAGATCGTTGCAGCGATGCGGAGGGATTGTTTTCTTGAATTAGCCCATTTTCAGATGATTCTGGACGCATCTTCCCCAAGGCGGGTTTTGGAATTGGTATCGGCAGAGTCTGGGCGGTTTTTTCCTTTCAGTTATCGGTAACGAAATTCACAGAGGGCGTGCTGCATCACCGGGATGTCATCTCGACCCAAGGGAGAGATCTCGTCTTTTCCAGCTGAGTATTGGCGATAATCAAAAAAAAATGAACAATTTTTCAAAAAAAGAAAATCTTGGCCGTAAGAGGAAAGAGAACAACGAGTGATGTACGCTCAATGCACCTGATACCAGCCAAGGATTAGACCAACCATGAAGAAACTGTTTTTGATATTCAACCATGTCTTTACCCTCAGTCAGCAGGATAACGCCCGCCACGAGCTGGGAGTCGGCACCATCGTCGAACTGCCGCTCGAGCTGCGCGAGCGCTGGGCCAACATCCCCCCCGAGGAACCCGGGCTCTGGCTCTGGCTGCAGCCGCTCTGCGACTGGCTAGCCGACCATGCCCACCCCGGGGATTATGTCCTGGTGCAGGGCGATTTCGGTGCCTGTTATCTGCTGGTTCGCTTTGCCCGCAAGCACGGCCTGATCCCGGTGTATTCCACCACCGAGCGGCACGCCCACGAAGAACGGCTCTCCGATGGCCGGGTGAAACTGACCCACACCTTTGAGCATGTGCGGTTCCGGCGGTATGGGGAGTGAGAGGCAATTGTCGGACGACTAGAGGAGAGTTTTCATGAGCATACTTTGCCAAGACCTTAAAATTCACTGTCGCTGGGTGACGGAAGCCAGGCTACCCGATTATGCGGGATCTGCCCTGAGGGGGGCATTCGGCTGGGCGCTCAAAAAAAGCAGTTGTGCCCTTCGCAGGCAGGACTGTACAGCCTGTCTTTTACGGCAGCGATGCGCCTATGCCTGGATATTTGAAACAGAACGGTATACCGACGCCAACTCCCGCCCCGTCAATGTTCGTCCCCATCCTTTTGTTGTCCGTCCCGGTATCGGTTGTGCCGGGTCTGGAAAGGAAGGGGAGGCTTGGGAATTCTCGATGCTGCTCATCGGCGAGGGGGGCGAATACCTCCCGCACATCGTCTACAGTATCAGGCTCATGGGAGAATCGGGTATCGGCTCCAGTAAACGGAACGGTCTTGGCCGCTTTCAGCTTGAACGGATCGTTGCTGGTACAAATGTAATATACGATGGCTCCAGTGGCATGCTGCTGAACAACAACCCGGTAGCGGAACTTTGTATGGGAGAACAGGGGCAGAGGAGGGAAACGAAACGAATCCGTATCCATTTCCACACGCCGCTGCGGTTGAAGTATAACAACGGCCTGCTCCGTGACCTCCCTTTTCATGTTCTCATTCGGGCGTGCCTGCGACGTATTTCGTCTTTGGAAGAGGTTTATGGTCAGGGCGAACCCAAACTCGATTACATAGGACTGATTAATCGGGCGGAACGGGTACAGACCGTGACCTCGACCCTGCGTTGGCAAGAGATGCTGAGGTACAGCAACCGCCAAAAGCAGAAGACTTCGCTCAGTGGCCTTGTTGGCGTTGTCGAATATCGTGGAGATCTGACGGAATACCTGAATCTGCTTGAATACTGTGGCTTGGTCCATATCGGCAAACAGACCGTGTTCGGCCTAGGGTGGATGAGCGTACAGCGGCTTGACGAAGACAACAGTATTGACAACTGAAGAGATAGAGGAGGGTTGCTATGGCAAGGATATTCATCAGTTTTCTCGGTTTGGGAAACCCGCGTACCGAATTCGGCTATGACCTGGCAAAATACAACTGGCCGGGAAAATGCGAGGATGAAGTGGAGGTGTATTTCGCCCAGACGGCCATTCTGAAATTTTTGGAAGAGAGCCGTGGTATCGATGGGGCGGTGGATAGGGTGGTCTTTCTTTGTACGGAACAGTCACGGAAGAGGCTTCCGCTTTTGGAAGCAGAAATGAAAAAATATCTGGCCGTTCCACCCAACTATCTTGTACCCAGGCCTTATATACCAACGGATATGAAGGCCGAGAATCAATGGGGTTGGTTCGAGCAGCTCCTGGGGATAATCGACCATAACGATAGCCTCATTCTTGATTTCACCCACGGTATGCGTCCGGTGCCGATCGTCTTTTCGAGTGCCATCGGCTTTCTGCGGCGGGCTAAGAACATCACGCTCAGCCACGCCCTCTACGCCTGGTACGACCAGAATGACAAAGACCGTGTTCACCCCATCGTCGATATGCGTGGTTTCTATGTGATAAACGACTGGACGGAATCGGTCTCGCGGTTGACTGACGACGCCGATGTCAGGCAACTTGCACAACTGGCCGGAGACACCGAGATCGAACCGCTCAAGCCTCTTGCCGATCCAGGCCTGGTGCGCGCCTTCCAGGAGATGACCGACTGTATCCGCAATGTGGACGTGAACAACATCACCGCGAAAGTCAGCGGCACCCTAAAGATGGTACAGGCGGCAAGGGAAAATGCCTCGGGTTCCGCCAAGGTGATGCTTGATCTGGTTTGGGAGAAGTTCAGTACCCTGGCCTCCAACCACCCGCTCAGCGGCAGGTATGACGCCCCTTATTTTGAAAGCCAACTGCGGATTATAGAGGTGCTGCTTGAACACCGGTTGTTCATGCAGGCCTTTACCGCCATGCGGGAGATGGTTGGGTCGTTGGGAATGGTCGGAGTGACCGGGAAATATCGTAAAAATATGAGAAGTAGTAAGGGAAAAAAATACCGGCGAATTGCAGACGTTTTTATCAATATGTTGCAGTTTCCCGAAACAAAATGGGATTTTTCCAACCAGGCGCAAATCGACAAAGAAATGCTCAAGGACTGGTACCGAACCTTGCAAGAAACGGGAATCGAACAGCAGCTCAGAAAAATTGTCACTCCCATGGTTGCAACCCGTAACGGTTTTGACCACGCTTGGACCTCAAAGACGTCGGCTCACGATAATATTCAAGAAGAAGGACAAGCATATCTTATAACCCTGAAGACGGTTGTTGACCTAATGGCCAATGAAAAATTGTTTGAACAGACAGCAAGGCAGTCACATAGAATTTATTTCAAAATATTAAATAAATGTAAACTTTCAGCGTTGCGTATCTTTACCTGGATTCGAGCATGTACTTATTCTGGGCCCCCCAGAGGGTGATAATGTGAATAAATTGTAAATGATATCGGAACAATATAAGGAAGATTAAATGGATCAAGCTATTCTCCAATATTTGACAGTCGGTGCTTTCCTGCATGATCTCGGAAAATTTGCTGAACGAGCCTATGCTGTGGAAGTTGGCGACAAAGACGAGGTGCAGCAGGTCTATCATTATGCCCATGCCTATCACACGGAACTCGCCTTGTTGTCTCTTTTTCCAAAAGAAAGACTGGAGTCGGAGGCTGCCGGACTGCCGGGGTTGACAATTCTCAACCTTGCCAGTCGCCACCATAACCCCCGTTCAGATTTTGAATTCATTGTGGCGGAAGCAGATCGAATTGCTTCAGGGCATGACCGGGCTATAGGTGATGCTGTTTCTCAATTTGATACAGGCAGCCGTGAGAAAAAGAGCCGTACGCCTATGATTTCCGTGTTGTCACGGGTTCGGCTCGAAAATTTGAAGAATGAGCCAGTGTATGACTGGCGTTACCGCCTGAAAAAAGCATCGGTTATGTATTCCGATGCATTCAAGGAGATTTATCCAGTTCCGAAGGACGGCTACACAGCCGACGAGGTTCAAGGTGACTATAAAGAACATTGGCGGCAATTTAGTGAAGCGATAAAGCCTGGGGCGGGATTTGGACTGGATATTTTCGACCATTTCCCAACATTGGTGGCAATATGCCGAGAATATCAATGGTGTCTCGCTGCCACAACCAGACTGCAGGATCTGGCGGACACATCCCTCTTTGATCATCAGAAGATCAGCGCGGCCCTAGCGGCCTGTATGTATATCTACCACGCGGACCAAAACCATGAACTGGCCTCGGATGGGATAACCCGAAAAGGTATCATCGCGAACCGAGGCCTGAAAAAATATCTGCTCTTCTGTGGTGATATCAGTGGAATACAAAATTTCATATATTCCATTTCGTCAAAAGGCGCCTTTCGCACCCTCAAGGGGAAATCGTTTTTCATCCAGTTGTTGGCCGAAATCATTGCCCAGGAATTTATAGATTCCCTCGGTCTGACGGTTACCAATATTCTGTACGCCAGCGGCGGCAAATTCTATTTATTGCTGCCAAACACCAATTCGATAAAGACCATTATAAGCAAACTCGCAGATGATATTAACCGGGATTTTTTCACGGACTATGCTGGCAATCTGTTTATCCGAACAGGCTATAGCGAACTTTCGGGAGATGATTTGACCGGTCAAGGCACAAGCCTTTACCAAGCATGGGACGATCTAGCCCGCTCGCTTGTCTTTGAAGACCGCAACCGTTATTCACAGCTGGCGATTGACAATTACGAACAAATTTTTGGGATTAATCTGGACGGTGCAAGAGCGACTTGCCCGGTATGCAGCGCGACTATACAAGGTGAGACAAATCATATCTGCCGTTCCTGTAGGGAAATGGAGGAAATTGGTCGTTTCCTTCCCAAGGCCAGGTACCTTATCGTCAGTAAAGATAGCCATGCAATGGGTTCCGACGGCTACCTCATGCGTATTCGCGACTATTGCATCTGGTTCTCCAGCGACAAGCCAGCCAAAATTTCAAGAAAACCGGCAATGATTTTGGTCCTGAATAACGGTGATTTCAGTGCTATTCCGAAACAATTTCCCTACCCAAACGTAGTTAACAGCATGCCCTTTACCGTTGGCTCGAATGTGAGTTTTGATCGTCAGACCTTTGACGAGATTGCAGAACAGGCAAGAGGCGTTAGGCGCCTTGGGATTCTCCGTATGGATGTGGACAATCTTGGCAAAATATTCAGCCAGGGGCTGGAGCATTACAAGCATGAGCAGATAAAAGAGAGTGAACGGTTCCATTCACTTGGCCGTATTACCACTATGAGTTGGCAACTCTCGACATTTTTTGGAGCGGTCCTGCCAAACCTCATCAGCAGTGATCCTGACTGGGGACAACGGGCAACCGTGGTCTATTCGGGAGGGGACGATCTGTTTTTACTGGGGGCATGGGATACCCTCCCCCGCATTTCCTTGAAAATCGTAGATGAATTTGCCGAGTTCACCTGTCGTAATATGTCATTTTCCTTGTCTGGTGGACTGGTGCTCACCGGCGGTAAATTCCCGATTTATAAAAGCGCACAGATGGCTGGCGAAGCAGAAGAGGCGGCTAAACACAATAATACCACGTTTACCGGCACCAAAAATATGGTGGGGAAAAATTCGTTCACCTTTCTCTCCACCCCTATGCATTGGGCGGAGTTCAGAGAAATTGCCGCTCTACAGGCCGGTCTCAAGTACATCCTGCAAGACAAGAAAAATCATGCCCTGCTTAGTCGACTGCGGGTCATAAGCGCTTCATGGGAGGACAGCAAAAACGGCCTGAGGCAAACCATGACCATGCCCGAGGTGGAGAAAAGACTGTCGGCGGAAAAATGGCGTTGGCGGATGGTGTATTCTCTGGCCCGTTTTGTTGAAGGCCACGCAAGGCTTCAAGAAACAATCAATGCTCTCCAGGTAATGACTCTCAACCCGGTCGCAGGTACGGATAGGCAGGGGATAGCCCTGCTTGGCGTACTGGCTCGATGGTGTGAGTTGGAAATTCGAAATCAAAAAACGGGGGAATCGTATGTTGGATGACAAGCACGAGTTGGCAAATCACCAAGCTCTGGGAAAAGAGCATGTTGTATCGTGGATAAAAAATGGTCCTGACCCGAAATATGTCAATGAGGCAGAAGACTTTGGGCGGTATCTCGCTAGTGAATTAAGAAATGCTATTAAAAAAGATAAGTTTGGTAAACCGCAACAAGACAAATGGGGTAACACAAAAACCGTGGACGAATCTGTTACCACCTCACAGATCAGACAAGTTTTTTCCAAGCTAAAAACTATCGAGGCAAAAGGGTTTACATCTGCAAAGCAGCGGACTGAATTTATGATGCTGAAACCATATTTTGCCTATGCTGCGGGAAGGCAGAATAAAACTGGTCTTGACCGTTTGAAGGAACGGGTAATCTGGGGTATCGATGCTGTTTTAGCTCCGGACTCCGAAACCAGTGAAGAACAGCGATTTTATAATTTTTGTAAATTTTTTGAAGCGGTTTTGGCCTATCATCGGGCAGCCGGTGGCAAATAAAGGAGAACGAGATGAGTGACGAAAAAAGATTGCAGCTGGATAGGAAACTCTTCATCCAAGGGGAAATAGAGGTGCTCACCGGTCTGCATATCGGTGGCTCTTCCCTGGGGCTCGCCATTGGTGGCGCCGACAAGGTCGTTATCCGCAATCCCATCACCAACTTGCCGTATATTCCTGGGTCGTCGCTGAAAGGTAAAATGCGTTCGCTTTTGGAAAAAGCCCATGGATTGGTCGAAATATCCGAGAGAGAAGATGGACAGGGAAAAAAAATATGGGTGGGATCGCTTTGCCAGAAACCGCAAGAAGATGTTGTGCAGCTTTTCGGCCTTGCCGCCGACCAGACCAACTTCAGCCCTGATTTTGCTCCAACCAGATTGATGGTGCGGGATGCCACGCTGTTGAATGAGCAGGAATTGGCCAATGCGGAAAACACGGATATGTATTGCACTGAAATCAAAACCGAGGTGTCCATCGATCGTCTGACTTCAGCCGCCAATCCCAGGCAGTTCGAACGTGTGCCGGCAGGTGCACGTTTTAAACTTGATCTTGTTCTTGATCTGTACAACGTCGATGCGAAAGAGGCACGGCAGGAAAGATTTGTTTCCTTAGTGAATCAGGCTCTTTGTCTGGTTGAAGACGATTATATCGGTGGGCAGGGGACCAGAGGTTACGGACAGGTCAAATTCAAGATTAACTCGGTCATGGAACGAACCGCCGACGACTACCGTAGTGGGGATCTCACAGGGCGAACATCAGCCTATGAGAAAGAATTTGTTTCATTCATTCCTAAACCCGAGGCATGAAATGCGTATCGCCTATCATCTATTTTTTTACCAGCCGGTTCATTTCGGTCTTGAGGGGATTGGCCAGGAAAATATCGAACAGACTGTACGTTCCGACACGCTCTGGGGCGCAATCATCCAGAAGTGGATTCTGTTGTATGCGGATGATCCTTCCGAACTGTGCCGGAACATGCCCTTTACCCTCAGTTCCTGCTTCCCGCTGGTTAGCGGACAACGTTACTTTCCGGTTCCTCTTGGCGCACTTGACAGGCTGATGGATCTCGCAGCCATGGGAAAAATTGCTGCAGGTCGCATCACGGTCAAGGATATAAAAAAAATCCGCTATATCGCGGAGTCCCTGCTGGCCGATATCCTTGATGGTCAACCGATTGAAGATAAAATCAGTGCGGATAATGTATTGCCTCGAATAAAGGAAGGGCAACAGCAGCCAGATGAAAAGGATATTTTTACCAGGCAAGAACAGCGGCCAAGGCTACGGACCAATCAACTCGCCGGTGGCGTTGATGCAGAGGGGTTCTTTTACTGCACGGACCAATTCTTTGCCCGTGAATCCGGTCTCTTTTTCCTTGCGGAATTTACCGAGCGCCAAACACAGCATAAATTTGAGGCAGCCCTGCGCCTTCTCGGCGATTCCGGCTTGGGAGCGGACCGTTCCGTTGGCAGGGGATGCTTCACTTTCAGCCGTGAATCCGTTCATTTTCCCCAAACAAAGAACAGAGGGCGTCAGCTTCTGCTTTCCCTTTATCATCCGTTGCCAGAGGAGGTGAACAGGGGCGTCATGGCAAAAGGGGCAAGTGCATATTCACTCATTCGTCGTTATGGGCATGGCGGCTCGACATTAGTGAGTCGTTTTCGCAGGGCGGATTGCTGGATGCTCTCCGAAGGCAGTATCCTTCCTTTCGCTCCTGTAGGTCATTCCCCAGTTGTACTGAAGGCAGATGCACAGATACCCCATGATATATACCGAAATGGCCGAGCCTTTTGTCTCGCCATGGGAGGAGTATAATGGGTACCGAAACTCGGAGTATCCGATCTGTTTATCAATGTGAACTGACGACTCTCACCCCGGTTCATATCGGTTCGGGAGACAAGTATCTCAGGAATTTTGATTTTCTTTATCAAAATAATAAGGTGAGTATTTTTGACCGGAGGAAACTTTTTAGCCTGATCGAGCAGGGTGGGGTAAAATTGATCACGTCCTATACCTTGGCCATTGAAAACGACACCCTCGAACAGTGGTTTACTGAAAATCACATTAAAATTCAGGATATCCTTGTCCATACATTCATAGCGAAAAAACCACCAAAAGATATCAGCATTCAGCAGCGTGACGGGCAGGGTAACCCTTATATACCGGGATCTTCCTTGAAAGGAGCTATTCGAACGGCAGTGCTGGCAAAACTTTCCCTGGAAGATGAAAGGAAAACTGTAGATGCTTACCTTCAAAACCTAAAAAAAAGACGTAAAATCGATCCGAAAATTGCCGACCAGGATATAACGCAAAAGTTTCTGGGGCGTGATGCCAAACAGAGTTTCATGCGCAGCCTGACAGTTGGCGATTTCCGTTTTCCGTTAAGCAGTGTCGGGGTTCAGCAGGTTTGGCTTGGCCGATTGACGGGTGAAGAGGAGTTTAAGAATAAATTTCCGGTATCCCCAATCAGCATAGAGCAGCTGAAAAGAGAGGAAAAAGTGCTCGGCCAGGTATCATTTGATGATTTTTTAGGCATGGAAGCAACAGAAGGCAAAGGCAGCTCTTATTTTAATTTTCCGCATATGTTATCCCTCTCCTGGCTTCTAGAGGCAATGCGTGAAAAAACCGTGAAAACCATAGCTTCCGAACTTGAGTTTCTCAAAGATAAAAGCGGCAATACAATCAAGGGATTACAGAATTTTTACCATCAACTACGGACGAGTTGTGAGCAGTTGGCAACGGATGAGGCAGTTGTCCAACTGGGGTGGGGCAGCGGTTGGCGCGGCATGACGGGCCAGTTGTTGGAGCCTGAGGATTTGACAACTGAGCTTCGCAAGCAGCTGAAGCTTGCCCCCAATTATATGGAATTTCCTTTCCCAAAGAGTCGACGGTCAACAGAAATACATAATCAAACCATGCCTATGGGGTGGGTAAAACTGAAGTTTATCCCAAAGGCTGAAATCATTCGGCGGCAGAAACAGGAAAGAGCGGAACAGGAGGCCTTAGAGATAGCCAGGCAGGAAGGTTGGAGAAAATTTCTGGAAGCCATTCAATCTGCTGAAGTGAATTGGGGTTATTTCGACACCCATATTCTCAACTACCAAAGTAGAAAAGAATGGCAACAATTTGAAAATGTAGCGGATTGGCAGGCAAGAAAAGATGTTGCCCAGTCAGCCAAAAATTTAGCTTGTCAAATCCGGGAGTCTAATCTTCAGAAATGGGATACGCAACGGGATGAACAGTTACAGTCTTGGCTTGCAGTCTCTGGAGTAAATTGGGAATTAAGCAGTAATAATGACACCACCTCGTCCTCAGAATCAGAGCAGCAACTCATTCAACAGATGCAAGTCTATTCCGACTGGAACCAGTTTAAAATCAAACCCCCTGATTTAGTAGGGATGCCGTTAAAGGCACTTCAAGCACTTCAAGCTGTCTTTTTTAAACAGGGGTGGCACAAGAAACCACCTAAAAAGAAAGCCAAACAGGCCCAGGTGGAAAAATACGAGGCGTGGCAGAAAATCCAGCAGCGGGTCAGAGATCTGGGAAATAACTGACTGATATGGCCCATAAACTCATCAGCTTTCTCGGCAAAGGACGCAAAGGCGATAGCGGGTACCGTCGGACCCGCTACCATTTTAAGAACAGTGGTCGCGAGTATCATACTCCGTTTTTCGGCCAGGCATTGCTGGCGGAGCTGGGCCATGAAACCCCGATCGACCACTTTATTCTCCTTGGCACCGCTGCTTCGATCTGGGATGTCCTGTTTGAAGAACCGTTGGGGCTCTCCGAGCTGTTGTTGCCTTTGATTGATCGGGTGGATACGCAAACCGTGGATGATGCACTCTTGCAGGAGATCGAGCCTATTATCGAGGCGGATTTTGTCCGCCGTAAGCTGGCCAAGAAAGTCTCCTTGCGCACCATCCCCATGGGGTGCGATCTTGAGGAACAGGTGGCCCTGCTGCAATGCATGGCCCAATTTGCCGAACCCGGCGATACGTTCAGCATGGACGTTACCCACGGGTTTCGCAGCCTGCCCATGCTTGGCCTGACCTGCGCCATGCTGCTGCAGCAGCTTCAGGGAGTGGAGATCCTGGGGTTGTACTATGGGGCCCTGGAAATGGCCGATGCGGACAACCGGACCCCGGTGGTGGAGTTGACCGGTCTGCTCCGGATAACCCAGTGGCTAGGGGCTTTGAGCGCCTTCCACTCCAGCGGCGATTATGGGTTGTTCAGCCATCTGTTGGATGATAAAGAATCGGCGGTCCACCTTGCACAGGCAGGGTTTCTTGAAAAGACCATGAAAATTAGCGAGGCCAGAAGCCATGTGCAAAGCGCTCGAAGGAAATTTGCCGAACTGGCGGATGCGGATCCTCTCTTTGCCCTGTTTCACGACCGGCTTGTTCAGCTGACAAACTGGAGCGATGAACCGACCTATGCCAGGCGTCAGTTGGCCGCTGCTGAAAACGCCCGTCGTCACAGAGATTACGTGCGGGCATCTTCACTGGCCATCGAAGCGCAAGTCAGCAGCGAGGTCGGAAAAAATGGTAACCCGACCAATTTCAAGGACAGGCAGGGGGCAAAGGAAAAACTCAATGCTGCATGCAGAATGAGCCGAAAACAATCATCACCAGATGTCGCCACCTATGATGAATTGAATATTCTCCGTAACTCCTTGGTGCATGGGACGACCCCCACCCGTAACGATTACGGCCAACAGAGTACTCTCAAAGAGAGGGGGAAACTGGAGAGACGGTTGGACGAGCTGCTCCTCTTGCTCCATGCTCACATGATGTCCCCGTAAAAGATCCGGCCTTGGAGCTCCTTGAATAATGGCTGGGAGGATGGAGTGGTGGATATGATCTTGCTTGCCTCCAGCTTGTTCACACCGGGCGTGCTGTTTTGGACGCTGGAGCAACGCCTCGCAAAATCAGCATCTCATTATTGTGTCGATTTTGCAGCTGTTTAGCTTAGTTGTCTGTTGCTTCGCGAGTGTCTTTTCGATGTTTGGAGCGGCAAGGAGATGCTCGAATCTGTTTTTATTTTGTATTATAAGGAGGTTATGATGGTTTTATCAGGGCTGGACAGCCCTTTGAAATTTCCCGGACGCCGTTTTGGGGGAGGTGCTCGAATTTGCCTGTGTAACACCTTGTTAACCCTAGTGAATTTAGAGTAAGGGTTGGAAGGAATGCCCCGATTAGAGGGGATTGAGACAATTTCATGTGCCATTATAAAACCTCCAATTTTTTGTTGGAAGGAATGCCCCGATTAGAGGGGATTGAGACTCTATCGGTTCCCCTTCAAGGAAGTACTCAACTTTAGCGTTGGAAGGAATGCCCCGATTAGAGGGGATTGAGACATCACTGCTGCAATGTCGAGCCAATGTTGTGGTTTAGTTGGAAGGAATGCCCCGATTAGAGGGGATTGAGACTTATAATTATTTGGTGAAGGTGTATGCTTTGGTAGGTTTAGTTGGAAGGAATGCCCCGATTAGAGGGGATTGAGACGCTATAGATGTTATCCCCGCTTGATATATCTATATCGGTTGGAAGGAATGCCCCGATTAGAGGGGATTGAGACTCTTTTAATGATTTTTCCCTGTTGTGGATTTTTTTTCGTTGGAAGGAATGCCCCGATTAGAGGGGATTGAGACTCATCTTCACACTCTTTCAGGAAATTCTCAACATCTGTTGGAAGGAATGCCCCGATTAGAGGGGATTGAGACTAACTTGCATGGGTTGCAAGTCGTTTAAAATTTACGGTTGGAAGGAATGCCCCGATTAGAGGGGATTGAGACGCAATAACGAATCCCGAGTCAACCCCAAGGAGACGCAGTTGGAAGGAATGCCCCGATTAGAGGGGATTGAGACATTAAAGGTTGCTCCTGTGCCATTAACCCATATATCGTTGGAAGGAATGCCCCGATTAGAGGGGATTGAGACTTCTCAGGCTGGGGAACGGTCGCCACGCCTGAAATGACCGGTTGGAAGGAATGCCCCGATTAGAGGGGATTGAGACATTTTTTGGGAAATTATCCGACTGAAATAAAACGTTCGCGTTGGAAGGAATGCCCCGATTAGAGGGGATTGAGACCTCGTTGTCTCAGATATGGCCATGCCCAATCTCACCGTTGGAAGGAATGCCCCGATTAGAGGGGATTGAGACAAACGTGGGTTTGACCTTTTCCCGGTAATGACATTGTGGGTTGGAAGGAATGCCCCGATTAGAGGGGATTGAGACTAAATCTCAACTGCTGCCGCAACCTTTACGTTTTTGTTGGAAGGAATGCCCCGATTAGAGGGGATTGAGACCAGATCGAACACCTTGTAGGTGCAGTATTCAGCGTGCCAGTTGGAAGGAATGCCCCGATTAGAGGGGATTGTGTTTTGTTGGCCGCATCCATCATTTTTCACGGAAGAATTTGTTTGAACCTCTACCAGCTTGTCCGTGTTGGGGGGCGTACCTCACCGCCAACCAACGGGTTCCGGGTGTTTGGTGATGTTGAGGTTGTGGGTTGATTGTTTGTGGTGCCAGACTCGGATGTCGCAGGCATGGCCAGCTCCTACAATCTGAGGTCAAGGAAAGAGTAGTGGTACGGGGGGCTGAGCGTTGTTTTTTGCCCACCGTGAAATCGACATCTTGCAAGCAACCGCTGTACTGTTTGCTCATTTGGGTCTCCTCGCCGGAGCGGCATTCATTTTTTGCTTGCCCAAAAAACGAATCAAAAAAGGGCAGCCACGCCGCTGAGACTAACCCCGTTCGGCAAGGTTTGAATCCGGCGAGGCCAGAACTCGCTGCGCTCAAACAGCTGGCCTCTTCTTCCGGATTCAAACCTCACCGCCCGGCTCAGTGCCGACGGCACCAGTCGTCCCAGGATGAGGTAAGGTGGCGTTTGGTTATATCGAGACTGGTCTCATCAGCCAGATTCAACACATTTTCTTATTTTCTCGAACCTTCCATCACCTCGAACTGTAGGAGCGTGGCCATGCCCGCGACATCATTGTCGCAGTCATCTGGGAACTTCTCCTGCCAAAATCATCGTGCCAAATCACCAGGAGCGGTAGGTAGGTGGTGAGGCACGAACCCCAACGGGATTGAGTTGTTTCAAACGGTTTCAATCCGTTTTTATTGATCACTCAACACCGAGTTATTTGCTTGTTTTGGTCTCCTCGCCGGAGTGGCATTCATTTTTTGCTTGCCCAAAAAACGAATCAAAAAAGGGCAGCCACGCCGCTGAGACTAACCCCGTTCGGCAAGGTTTGAATCCGGCGAGGCCAGAACTCGCTGCGCTCAAACAGCTGGCCTCTTCTTCCGGATTCAAACCTCACCGCCCGGCTCAGCGCCGATCGCATTTGTTGTGCCAGGATGGGGTGAGGGGGTGTTGAGTTATATCGAAGCTGGTTGTATTGATCCGATTGTAAGAAATTTTCTTTTTCTCGCACCTACTTGACCTCGTGTATCTGAATTGGAGTGTGCAATGATGCAGGAAGATCAGGACAATGAACCGTTTTTTGACGACGATCCCGCCTTGGATTACATCCTCTATGAAGAGATGACCAACGAACGGCAACCGCAACACCGTCCGGGCTGTTTCGGTGTGGTGTTGCTGTGCTGGGTGATTCCGGCAAGCTGGGTGTGCTGGATGATCTTGTAACCTGCTCTTTTTTTCCACCATTTCAAAAAAACTTCTTTTTTTACCTCCCTTCGTTTCAAAAAATCCCATTCCTGGCCGTACCCCTCTTTAGAAACAAACAATTTCTTTGCAGGAGGGAATATGGAAAATACAGCCAGGAAAATCGTCAATCTCGAGCCGGCCCGCGTCGTTGGCCATATTCAACTCAATACCCCGGAACCGCCTAAACAGTCCGCACTCCCCACATCGGGGGTGGGCGTTGATGAGGATTTTCTCCGCGAGTTGACCGCCGGTTCCGCCGGTGCCGATGTCCTCCGCCGTGAACACAGTCGCGTGGTCAACGAGATGCTCGCCCTGCAGGCGGAGAACCGGTGGCAGGATATTGTCACCCTCTTTCATCCCCTGGAAGAAAAGGCCGCTGCCCTGGTGAGTGCCGAGATGGATATTGACCTTCGCGGTAAAATCGCCTTTGCCCTGGTCCGTCTGCGGCGCAACGAGGAGGCCTTGCAGACCTTGCTTCCGGCTGCCCGCCGCCGCCCCGAAGACGCGCTTACTCGGTACACCATCGGCTACGCCGCCCTGGATGCCCTGTTCACCGCCCGCACGGAGCGGCAACTGCTGCCCGGCAAACGGAGAAAAGAACTCATCGAACTGGCCCATACCCATTTTGCGGCAGCCCGTTCCCTGCGCCCCGAGTCGGTGACGTTCAGCTACCGCGAGGCGATCTTGTTTAAGGATATCGAACACAAAGAAAAGGCGGCGATCCCCCTGTTCGAGCAGGCAATTGGGGCCTGGGATCGGCAAAGCGCAGAAGAACAGCAGCTCCACCATCAGCAGCGGCCCAAATATATCAAAAGTTTGTACCATCTGGGCTCCTGCCTGCTCAAGGTGGGCAGAGCCGGGCAGGGCCTGCGGTTTTTGGAACGGTTGGAGCACGAAGATGGTGAGGGGAGGGTGATTCACCCGCTGTTTCGTCATTTTGCCTTTGCCAAGGTGTTGTTTGCTCTGGGGCGTGAGCAGGATGCGTTTAATCGTGCCGAAACTGCTGCCCATGTGGCCGAGCGCCATCAGCCGACCGATTTTGTCTGGGAGCTGGCAGCCCGTTGCGCGCTGAAGTTGCAGCAGATCGACAAGGCCCGCAGCTGTATCGCCCGGGTGCCGGAGCATGCCCGGCGCCCCTACGTGCGCTGGACCGAGGCCGATGTTCTGGCTGCCGCAGGCGATAGTGAAACCGCCCTGAAGGTACTCTACCGGTGCAGCGAACGGGATAAACGTTCCCGCCATACCAGCCTGATTCGGATCAGCCGACTGTTGGCCGGGAAAAAACAGTACCAACAGGCTCTGCAGGCCGCTGAACAGGCCGTGCATTTTTGTGAGCAGACCTACGGCAATCCCTCAAAAGATGCGCAGTTCTGGCAGGCGGCCAACCTGCATCTCTTGGGGCGCAATCAGGACGCATTGCAGGTAATCAATATCCTGGAAGATGGTCATTTTCAGCACCCGCATTTTCCCCGGTTGGCGGGCCTGGTTCGCTCGGCCCTGGATGCAAGGAGACAACCATGAACGGACAGCAGGCAGTCAGTGAAACCTTTGTCAGCACTGGTGCAGATCACCGGTTGCTGTTGGATCGTCTCGGCAAGGCCGCTTTCGACGAGGCCGGGCAGAGCTTTGTCCAGCGTGCTTTGAATGCGGCACCGTTCTGGGGTGATTTTACCGATACCGACATTCAACATCTGGCGATCATAGCCCAGCAACATGGCCTGTTTACCGAAAGCGGGCAGGTGCTGGCCTGGCTGAATCAGCAGCAGCCGGAGTGTTTGCAGGGGTGGCAGGCCCATCTGGAACTGCTCGAGACCCTGGGAAAGGAGAAAGAGGCCCTCCAGCTCAAGGCCAAGGCCCGCCGTTTTCATCCTCAGGCGTTTGCGGTAACTCTCCAGCTCGCTGAACAACCGGTGGCGTCGCAAGACGAAGACCACCTCTTTGATCCCTTTCTCCAGCTTCGCCGCTGTCAGGAAGAAACAGCGGCCTTCATGCGCCTCTTTCAGGGGCGGGAAGATGCCTTTGCCCGGCAATGGGCAGACCGCGAGGAGCAGAAGAAGGGATATGTGCCGGTGAAACGTGCGCTTTTGCCCGAAGATGTTCAGGAACACCTCCAGGGGCGAAAAACTTATGGCATCTATCTGTTGAACGGTGAGAGCGAGGTTTTCACCGGAGTTATCGATGTCGATCTGGTCGCCCGCCTGCGTGACCGCCGCGAGGCAACCAAGGAAAAAGAGTCGATCAGGCGGGAGTCGACCTACATCTACACTCGCCTGATGGAGCTGGCAAAAAAGGCTGGGCTCACCTGTATTGCCGAAGTCAGTGGCGGCAAGGGGTACCATTTCTGGTTTCCTCTTGCCCGGCCCGTGCCTGCGGCAACCGTACGCCAGGGGTTGCAATCTTTGCTGGCCGGGGTTGCGGCCGATGTCCGTTGTTTTAACCTGGAGCTGTTCCCCAAACAGGACCAGCGCACCGGCAAGGGGTTTGGCAATCTGGTCAAGCTGCCCCTGGGGGTGCACCGGGTGACGGGCAAGAAATCATATTTTATCGGGGCCAAGGGGCAGACTCTGGAACAGCAGCTGGCCTGGTTGACCATGCAGCAACCAGCAGACCCGGCCTGCATGGAAACCCTGGCCCGGCAGCATCGCCAGGCCGATGTGGTGGTGCATCCAAAAATGGCGGATTGGGCCGCGCAGTACCCTGAACTCGCCGAGCTCAGTGGCAAATGCTCGCTGCTGGCCCAGTTGGTTACCATGGCCCGTTCGGGCAGGGAACCGGCGGTGCGGGAGGAAAAGGTTCTGTTGGGCACGCTGGCTCACCTGGAACGGGGGCGCCTGCTCCTCCATTATCTGTTTTCCCGGTCCGGGCAGTACAACCGTCCCCTGCTTGACTACAAAATTTCCAAGGTGCGGGGGACGCCACTGGGCTGTAAACGGATCCACAGTTTGCTGGATCAGGGCTTTGCCGGTGCCTTGCCCTGCAGCTTTTCCCGGGGCGGTTACCCGCATCCGCTCTTGCATCTGTCTGCTTATGGTCCAGACGAGCAACCGGTGCAGGAGCAGGTGGTCGATCTTAAAGATGCCCTCTTGTCCCTGAAGACTGCCATTGTCCAGGTGGAACGATTCCTGACTCCCTGATACGGGGG
This sequence comes from uncultured Desulfobulbus sp., assembly GCF_963664075.1. NCBI lineage: Bacteria > Pseudomonadati > Thermodesulfobacteriota > Desulfobulbia > Desulfobulbales > Desulfobulbaceae > Desulfobulbus > uncultured Desulfobulbus sp. Next base: position 1,094,543 of record NZ_OY760916.1, read on the forward strand.
GAGGTGACTAACGTATTGAGTTCTCGATAGGTATATCTTATGCAAACCCTCTATGTCCTTGAAACCGGCAGCTACCTGCGCAAAGAAGGGGAAACCCTGGTGATCTGTAAAGGCAAACAGCGGATTGAAACCATCCCGGCGGCCGGGTTGAAGCAACTCGCCCTGGCCGGTCGGGCATCGATCAGCGGTCCGGTGCTCGACTTCCTCATTCACCATGGGGTGGATACCATTTTCATGACCATGGATGGCCGTTTCCGGGCCCGGTTGCTGTTGGATGATTCCAGCCACACGGCGCTGCGGCAGCAGCAGTATGTGCAGCTCAATGATCGGCGCTACAGTCTGCAGCTGGCAGCCGCAATTGTTCGCCAGAAGCTTGAGAATCAGTCCCGCCTGCTGTTGCGGAGGGCCTCGCAGTATGGCCTGGCGGAATTACGGGCCACGGGGGCCCAGATCAAGGCACTTGGTCCCAAATGCCAAGAGGTTAAGGAAATGGACGCGTTGCGAGGGCTGGAGGGGTACGGCTCGCGGCTTTTCTTCGGCGCCTTTGGTCTGCTGCTGCGCAACGACGAGTTTTTTTTTCAGGGCCGAAACCGCCGACCGCCACGGGATCCGGTCAACGCCTTACTCTCCTTTGTCTATACCCTGTTCACCAATGAAGTGCTCAACGGCATCAAGAACGCCGGGCTCGATCCCTACTGCGGTGCCCTCCATGAGATTGCGGCGGGACGGCCTTCCCTGGCCTGCGATCTGGTTGAAGAGTGGCGCCCCCTGGCGGAACGACTGGTTCTGGGGCTGGTGAACCGCCGGGCTATTCGACTGCAGGATTTTCTCATCCGCTCTCCTGCAGAAGAGGGGGTGGGGTTGCCGGTATCGATGAAGCCCAATGCAGCCCGTGCCCTGATTGCTGCTTATCAGCGTCAACTGGATGAACCGATGCCTTACCCCCGCACCGGGCAGAAAACCCAGGTACGTTGGATTATCCACAGTCAGTGCCGTCACTGTGCCCAGTGCTTTCAAGAGAAGACTGTGTACACTCCGTTTATCATGCCACGGTGAATAAGAAACGGATGCAAGGTAAGAATAAAATATGATGTATCTTATCTGTTTTGATATCAGTGATAACCGGGTGCGTTACCGGGTGGTCAAGGCCTTGAAGGGGCACGGCACCCGGGTACAGAAATCAGTGTTTGAATGCCCGAACCTGAACGAACATCGTTTTCTACTGCTTCAGCAGAAGATGGAGGAACTGATCGACCATGGTTCGGACTCGGTGCGTTACTACCGCCTGTGTAAGGCCTGTGTTGCCGAGGTGGAGTGGACCGGTCAGGGCGATGCCCCTAGAAACAGGCGGTTTAGAGTGGTGTAGCAATGTTGAGCAAAAGCTTGCCGCTACGTTGCTTCTTGGGCAGGAGTGGCGTATCATGCACCACAAGTCGGCTGGAGAGAGCCTCAGGTGAACGAGAGATGCTCGAATTGTATTTTATTCAAAATTTTTAGTATGTTAAGTTGTTTTTCTAGATGAGTGTCACCCACTTCAGATTTCCCGGACCCCCATTTTCAGGGGGGTGCTCGAATTTGCCTTTGCAAATCCCTGGTTTTTCTATGGATTCTAGGGTAAGGGTCTGAAGGAATGCCCCGATTAGAGGGGATTGCGACACCTTTTTACCACTCCACGTTCCCCCACAGGCGTAGCGGTCTGAAGGAATGCCCCGATTAGAGGGGATTGCGACGGCAACGACCAACAAAGTACGGATTTATCAAGTTTTGGTCTGAAGGAATGCCCCGATTAGAGGGGATTGCGACTTTAATCTTGCAATAATTGCCAGACCGCAACCAGTTCAGTCTGAAGGAATGCCCCGATTAGAGGGGATTGCGACTTTAGGTTTGTAGAGATAGAACGTCCTCTCGTCGTTGTGTCTGAAGGAATGCCCCGATTAGAGGGGATTGCGACGTTTGTGAGGAGCAATCAACACGTCTTCAAACTCGATGTCTGAAGGAATGCCCCGATTAGAGGGGATTGCGACATTTGATGACTGGTAGACGGGTCCTCGTTATCCCATAAGTCTGAAGGAATGCCCCGATTAGAGGGGATTGCGACCTTGTCGGGTGCGTCTCCTATAGCCTTCAATATGTTGGTCTGAAGGAATGCCCCGATTAGAGGGGATTGCGACTTTGACTGCAACTCAATCGGATTTTTTGTACCGTTGTAGTCTGAAGGAATGCCCCGATTAGAGGGGATTGCGACTTTCGGTTTCTCTTTCAGCTTCAACTTCAACAATTTCAGGTCTGAAGGAATGCCCCGATTAGAGGGGATTGCGACTAAAAGTCCTAACCATTCTTCAACTGTTGTGAAAAAGTCTGAAGGAATGCCCCGATTAGAGGGGATTGCGACTTTTTGCAAATAATCGTTAGCTATCGTCGCTAACTTCCCCGTCTGAAGGAATGCCCCGATTAGAGGGGATTGCGACTTAAGATTATCGGATAAGCTACTTGTAACTCAGCGTCTGAAGGAATGCCCCGATTAGAGGGGATTGCGACCAAACCAACCTCGTCTCATATATTAATAATTATTTTACCCCAGTCTGAAGGAATGCCCCGATTAGAGGGGATTGCGACTGTTGTTCTAAAGACGTGGGTTGGGCTGAGGGACGAACCCCAACGGAATAAGGTTGGAGGACTCCCAACCTATGAAACCTCCTCTCAACTTGCCCACAGCTTATCTCGCAGATAGATATTTTTTATGATTACCACTGAACCTCAGCTGTCGGTCATATACAGCGAGATCCCTCTGATGGCACGGGATGACATCAAGATATCTGCAATAACGAGGTCGCATTGAACCTCTCGGGTGTCTCGACCAGAGATCTCGTCTTTTCTAGCTGAACATTGATGATAATTAAATATTTTTTTTGACTATGCTTCCTGTAGCAACGTGATGAAATCATTGCAATTCAGGAGATAAAATGATGCATATAACCCCAGAAGCGCAGGCGTTTATCCTTGCTGGCAAGGCTGCTTTGTGCCCACCTTTTCTGCGCTAGGTTAAGAAGCCGTTTTAGGAGAGAGGCTCTTTATGCTAAAATTTTTCTAAACGCTAAAGGTTGACCAGTTGTTTATAACTCCAAAAAATTCTGCTGGCCACGTGAGTAAAAAAATGAGGCATTTGAGTACCGTCTATCAAGGAGAAGAAGATCTGCTGCGGATTCATAATGTCATTGCTTCTCATCCTCCGCAACAGACTTTGATGCAAGTTTTTTGTGGCACCTCAGATATGGATGAGGTGCGCCTGCTCAGGTCTCGACTCGTGAAATTGTTTCCTGGCATAAGCATCATTGGCGCAAGTTCGATGGGCGAGATTGTCGACGCGCGATTAATGAAGCACTCAACCGTGATCAGTGTTTCAATGTTTGATCATGCCAGGGTTAAAACGGCGTTTATAGATCAGAATAATGATTTGAAAGTTGCGGGGCGAACGATGGGGGCCGCCTTTGAACAGAGTCCCCCGGATGTACTCATTGTGTTTGGCTGTGGGATTAAAAATAATAGTTTTATAAACAACAGTCCTTTTCTCAGGGAGTTACATTCCGTAATCGGAGAAGTAGCACTTGCCGGCGGGCTAGCCGCTGGATATGAAGCCCATGAAAGTCGAACTTTTGTCTTCACGGATCAGGGATTTATCGAAGAAGGTTTTGTTGCCGCAGCTCTGTCAGGCAGCAAACTTTGCAGTTATACGGCCTATACTCTTGGATGGGTCCCGATAGGGAAAACAATGACGGTAACCCATGCGGAAGGCAACAGGCTCTATGCTATCGACGGCATCCCTGTCCGTGAAATATACAATCATTATCTTGGTCTTGATTTCGATCCTTCCACCATTTATTTCCTCAATCATTTTCCCTTAATGACGGAAAAGGACTCCATCGGGACAACCAACCCCATTTCAGCAATCAACCAGGATGGATCTTTCGAGCTCATACAAGAAATTCGTACCGGGGAGCAGGTTCGTTTCAGCTTTTGTGATGTCGTCCTTCAGGAAGAAAGTGCTAAAAATCTCAATAAAGTCCTTGCTGAATATGAACCGGAGGTGATTTTTGTCTATTCCTGCGCTTTCAGAATGGAGATTTTCGGTGATGATATTACTGTCGATATGGAGGCTTTAACATGTAGTAATCATTCAGTTGGATTTTTCACTTTTGGCGAATATTTCACTGAACCAGGCAGATGCCCACGCTTTTTTCAGCAAACGATGACTGTTCTGGCACTTTCAGAAAGCGATAGTTGTCAGATAAAGAGTCATGCCAATCCTCCGATTACCGTCAATATCGCAAAGGCAGATTCTCGCAGGCTGCAGATACTCAAGGTACTGAGCCATCTTGTTTCCAGCACGACGCAAGAACTGGAGACAACGAACCAGGAGCTGGCGGAACAGGCGAACAAGGATGGACTGACGGGCCTCGCCAACAGACGCCTTTTTGACCAGGTACTTCTACACAGACTGAATGAGCACAGACGCTCAAAAGGCACCCTTTCCCTCATTTTGATAGATGTTGATTTTTTTAAACAGTTCAATGATTTGTACGGACACGTTTCCGGCGACGATTGTCTACGGGCTCTCGCTCAGGTCCTTAAAAAAACGGTCAAACGGACCTCCGACCTAGCCTTTCGCTACGGAGGAGAAGAATTCGGCTGCATTCTCTCTTTTACCGATCATGCAGGAGCATTGGCGGTCGCGGGAACAATCCGCAGGAGCGTAGAGTGTCTCAAAATTCCCCATGAGCGATCTACTGTTAACGAATACGTAACTGTGAGCATTGGAGTAGTGACTGTAGAGAATCCCAGTAATAATCTTTCGTCACAGGAATTGATTAATGACTGTGATCTTTTATTGTACCAGGCTAAAAAAGGAGGGAGAAATCGGATTGTCGGTCAATTTCAGGCACAAAATATTTAAGATTTACTTAATAATGTAGAAACTGGCTGCCTCAATCTGTCCTATGAGGATAAATTTTAAGGTTATTCCTGATTATTTTTTGGGAGAGACTAGGTAAAGATAATTCCAGTTTGTACGTACTTTTCATGGCCTAAGCTTCGAGCTTTTTTGTGTTCAACGTTTTCTTTCCATTTCTCTGCTCATGAAACGGAAAAAAAGCTCGCTTAAGCAATCTCCCTTATTCGTGCTTAATGTGAGTCTCAGATTCAAATTAAGAAGAGGCGAAAGGGAGGATATCGCTGGCACTCCTCTGTCTTGAAATTTCAAAATTTACATTTTTACCCATTAATTAGCCGGAATAGCCAATTTTCTTTTCATAAGATCAGGTCCCACGTTTTACGCTACAATACCCAGAGGCCTCATTCTTTTCCTTCGGATATGACTCTAGAGGAGATGTGCTATAAAAATGCAAAAGAAAGGCGGCTTGAAAAAAATAAGCCTATCCCCCGCGAGGGGATAAGGCAGGGCGGCATCACTGAAGCTATGGAATTAGCCTAAAGACATAAAGTGGTGGGGCAAAAAGATGGATCATTTCTGTCTGGAGTAGATAACGATGATCTCAAGGAATCAATTTGAAATATTTAAAATAGTTCTTTTGTATGCAGTTTTTGGCTGTATCTGGATTTATTTTTCTGATTCAATTGTACATTTGTTTGTAGTTGATTCTGACGTCCTCACTGAGGTGGCTATTTTTAAGGGGATATTTTTTATTTTTTGTACCTCGATCTTGCTCTATATCTTGATATATAGATTTAATCGTAAGATTCATAAATCTAGTATTGCCCTAAATCGCAGCGAAGGTCATCTTGAAGCACTAGTGCAAACCATTCCTGATCTGATTTGGTTAAAGGATGAAAATGGAGTGTATCTTTCATGTAACCTCCAGTTTGAGAAATATTTTGGGGTAGACCAATCTAAAATTATAGGAAAAACAGATTATGATTTTGTAGACAAAAATCTTGCTGATTTCTTTCGTGAGCATGATCATAAAGCAATGGAGGCAGGTGGCCCAAGCACCAACGAAGAGTGGATCACCTATGCTAATAATGGTGGGCAAGTTTTGTTGGAAACAATCAAGACACCCATGTTTACCAGAGAAGGGAAGTTAATTGGTATCCTGGGTATCGGGAGAGACATCACCGATCGCAAGCAAATGGAAGATCAGTTGCGTGAAAACGAACAGCGTTTACGGGCGGTGTTTGATTCCGTGGAAGGCGTCCCAATTCAGGGGTATGACAAAGACCGTCGTGTCATCTATTGGAATTTCGCAAGCGAGTTACTTTACGGCTATTCGCATGATGAAGCCATTGGCAGGGCTTTTGAAGAACTGATTATTCCCGAAGAATCGCGGCAAGAAGTCATAGAAGGGATCCGGCAATGGCACGACCAAGGGGTTCCGATTCCTTCCGGGGAGATCGAACTCCTCAACAAGAGCGGCGAGCGGCTTCAGGTCTACTCTAACCATGTCATGATTCTCAACCATTGGGGAGAGAAGGAAATGTTCTGCATCGACGTGGATCTAACCGAGCGCAAACGGGTCGAGGAGGTGATGAGGGAGAGTGAAAAGCGCTTTGCTACCGCATTTCATTATAGCCCCGCACCTTTGGTTCTATCGGAAGTCGATACCGGTTTGTTTATCGATGTCAACGATCGCTGGATAGAGATGCTCGAGTTCACTCGTGAGGAGCAAATTGGGAGAACTACCAAGGAGGTCGGTATTTGGGACGATCCCGAAGAACGCGACCGTATTGTTGCCAAGCTTCGTTCCGATGGCCGCTTTAAAGATGAGCCCATTCGATTCAAGACCAAGTCTGGAAAAATTATCATCGCTCTCTGGTCGGCTGAAAGTGTCAATCTTTCGGGCCAGCAGGTAATGCTGTCGATGATTACGGACATCACGCAGTTGAAACAGGCCGAGGAAGAACGTGAACGCCTCAGCTCCCAACTTCAACAAGCCCAGAAGCTGGAATCCGTTGGGCGTTTGGCTGGGGGCATAGCCCATGACTTCAACAACATGCTTGGCGTAATTCTCGGCTATGCCGAGCTTGCCCTTGAGAAGGTAGATCCTGCGTCGCCACTATATGGCAACCTGCATAGGATTCACCAAGCCGGTGAGCGCTCAGCCGACCTGACACGACAGCTGCTGGCCTTTGCCCGCAAACAGACCATCGCTCCCAAGATCATAGATATAAACGACACAGTGGAGGGGATGCTCAATATGCTTCGTCGGTTGATCGGTGAGGATATCGATCTGCTCTGGCACCCCGGCAGAAACCTCCAGCAGGTCAAGATCGACCCTTCACAGCTTGATCAGCTCCTCGTTAATCTCTGCATCAACGCCCGAGATGCCATTGAAAAAATGGGCAAGATCATTATAGAAACAAGCGTAAAAAGCATTGATAAAGATTATTGTCATGACCATCTGGAGTCTCAAGCTGGAGACTACGTAATGCTCGAGGTTAGCGATGACGGCTGTGGAATGGACCAAAAAATTCTGCGTCATATCTTTGAACCTTTTTTTACCACCAAGGGAGAAGGAGAAGGTACCGGCCTGGGGCTGGCATCGATTTATGGTATAGTTAAGCAGAATAACGGTTTTATTAACGTCTATAGTGAGCCAGGCCAGGGAACGACATTTAAGATCTATTTACCAGTGTGTGGTACACCATCAGCCGAGGCGTCCGAAAAAACGCATGGCCCACCCACCGAACACGGAAACGAGACTGTTCTCCTTGTGGAAGATGAGTCGGCTATTTTGGAAATGACCACCATGATGCTGGAAAGTCTGGGGTATAGAGTGGTCGCTACCACAACCCCTGGCGAGGCTATCCGTCTGGCTCATGAATATCAGGGACGGATCGACCTGTTGATAACCGATGTTGTGATGCCAGAAATGAATGGCCGAGAGTTAGTCGGATACCTTCTCTCTCATTACCCGGATCTCAAGCCTCTGTTTATGTCCGGCTACACCGCGAACGTCATCGCTCACCACGGAGTGCTGGACGAAGGCATGCACTTTATTCAAAAACCTTTTTCAAAGAAAGACCTGGGGAAGAAGTTGCGGGAAGCTCTAGAAGGCTGACATGTTCACTTTGTAACTGGTTCGCGGTAGATTATCGCGTCAACTCGGACTGGCAATTCCGCTATTTTCATTGTGAGCCCAGTGCTGCAGAATTTTTATCTTCTCCTATCAGCAATTTTCCCTGTCCCCTCAAGCGCTGATTTTATGGGATGTGACGGGACCGGAAAGACGAGTTTCATAGACTTGATAAAGCTATACAGAAGGTTGATAACGCTTGCCGCAAGCGATTGCACGTATTTACCGGCAATATGCCAAAAGTCTGCGAACAGAGTTCCCCGCATCTGCTCGCGTTTTTGAGGAAATGGCCACCGAGGAGGACGAGCACCGTCGGCAGCTGATTGCCGTACACCAGAAACGCTTCGGAGAGGTCATTCCTCTGATTCGTCGTGAGCATGTTTCTGGTTTCTACGCACGTAACCCCGTCTGGCTTATAGAAAATTTAGGGCTGGAAAAGATTCGTGCCGAGGCTTTTCAGATGGAGCGCCAAGCGGAACAATTTTACCGTAAGGCGGCCCAGCGCACATCGGATGCTGATATTCGACGTCTTCTCGGTGACCTTGCTGCCATAGAAGCCAGACATAGTACGCTTGCTGATGGTTTGACCGTCGAACATCTGCAAGATGAGGAGCGCGACGCGGAAGACCGTACTGCCCACCGCCAGTTTGTATTGACCTGGGTGCAGCCTGAGTTAGCAGGGTTGATGGATGGCTCCGTCTCGACCCTGGCACCGATTTTTGCGACAGCGTTTGCCACACAAAATACCCATACCACCTTTCTGGTTGGTCTGGCCGCGAGTGTAGGCGCCGGTATCTCGATGGGATTTACCGAAGCGGCCTCAGATGACGGCGAGTTATCAGGGCGGGGCAGTCCAGCTAAACGCGGTCTGGCCGCCGGAGTGATGACCGCTCTGGTGGGCTTGGTCATGCACTCCCATATCTTATTCCGCATTTCTGGTTAGCTACTCTGATCGCTTTTATCTTGGTTTTTACCGAGCTTTGGGCAATAGCGTGGATTCAGAACCGCAGCTTCGCGCAGGCCCTTTCCGTAAATTCGCAGATCGCCTGGCGCATCGCATCTCGCGACGTGACTCGCTGGCCAAAGGATCTTGAGGTGACTATCTACTGTTTTGGCGCCATAGTTGGCCAGCTTGGCCAGTGTCTTGGTTGGGGCCATGCCAACCGCGACGGTAATCCCCGTCCACTGTTTGATGGTCTTTCGTACCATGGTGCCGAACGCAAGCAAATCTTGAATGCCTCGAACATCCATAAACGCTTCATCAATAGAATAAATTTCAAGCCCGGGGCTGATAGACTTAAGGATGCACATCACCCGGCGCGACATATCCGCATACAGTGTGTATAATTTGAGGAAAAAACGGCAATCTGATGTTTGGCAATCTCGTCTTTTACCTGGAACACCGGTACGCCCATCTTGATTGTACCAAGTACCTTGACTTCAGCTGACCGGGCCACGACACAGCCATCATTGTTCGAAAGCACAACAATTGGTTTTCCCCGAAGATCCGGACGGAATACCGATTCGCAGGTGGCATAGAAATTATTGCAAGCAACCAGAGCAAACACGGTTACTTCCCGAAGACACGGACCAGGCCTTTGACCCGACCGAAGATCTCGAAATCGTCATTCTCAGCAAGCTCGATGACTGAATAAGCGGGGTTATGTGGAATCAGTCGGACCTTCGGATACAGCGAGAGTTCTTTCACGGTCAATTCGCCATTGATGAGCGCAATAACGATGGAACCGTCATGCGCTTCCTCGGATCGGTCAACCGAGAGGATGTCACCGTGGTGGATGCCCGCGTCGATCATGGAGTCGCCGTTGACACGAACAAAGAAGGTGGCCGGTGGATTGGTGACAAGGAGTTCGTTGAGATCCAGCGCCTGGTCGATATAGTCATCAGCCGGAGACGGAAAACCGGCAGCTATTGAACAGTGAACAAGGGGGATTTCTATTCGGCTGCAGTCGTCAGCGGGTCTTGCCAGCAATTGGGTTTTCATGATGGGCATCCTCAAAACATCGATTCGTATGGTTCTCTTTAAATGTACAGTAAATGTATTATTAAAGTAAGGTTGAACCTGTCGGCTTGAAGCATCATTTTTTTATGGGCACCCAAGGTTTTCCCCTGAAGCCGTCATGGCCGGTGAGCAAGAACTCAGCATGGCTATTCTCCTTTTGTAGATTTTTAATTGGGTATATCATATTGCAGTTGCAGTGAGCGGTTGAGATCATGACGCTCCGGTATGACAGGTTGAGCGTTTGGTTCCTCAAATGGATATGAAGAAAAGATATGCTAAAACGATGTGGATGGTGTGGTGACGATGCGCTGTATGTCGCGTACCACGATAATGAATGGGGTGTCCCCCTTCACGATGAGCAGATGCTCTTCGAATTTTTGATCCTTGAAGGGGCTCAGGCGGGTTTAAGCTGGCTGACTATTTTGAAAAAGCGGGAGAACTACCGAAAAGCATTTAATCATTTCAACTGTGAACTGATCGCCAGGTATTCACCTGACACAATAGAGCAGTTACTTGCCAATTCAGGGATCGTTCGCAACCGCCTCAAGATAGAGGCAACCGTGAAAAATGCCCGTGCGACGTTGGGCATCAGGGAACAGTACGGATCACTTGCGACTTTTCTCTGGAAATATGTGGATGGGGTTCCCCGACAGAACAGCTGGGCAAGCCTGGCCGAGATACCAGCGCAGACCAAAGAGTCCAACTGGATGAGCAAGGACCTCAAAAAACATGGATTTACCTTTGTCGGGCCGACGATCTGTTACGCCTTTATGCAGGCGACCGGAATGGTCAACGATCATCTTACTGATTGCTTTCGGCATGAGGAAATCCGCCAATTAAAGAGTGAATAATTTGTCACGAGTTCAGCAAAATGAAAATGCCGTAACTGATAAAAAATAAGGTATAATGCAACTAATCTGCTCCCTTGTTCGTCTGTAGATGTTACGCGAATAAATGGTACCCTGAGGTGAGTAATGAAGACTATGTCTGTGTTGCCCCTTGCTATGGCGACCTTGTTGTGCGCGACCTCGCCCGTATTGTCCGACAATTATAGCTGGGATACCCAGAAGGGGCCCGATGGATCCTGGTTTGATGCGGATCATTGGTCCCCTCCTGATGGTTATCCGAACGGCAGAGATGACGGGGCATCGATCGACAGTGATTTCAGTGTTCTCTCCACTGTGACCTACCCGGCATACCAAGGCAATTGTAACGTCAACTCAATCCAGGTCTGTGCCAACCAGGTCTCTCTCTCTAATCCTGACGGTGATCCCGACCGGCTCAACATCTATGGATTCCTTGGACTGCTGGCTTCCACCAGCGATGCCCCGCCGCGACTGGTCAACGACGGGATCGTTTTTCTGGATGGTACCCTCCACTTCGAGGAAGCTGCCAGCGAAGACCAATACGGCCAGATTCTCGGTGCAGGTGTGATTCAGTTAGGGGCAAACGGCACGCTCAACGGCACCTTCATTAACGGACCGGACCAAGTAATCGAAGGTAAAGGGCGAATCGGTTTCGAAGGTGCGGGGCAGGCTACATTCAGGAGGCCAGTCACTCGATCAGCGGATATGGCAGTATAAGCGCGCCGTTGATCAACTTGGGCCGGGTTACGGCGGCCAATGGCGGCACACTCACGCTGCAGGAAGACGTGACCAACGCCAACCTGACCGACCCCGACTGGCGCACCGGCCCGTTCGGTACACTTGCTGCGACACCGGACGCCACGTTGCTGATAGTCAACGGCGCGCTCGTGCTGCTTGGCGATCTGGAGCCCGATGGCGGTACCATCGCCTTCTATGATGGCCTTTTGGAGCAGACCTCCTGGGGAGCAGGGTGTACGAAGTCGTCAGTAGTGGGATGCTCGAACTCGGCGGTGTCAATACCCTGGCATCCGGAGCTCTTCTCACAGTGCTTTCCGGCAATTCTTCAAAACTACGCATCCATGGAGGTGACGAGCTGGAATTGGTCAACAACGGTGAGATTGCCCTGCACTGCAGTACTGAATTGCAACAGCTGGGAGATGGTCCAGCACTCCTCTCCGGTCACGGGACGATCAGCCTGGGAGTAGCAGGAACTGGTATGACCAAGTTGACAGGAGATGCCCCTTTCAATGGCGGACAAAACTTGGGGTTCATCAATGGTCCTGGGCATACCATTCGCGGAGCGGGAAGCATGTACACAGATCTGGTTAACCAAGGCGAAGTGATTGCGGAAAACGGCTACCTCGTCGTCTCTTACCCGTTCCATCTCTCAGGAACAGGTAACGTGCAGGTGAACAACGAGGGCTGGCTAGACTGGTGGGGAGACCTCAGTGCTCACGATTTCACGATGGATGCCACTGGCAGGCTGTGGCCGAACTTTTCTACCCCGACCCTTGTGCTGTCCGGGAACTTCAGTTTTGCTCAGACAGACGAACACCAGTGGCTGGCCGATGGTAAGGCCGCAAGACATTCAATGACTCTGCAAAGCAGAGATGGTGCCAGGCAAACCTTGGAAATTGGTGGTATGGACTACGGCGAAGATATCACCGGGTTCAACGGCTACGGGGCACCGAATTTCGATCTGAGCATATTGACCGTGTCGGGAACTTCCACCCGGGTGCAACTGGTTGACGCCGTCGATAACGGTAACCGTAGCGGCCAGAATGAAGCCCTGTACGCCTGGACGCTCGAGGTCGCGACGGGAGCAACTCTCGACCTGAACTGTCTTTCGCTGTACACCTGGTATAACGGTGCTGTGCACAGGGTTACGGATGGCGACGGTCACCTCTTTGGCGGGGGAGAGATTATCGATACCTGCGGGCAGTCGCATCATAATTTGTCACCGATAATGATGTTGCTGCTCAGATAATATCCGGGCCTAAATTTATGCTCGGTTCAATCACCCAGGTGTACGCACGTCCCGGCATTAATGGTAAAATGCTACCTGGATGAGGGACGACCACCTTTTAGTTTTTCCCGAACTTTGGGCAATCGCGTGGATTCAGAACCGTTACATGAAGGGGATTGATGCGAGTTACTCTTCTGAGGGATACGCCGTTTACAAAGTAGAAGATCTTGAGGGAGCAGGCAACTGAGCGATGTGCAATCACCGTACAAGGGGCAAATCACTCCAACGAGTTGTATAGGCCGGTGACAGGCTCTCTCGCCGCATCGCCCAGTGTTGATGCCCGCTTGAGGTGGCGAAGCGGACCGATCCTACCCGGTTGTTGATGGTGTCGATGGCTTCCATGACCCTGGAGTTATCCCGCTGTGGCTTCTCAAACAATCTAAATTGCATCTGCTTGCTTCTTGAGAAATCACCGAGAATGACGCCGCCTTTATTGTATTCATACCCGTCGCGCCAGATCCTCTCTAACAACTGCTGGGCCAACTTGATAAATTGATAATTGTCGCTGCAGTGGTATGTCAGTTTTCCGGTGGCCTGGTTGGCGTAGCGGCTGGATGCATCTTCTAAAAAGCGGCTCGTCTGGATAAAAACCGTCAGGGCCCGTGCATATTGCCCACCACTTCGCAGCTTCGCGCAAGCCCTCTCCGTAAATTCAGAGATCGCCTGACGCATCGCAACCTGTGATGTGATTCGCTCACCAAAGGATCTGGAGGTGACTATCTGTTGTTTGGGGGACGGCTGGGCCTCAAGTTCAATGCAGGGGATCCCCCTGAGTTCCGATACCGTACGTGCCAAAACAACACTGAATCGTCGCCGGATATCTTGGATATCCGCATCTCTTAACTGTAGAGCGGTCTTGATACCAAGCCCATTCAAGGTTTTTGTTGTTCGCCGACCGACTCCCCATATTTCACCAACCGGTGTGATCGACATCAGCTTGTGCTGTCGCTTGCTGTCGCGTAGATCAACTACACCACCTGTACCCGGAAATTTTTTGGCACCATAGTTGGCCAACTTTGCAAGTGTCTTGGTTGGAGCCATGCCAACAGCGACAGTGATGCCGGTCCATTGTTTGATGGTCGTCCGCACCATGCTGCCAAACGCAATTAAATCTTGTATGCCTCGAACGTCCACAAAGGCTTCGTCGATTGAATAAATTTCAAGCCCAGGGCTCAGTGATCTGAGAATGCGCATAACCCGGTGCGACATATCCGCATACAAGGTGTAGTTGGAGGAGAAAACAGCAATCTGATGTTCGGCAATCTCGTTTTTGACCTGGAACACCGGCACGCCCATCTTGATTGTGCCCAGTGCCTTGACCTCAGCAGACCGGGCCACGACACACCCGTCATTGTTGGAGAGCACAACGATCGGTTTGCCTCGAAGATCCGGACGGAAGACCGATTCGCAGGTTGCATAGAAGTTGTTGCAATCAACCAGTGCAAACATAGTTATTTTCCAAAAACACGGACCAGGCCTTTCACCCGACCGAAAATCTCAAACTCATCCTCCTCAGCAAGCTCGATGACTGAATATGCCGGGTTATGAGGAATCAGGCGGACCTTGGGAAACAACGAGAGTTCTTTCACCGTCAATTCACCATTGATCAGGGCAATGACGATAGAACCGTTATGCGCCTCCTCGGAGCGATCAACAGAGAGGATGTCACCATGGTGGATCCCCGCATTGATCATAGAGTCACCGTTGACACGAACAAAAAAGGTGGCCGGTGGATTGGTGACCAGGAGTTCGTTGAGATCGAGTGCCTGGTCGACATAATCTTCAGCCGGTGACGGGAAGCCGGCAGCTATCGAATAGAGCACAAGCGGTATCTCAATTTGGCTGCATTCAGCGGGTCTTGCCAACAATTCGGTTTTCATACAGAGGGATCCTCAAAGCATCTTTCGTAAGTTTTCTCTTAAATGTACAGTAAATGTACTACGAAAGTAAAGTGGAGTATTGCTGGTTCAGATAGAGCTTTTTGCGTCAATCAGCTTTGAAGAATTTCCTACTTTTATCGACTACCCAAGTTATCAGCCTGTTCGAGCTTATTTGATTTTCCTATTTTTTTGAGTAGGCCATATGATATGGGGAATTTCACCGGCCGTCTTGTTCCGCCAAGGGAAATTGCGACCGCACAGGTTTCGAGAATCTCATCAATCGTTGCCCCAGGTTGATGGCTTCTTCTGTCTGGTAAAGCATGATTGGGCTCAGGTTCCCCTTGGTCAACAAGGAGAGGTTGTTACGGTCCATGGGCAGTTTATTGACCAGGGATTGGGGCTTGTTCTTTGAGGATTACATTATCCGGTTTAAGCGAGAGTCCTGCAGTGTATAACACTGGTCGGCAATACGCTGTACCTGATCCTGGTAATGGCTGACCATAAGAATAGTGGTCGAGCTTCGTAACTCCTGCAGCAACTCCTCGATACGCAGGCAGCCCTGCTGATCAAGCGAGGAGGTCGGTTCATCCAAAAGCAGAATCTCCGGTTCCAGCATCAGGCTTCGGGCTATGCATAAGCGTTGTTGCTGTCCACCCGAAAGCTGGGTGGCGCTTGCTTGAAGTCGATCTCTCACCTCATCAAAGAGATGAACCTTACGCAGCATCTCTTCACTTTTAGCAGCGATCCGTTGCCGGTCTTTGATCTGCATGAGCCGCATGGGAAAGGCGAGATTTTGAGCGATCGACATGGGCAGCGGATTTGGCGTCTGAAAGACCATGCCCACTTTGCGACGTAGCCTGTCCAGTGGGTAGCCATCGTGGTAGATGTCGACCATTTTGCCATCAAGGCGCAGTTTGACCTGGCCTTCGATATGTCCCTCTCCCTGTTCTTCCCAGAGCCTGTTCAACAGAGAAAGCAGTGTCGATTTACCAATACCGGAAGGGCCGGTGATGGCGATGATATGTTGTGCGGGGAGCTCAAGGTCGACTCCTTCAAGAATGGGTGCTCCACCATAGCGAAAGCTGAGCTGGTGGGTGGAGACTGCAGGTATACTTGGCGTCATGTTTTTTATTCTAGCGTTGCCAGCGGCGTGAACAACCTCGTTCAACAAAAAGAGCGAGCAGGAAAATCAGCCCGCAGAGCGCAAAGAGGACAATGGCTGCGCCAAAACCTCGCTGGAGCTCTGCCGCGTCCGTGTACTGGGAAGAAATATAGTAGATGTAAAAGGGCAAGGCCTCATACTGGTCAAGTATGGAGCGGAACATGCCCGCCGAGGCGACGGCTCCGGTGAGCATAATGACCGCTGTATCCTCAGCCGCTCGGCCAATGGCAAGAATGATTCCTCCAATCAGGTCCTGGGTGCGAGAGGGGAGCAGAATCAAGAAAATATTTTGCAGCTTGCTCGCCCCCAATGCTGGTCCGGTGATGCGCAGACTGTGCGGGATGGAGTTGAGCGCTGTCTGTGTTGTTCGTACAAGGTAAGGAAGGATGAGAAAGGCCAGAGCCAGGGCGGAAAGCAGCATGCAGGGCCCAATACGTCCTGGAAAAATTCGGTGCAGTAGAATGGAGAGGGAAAAACCTGCAAGACCAATAACGATTGAGGGTAATCCTGCGATAATATCAAAAAGCAGGCCAAGAATTTTTTGCTCCGTAGCCGAGGCATATTCAGAGAGATAGATACCGCCACAGATGCCAGGGATCAGGGCCAATGCCAAGGCAAGTACAACCAGCATGGCCGTACCACAGAGCGCTGGAAAGAGACCATCAAAAACCTGGCGTTTCCCCATGAGCGCATCGATAACCGGGACGTTATCAAAAATCAATGCAAGGCTCAGGCTGCTGCCGCCCCGAACCAGCAGGTAACCAATAACCAGCACAAGTAGAGCCAAAGGTAGCAGGCCGAAGATCCAGAAAAGCAGGGACAGACCACGTTCAGTTGTTCGGTTCATTCTTTTCTCGCCTTGGGCATTGCTTGTGCTCCTCCTCGTTGGTTTCCCACACGCTCCAGCACTCTGATGGAAAGGGTGAGGCAGACGGTAAAAAAGGAGAGCATCAACCCGCAGGCAAAGATGGTGGTGAACTCCATGGAGGAAAAATCCGCGGCGATGACCAGAGCGATATGTCCCGTCAGGGTACGTCCCGACTGGGCAACCGACTCGGGCAGGGCAACACTGTTACCCGCGAGCATAAGGGATATCAGGGTATCTCCCATGGCGCGGCCAAGGCCAAGGATCAGGCCGATGAGTAGGGACGGATAAGCCTGGGGCAGCAGCAGATAGAGAAGCTTCTGCATGGGCCGAGCGCCAAGGCTCTCCACTGCTCTGGTGTACGAGCGCGGTACGGATTGGAGCCCATTGACAAAGAAGATGATCATGGTTGGGGCAATGAGTACAGCCAGGACCAACGATGCCGTCAGGATGGAAAAGCCGGAACCGTAGATGAGATACTCCCGCATAAAAGGAACCAGCAGGAACACGGCCACAAATCCGTAGACCACTGTGGGAACACCGGCCATGAAGCGTATGGTCGTAAAGAGGACGCGACGCAGAGGACGGGGGGCAAGCACTTCGGTAAGGCAGGCCGTGGCAATACTCATCGGCAGGCTAAAGAGCAGGGCAAGAAAGGTGATACGCAGGCTACCCAGCATCATCGGCAGGATGCCATAGCCCTGGTCGCGTGGATTCCAGTAGGTGGAAAAGAGCACTGAAAGGCGACCATTTTCCACAAGTGGCCAGCCGAGAATGGCCATCATAAGCAAAATGGCAATGAGCAGGAATCCACTGCCCATTGCCATGGCCCGACAAAAGAACGCAAAGTTTTTTTCGCGATCAAACACGATGGAAGAAATACTCCTGGTGACTCAGGCCGTCATTTGACAGCCACAAAACCTTTGGCCTTGACCAGCTCCTGACCGGTGGGGCTGAAGATAAAATCGATAAAGAGTTTCCCCAGCCCTTGAGCCTCACCCTTGGTCAGCGAATAGAGACCACGGGAAACTTTGAAGGCACCACTTTTCACATTTTCCAGACTGGGAGCAACTCCGTCGAGGATAACCGGGGCAACAGATGCATCAATGTGGCCAACCGAAACAAAGCCAATACCATACGGGTCACCGGCGATAGCGGTCTTCATGGCGCCGTTTGAGGCGACGACATTGGCCTTGGGGGAAACCGCTGCTTTCAGCAGCCCCTTTTTCCAAAAAACAGAGCGGGTACCGCTGGCTGCGTCACGGTCGTACAAGTTGATGGCGCGATCTGCTCCGCCCAGCTCTTTCCAGTTGCTGATTTTGCCTGAGAAGATGTCCTGCAGCTGGGCCGTGGTCAGTTTGGTCACCGGGTTTTTGGGATTGACCACCACGCCGACACCGTCAACAGCCCATTTGTACATGACAAGCCCGTAGGTTGCCACTTCCTTTTCCGTCGCCTTGCGACCGGCGTTCCCAATATCGATAAGGCCCTCACCGACCTGTTTGATCCCCACTCCGGAACCACCACCGGCGATGGTGATGCGAATATTCGGATTTGCCTGCATGATGAGTTTGGCTGCCTCCTTCATCACGGGGATATGGGCGGTTCCACCGGCAATTTTAAGGGTACCGTTTTGAGATGTAAAGGCATCGAGGTCACCTGCGTGGGCGGAAAGGGCAAGCGTACAGACAAAAAGCGTTGAGAGGATAATTCTATAAAATTTGGTCATGGTTTCTCCTTAGTCAAATGTGATGGCATCGTAAAAAGTTAAAAGACAAAATCTGGGCTCAAAAAATTCAATATGTTACGAAGCTCGGAACGTCGTTCTCGGGGCTTTTTACGAGAACGACAAATGTGACAACCTCGTAAAAAATGAATTGCTGAAAAACACCCATCGTGAAATCAGCAGGTTACGAAGCTCGAAACGTCGTTTTTTACGAGAACGGCAAATGTATTTAGTCAACGTGTAATGATATGATTCAGCATGAATATGTGTAAGGGATCTCAAGAGAGTTCAAGATAATAAATGGATTGCTTGAATAGCACAGCACGGCAGGAGAAGCAAATCGGTTCTATCTGTAGCTTTGCAAGGAGCGATAGGAAATTGAAATAGGGGGCTTTGCGGCTGGATCCGTGCAGATACCCGCAAGGGATCACGGAGAACTGGAGCTGGGTCTATTCCGGCATGGTGCAAAAGCAGTGTTGAGAGCCGGGGGGCGAGGGCTCATATAAGCTCTCCGCTACACCTGCAACACCGGTTCAGCAGAAGGCTTGGAAAAATAATACCCTTGGACAAAATCAATCCCCTTTTCTTGTAACCAGGAAAATTCTTCAGCTGTTTCTACCCCTTCAGCAAGGATAGAGGTCCCCACCTCTTTGGCCATGGCAATCAGGGCTTTCACCACTGTTTGCTTCACCTCGTTTTTGTGGACATCCCGGATGAGGTCCATGTCGATTTTGACAATGTCCGGGTGGAGTGTGACAAATAAACTCAGGGAAGAGTAGCCGTTGCCCATGTCATCAAGTGCAGTTCGAAAACCTTTTTCCTTGTAAAAACGGAGTATTTTTATGAGGTGTTGGGTGTCTGTTACTTTTTCGGTTTCCACGACTTCAAACACGATGGAGAGCGGGTCATAGTTAAGTTTTTTGCTCCAGCGGACGGTGTCTTGGAGGCAGTAGACAGGGTTATAAATCGCGGAGGGGAGAAAATTGACAAAGATATTGCGTTGTATTTTCTTCTGCGCGGCTATTCTAATAGAGGCTTCCCTGCATTGGCGGTCAAGATTGAAGAGCAGGTCTGTTTTTTTGGCTGTTTCGAACATGACCAGGGGGCTTTGGAGGTCGCCATTTTCTTTCACCCCACGAGCGAGACACTCGTAGGCATATATGGACATATCAGCAACCCTGACAATGGGCTGGAAGAGAACGGTAATGGTATTGTTCTCGAGAATCCAGATTAAATCTTCAGCATTGTAAAGCGTGTACCATGACTCCAGGGTTCGCGTGGTTGCAAATTTCCCAAAATCGAGAACTTCTCCCTCTACCAGAGGAAGTAAATGTATATTCGCTTTTTCGATTGCAGAAATTGAACGTTCTGCGCCAATAGAGCGGATGAATACGGCATAATCATCTACATGAACCTGTATGTAGCTGCTGATTCTCTTAAATGAAATTTCAGTAGCGTCAAATATCTCGGCGAGTTTATCCAACATATACACATGAGAGGCACTGACAAATACCAGGCAGGGACCCTGCAAAAGGTCCGGGGTTGTGGTGCATTTCTCACATTTCATCGATTCCTCCTTGATCGGTTTGACCTTGCTCAACGCTGCACAACTCTATGTATTTTGTATCATAGGTGCGGCTCTTGTGAAAAGATCTGAATAGGATGCAGTGAAATAGGGAATCCTGCTGGTCTTATGCACTCATGTGTTCAACTGTTTTTGATGTCGTGCGGCGTGCGTTATGCTGTTTATCTTACTCAGGGGTGATTCGAAGCAACCGACCGTTGTGCCCATCTTCAAGCACCCAGATGGCACCTTGTGGTCCTTGCTCGACTTCACGGATCCGTTTCCCCATGGAAAAACGTTCTGCTTCCTTTGCCTGGCTCCCTGTGATCTTGATGCGGACTAATGCCTTGGAGCGCAGACCGCCAAGCAGGGCATTTCCCTTCCAAGCTGGAAACATCGTCCCATGGTAAATGATCAGGCCGGAAGGGGCCACTGTGGGAACCCAATAGAGTTCGGGGGCATTGAATTCCGGCTGAGTATCATGATCGGGTATTGGAATCCCCGAATACTGATCCCCCCAGGAAACCACCGGCCAACCGTAATTATCTCCGCCGATGGTCAAGTTGAGTTCATCCCCATCCCTGGGGCCCATTTCATGTGTCCATAGTCGTCCTTGACGATCAAAGGCAATACCAAGAAGGTTGCGATGTCCCAGAGACCAAAAGGTTTTGGCGAGTTCGCCTTTATCCTGAAACGGATTGTCCGGGGGGACTGAGCCATCTCCATTGAGCCTGATAACCTTCCCCAGATTTTGTGTCCAACTTTGTGCTGGTGCCTGTTTTTGCCGATCACCGGAGGTGATGAAGAGATGACCGTCCGCACTGAAGGCCAATCGGTGGGAGTAATGGCCAGAGCCAAAGACTTTGGGAGTTTGCCGCCAGAGTACTTGTTGCTCTTCTAATCTGGGATCGTTTGCCGTGGGGAGGAATCGGGCTCGGGCTACAACTGCCCCTCGTTTTCCAAATATATCTTGTTCCGCGTAGGAAAAATATATCCAATGATTTTCCTTAAACTGGGGATGAAGGATTATATCCCCCAGTCCGCCCTGGCCGCCATAAGCAACATCAGGCAGACCACTCACGGCAATGTGTGCGTTTTTTTTGACATCAACAAGGAGTAATGCCCCTTTTTTTTCGGTGACGAGTAGATCCCCGCTGGGAAGAAAGGTCATTGCCCAAGGTTCATTGAAGGTATCGACGGACTGAGTACGTATCTTGGACCCATCGGTACCAGTAATAACATTGACAGCGGATTCACTGATGCCACTGCTGGCAAAGAGGACGCCTAGAATAAAGGAGGAGAATAAAAGTGGGTATTTCATAACGTTGCTCCTGCTCGTTTAATTAAGACTTGTGCCCACATTTTTCTATACCAGGTCAATAACGGAAGAGCAGGATAAGCAGCAAGATCGTCGTCAGGATTGCACAGAGGGTCCTGATTGTGTTCCACCGAAGCCAACGGGAGGTAAATGCTGCCTTGATGTTCAAAAGTTCTGAGCTGGACAGTGTTTCCAGGGCAAGAGTTTGTAATCTATTATTTAAGGGAACGTTTATCGTCATTGTCGGGACTTGAACCCCAAGAAGATAGACCGTGCAGGCTAGAACAAGAAGCGCCAGTTCGATACCCTCCACTTGGAAGAAAGCAAGCAGTGTGGAGATTGGAAGTATAATCGCAGAGCCAAGCCAGACGCCGACGAAGATCGGTTGGTTCCTCTGTATAATTCCATCTATGGCTTGAAAAGCCTGTAAAAAGGCGCGGTCTCCCAGATTTTGGAGACCTGGCATAACGACAATCGTGAAACTGAAAACAAAACCTGCCACCAGGGAGCAGAGTAGGGTGGAAAGCACAATTGCATATTCAAAAAGAAACGCCATGGAAACCTCCGTCCTGCATTGCTTACCTCATTGTTTTCAGAAAACCTCAGCACAACTTTTTTTCAGGGTCTTCTAGATTTACCTGTTCCCAGCGATCGGCAAGATGAATATCCGTTGTCTCCAGTCTCCCAGGCCCAACATTATGGAATTTATGAGGAATGTTGGCCGGACCAAGTACAATATCACCTGCCTCTGCCTCGATTTTGCTTTCTCCAATGGTAAAAAGGGCTTTTCCCTCACGGATAATAAAAATTTCATCATAGGTATGGACATGCCAGCTGGGGCCTACGCCTGATTCTTCGGTTGTAAAAAAGAGCACGGTTACCTCTGTGCCGATATCCTTCCCCTGAAAAAATCCTTTCCACAGCCGGGAATCTGATATTTATTGCTTGCGAAGGGAAGAAAATATTTTTTGTGCAAAGGGGAAAAGTTTTTTCAAGAGCCAGGCTGAAAGGACGATAAGGACAAGGACGACTACGGTGGCGAGGGCCGGATGAGCGATCATGAGGTATAGAAGTCCTGTAACGCTCAGGTCTTCGCTGATGCTGGCCACCGAGTTGGTGACCGGCTCTGGGCTGGTATTGATGGCTGCCCGGGCGGAAGCTTTGGCCAAGTGGGCCCCCATTGTAACGCTTCCCGTCGTCAAGGCCGTGAGAAATTGTGGCAATGTCCCAGCTTCTGATGCGGCCAAAAAACCGAGTGTCGCACTTGCCAATGGGCGAATAACGGTATGAATGGAGTCCCATGCGGAATCAATAAGGGGAATTTTATCTGCCACGAATTCAACGACAAACAAGGCCGTGGCAATGGCCATAATATGTGGTTCGGCCAGGACGGTCATGTTGCCAGGAAGGTTGATCCACTCCATGCGTTGAG
The DNA here is from genome assembly GCF_963664075.1 of uncultured Desulfobulbus sp. Taxonomy (NCBI): domain Bacteria; kingdom Pseudomonadati; phylum Thermodesulfobacteriota; class Desulfobulbia; order Desulfobulbales; family Desulfobulbaceae; genus Desulfobulbus; species uncultured Desulfobulbus sp. The sequence goes on from NZ_OY760916.1 coordinate 1,117,489, forward strand.
CAAGTCCAAGTCCTGCCGTACACAGGTAGAGATTGAGGCCGGAGGCCCAGGAGCTTCCCAGGAGGATGCTGGCAGCGTTGAGTAGATCCATAGCAACGGTAAGGTATTGAGGGTAGGCGATCACGGGGCACCGAAGTTCCCGCTGCAGGCATCGTTCAGCCCTGATGGTTCAGCAGTTCAAGTTCCTCATACTCCTCTTGAATTTCCTCCAGGGTTATCAAGGCCTCAGTGTAAATTCCCTGTTCAAGCTGCTCCTTCAGGAGGTCATAGTCGCAGGCTTCAAGGACCTTGCAAAAGATTGGCTCGATTGTCTGCCAGGTATCAGCTGCCTCTGGATTTTTATTGGTCAGCTGCTGGTGGAGTTTAAGGACTAAGCTCTGCAGGTGAGGGAGGTCAATACTGTCGTTTTCTTGGGAGTAGCTCTGAGATATTTCATTCGCTTCTTTGAGCACAACCCCCAGTTCAGTGGTGAGTAGGTGTAAACCTGTGGCTATCTCTATCTCTTTTTGCTCCGTATGGTGGCGAAGGAGTTGCTCAAGTGAGAGCGCCAGTTCTCGCAGCTCCTTCATCCCTAACATTGCCGCAACTCCTTTAAGCGAGTGGGCATTTCGTTGAGCGGTTTCAAAATCCTCGGATTGAATAGCCCTCCCTATACGCTCGGGGAGGTCAGCCTGCTGCTCAATAAATTTACCAAGCATATGTTGGAAGGTGGATTGGCTGCCAGTGAACTTGATACCGGTTTCCTGATCGATGTGTTCTGTTGAGGATGCCGATTTCTCCACTTCTACTGGAGTCACTGCAGTTTCTTCTGAGGCAGGTTTGGGATAGGGGCAACTTGTATCAGCCAGCCAGCGCGCCAGGGTAAGACGCAGTTGATCGGGTTCGACGGGCTTGGCAACAAAACCATTCATGCCAGCATCTTCGCAATGTTTTCTGTCATCTTCAAAGGCATTAGCCGTCATGGCCACGATGGGAATATCCCCTTTCCCCGGCATGGTGCGAATCCGTCGGGTGGCCGCAACCCCATCGAGTACGGGCATCTGCATGTCCATCAAGATGAGATCATACTCGTTGTTCGTCACCTTATGACAGGCCCTCTCCCCATTGTCGGCTATTTCCACCGAGAGGCCGAACCGCTCAAGAATCTCGGTGGCTACTTCCTGGTTGATTTCATTGTCTTCAACCAGCAGGACACGCGCACCCTGGCGCAGCCCCACAAGGGAAGAAGGCATGTTGGTTTCACTCTGCAGCTCCGTTGCCTCCCCAAGCGGAAGGCGCGCGGTGAACCAGAAGGTACTTCCCTGACCCAGGGTGCTGATAATTCCAGTTTCTCCTCCCATCATCTCTGCCAACCGTTTGGAGATGGCCAGGCCAAGTCCGGTTCCGCCGTATTTACGGACAGTGGAGGCTTCTGCCTGCTCAAAGGCATTGAAAAGTTTATCCTGCTGCCCCTCTGCAATACCGATTCCCGTGTCCTCCACTTCAAAACGCAGTAAGGCATTTTCATCATTGAGCTCAGCAAGTTGGGTGCGAATGGTGATGCTTCCACGTTCTGTGAACTTAACCGCGTTGCCTAAATAATTGACCAATATCTGACGCAAGCGTAACTCATCCCCTTTCACTGGCAGCTTAGCGAAGCGGGGATCATGTTCAATCAGCAAATCGAGTCCTTTTTCAACCACCCGCTCGCGCATCATGCTGCTGGTCTGATCTAAGGTGGTGGAGACCAAAAAGGTTCTCTCCTCCAGTTGCATGCTTTTGGCCTCTATCTTTGAAAGGTCAAGGATGTCATTGATAATCTCTAGCAGGTGTTTGCCCGAATCGATGATCTTGCCAACCTTGCTTTGTTGCTCAGGGGTATGAACCTGGTTACCAATCAGATGCGCAAAGCCAATAATCGCATTGAGCGGAGTACGTATCTCGTGACTCATATTGGCAAGGAAGGTGCTTTTTGCATGGTTGGCGGTTTCTGCTACTTGTTTGGCTTCTTCGAGCTCTTTGGTGCGAATAGTAACCAGATCTTCCAGGTGGAGACGATAGTTTTCCAGCTCCAGTTCTATTTGTTTCTGAGCAGTGATGTCTTTGACAATGCCAATAGCCACCCATTTGCCTTCCATTTGCACTGATGAAAGCGAGAGCTCGATGGGAAAGAGCTCCCCCTCTTTTTTCACTGCTTCCAACTCAAGGGTCTGGTCAATCGCGTCGCCCCGGCCGGTTTTCTGCCATAGGGGAAAGGCTTGATAGGCAGGCTCCCGATACTGAGGTGCTGCAAGGATAGCGTGGACCTCCTTCCCTAAAATTTCTTTGGCAGAATAGCCAAAAATCGAGGCAGCAGCGGGGTTCCAAAAGGAAATTTTTCCCGCATTATCAATCATTATGACACCATTTCTGGCCGCGTTGGTAATGGTCCGTAATTTTTTTTCACTGTCCTCAATGGTCTCTTGGGCCTGTTTTTGCTCGGTAATATCCAGGGCTATTCCGTCCCAAATGAGCCTGCCGTCGGGGGTGGTTTGCGGGTAGGCATTAAAGAGCAGCCAACATTTCTGCTCTGTGGGAAGATAGAGTGGAATTTCCTGGGAAAAACCGGTGGCCGCCAGGCGGGGATCACTTTTGGCTGCAAGAAAATTTTTTCTGTCCTGACTTGGCATCATCATGAGCAGGAGGGAGGCGTCTGCTGAGATCTGTTCCGGCAGATAGCCAAGGACGGATTCACATCCTCGACTGATGTAAGTAAAACTGTAGCCCCCGGAAGGTGAGCATGACAACTGATAGACAAAGCCCCCTGGCAGGTTGTCACTCAGTGTTTCAAGTCGCTGAACTGCAAGGAATTGTTTTTGTTCATGCTCCAGACGCTGAATCTCTTGCTGCTGGTGAAACATTCGCAGAAGGATAACAGCGATGACGGCCAGGGACGCAACAAGGATACTTGAGACGCGTAAAACCATCGTCATAACCGGGGTGTGAATTTCACCAAGCTGGACCTCTGCGGTTAGATGCCAGGGGGTTCCTGTGATGGGGGACTGCGCAAAGAGGACCTCAGCCCCTTGCGGGTTTATGGCCATACCGGTGGAAGAGTGGGGCGAAGATGGCTGGGGTAGCTCACTGGAGAAGGCCGAGCGGAACGCAGGAGGGAGATCGTGTGGTTTGGGTCCACCTGGAGCAGTGATCCAGAGCGAATGGTTTCCTCTGATTGCGTAGAGTTCAACTTTTTGGCTTGTATAAAAGCTGGGGTGGTCTTGAATGAGGGGAAAGAGGTAATGGCTGGTATCTACTTGCAAAACGACAGCTGCTATCGGCTGCTGGGGATGGTTTTGCTCGCGAAAAAGCGGGGCGACCCAGTCAATACAAACTGTTCCTGATGGTGAGAGGTAGAATGCCGTGCGCTCGATGGTGCCCTTATTCAGAGTTTGCTGGATTTTGTGGGCCGTGACCTCTGTGGCAGCCTGTTTTGAGCCGGTGCTGAGCAAGAGCTGTCCTTGGCTGTCAAAGAGCTGTACAGAACTGTAGTCATACGCCTTGAGCATGAGCTCCATGCGTGAGAGGAGAAGGCTTTTGTATTTGAGAGTATCCGGCTGGAGAAGATACTGCTCGAGCCGAGCGGAGAGATCTTTTGATGCACTCCAGATATGCGCATCTCCCTGGCGTTCATGTATCCAGTGCAGCAGGGCTTTGGAAGTAGTCTCGGTCAGATTTTTCAGGTTGAGGGCAGTGTTCTTTTCTTCTTTGGAGATTTCGGTGCGGTAGTAGAGGGAGGAGCTCAGAGCAAGCAGGCACAAGAAGACGATTGTAAAGAGTGCATATCGCTTGTTCATGCGTTTGGTTCCCCTGACTTGATCAATGGATTCTTGTGAGTACCCATCTTGGGAAATCAAGCTGGATACGCTCGCAAGGAATACGAAACAATAGGCGCCACAATCAGCTTATCATAGGAACCCTTGGGGAAAAAAGAAGAATTCCCAGGTTGTGAAGAATCGAGGAGCGAGGGGTAACGTAATGCAATATCTACTTGTCGTAAAAAGGCTTTATCTATGTGAAAACAAGAAAATCTTGAGTTTGTATGAAATTACATTGCATAATAGTACAAGATGAATACAGCAAGCGTTGTTTCATTGACTTGTTCTGTTTGCTATTTTTTTCTCCTTTGAAGAGCTTCTAATATACCATGTCTTCTGTGGAAAATTGCGTCCGCGTTTTATATACAAGGTTCTCGGCTCCACTCCCCGCAAATCTTGAAAATTCCTACCTGGAAGCGATACCACAGGCCTTTCAAGGCAGGATTCTGGCGTTTCGACGGTGGCAAGACAGGCAGGCCTCATTGCTGGGGAAAATGCTTTTGCTCCGATTGTTGCAAACCTATGACCCCGTACGGTTTGGCCGGGAAAAATTAACCAACCTGCAGCAGACCTCCATGGGGAAGCCCTTTCTTCCTGCAGGGCCCGAGTTCAGTATCTCGCATTCTGGAGAAATGGTTGTCGTTGCTTTGGCTCCAGAAGGGAAAATAGGGATCGATATCGAACAAATGGTTGAGCTCAACGTCCAGGATTTACGCGGTTTCGTTCCTGAAATTGATCGATATGACCAAGGGCATGAGGAGGGAATACGCTCATTTTTTTATCATCATTGGACCCAAAGGGAAGCGGTTGCCAAGGCAAGTGGCATGGGGCTGCTTGGACCAATCGAGACCCTCGTTGTAGATGGAGACAAGGCGTTGTATGATGCGACCACCTGGTCTCTACAAAAGATTCCATTGCAGCAGGAGGGGTATGTCAGCCATCTGGCGCTGGACACTCCTCATTATAGTTTTACCCTTGGAAAGGCTGACTTGATGACACTACTTGCACCCGAGATGATGTCTTTGGCACTGGAGAATGGGCGATGAGTTCTTTAGACGAGCGAGTCAAGGCGGAGCAGTGTATTAAAAATTACGTCATTGTCGCCATGGGATTAGGATTTTTCCCCTCTGCCTTGGTGAATACGGTGGCCGTCGTCGCTTTAGAGGTGAAGATGATCGGGGATTTAGCCCGAATCTACGATTTTCCCGTACCCAAAAAACTTGTCATGTACAAGATGCTTATATCGCTGATCAGTAGCCTGGGTGCAGTCTATCTTACCGTGAAATCACGAGTCCTCTTTAAAGGGGTTCCCCTGCTTGGCCATGCCGTCTATGTGGGGACGATGTCAGTGGCCGGAGGTGCTGCCATGTATGCTGTCGGCAAGATATTCCAGGAGCATTATGCCTCAGGCGGGACCTTTCTCAGCAGTGAAAATTCCCTGCTCAAAAAATATTTCCAAGAGAAATATAACGAGGGCAAACCTCTCGTCGCCTCCTTTTCTGCCGGATCGTGATGTCATTTTTTTACAGTTTTTTGTTTTTTCTCAACGGTTTGTTTCTATGCTGAGCGCTGTTTTTGTTGACGTAAAATTCAGGTTCTGTAAGAGAAAGCAGTCCGCCGGACGTTCCATATATTGATACGATTCTCTTGTCGTTCTTTGCAGAACAGCGCTCTTGGTAAGGCAAGGAGACCTTTGGGGCATCCATCCTACAAGGAGCAAAGTTATGTCGCCAGATCAATATTATATTTTTTCAAAAATCCTGGGTGCTTCGCTTGCATTGATGACAGTCTTGGATCCTTCCTGCGTTACAGCAAGTGATGCCGACGAATACAGTGCAATCAGCCAGGTCACCCTTGACGCCTTTGTTGGTAAAACCGGCATATTCGGGGCGACTGCCGGAGTGCAGTTTTCAGACGGCAGTCGCTGGTTTGGTGCCAGCGGTGTCACCGGGCCGGAGAGTGCCAGTGAAGGTGGACGTCACCTTACGGTTGATGATCGTTTTCACATCGGCAGCCAAACCAAGACCTATACCGGAGCGGTGATTCTTAAATACGTTGATGCTGATATCCTGGATCTGGATCAGTCCATTCAAACTTGGCTTCCGGATTTGACGGTCATGAGCAAGGAGCTGCGCGAGCAAGTGACGATTCGCGATTTGATTAGCCAACGTTCCGGAATTGCAGAATATCTCAATGCCCAAGATCCCGGCACCCCCGGTCAAACAATCCTTGATAGTTGGAATGCAGCCAATGGTCGTTATGACCTGAGCCCCAGCCAGTTGGTCGAGGCTGCGCTTACCTTAGGGCCTACCATGACGCCGGGAGACGTCAACACCTATCAATACTCCAATACCAATTTTCTTCTCTTGGGAATGATTGCCGAACGAGCCAGCTGTACCACGGCTGCAGGCTGTCAGAGCTTCAAGCAAATTGTTCAGCAGGAAATTTTGATTCCTCTGGGGCTGAGTGAAACTACGTACCCTACCGGAATCACATATGATGGTGTCCATACCAATGCCACCTGGAATGACTATGGCGCGCTGAGTGACTTTACCTACCCCAGCCCCGCTATTCCGAACACTGCCGGGGCCATGATTTCAACCGTTGGTGATCAGCTGAACTGGTTGATCGAACTCACCACTAACGCCGAGGGGACTCTTTCACCGGCAACCTTTGCCGAACGGCTGCAGTGGACTACAAATCTCGATTCCGGGAATGTGGCCGGAGCAAAGGCCGGATACGGCATGGCCATTTATGGGAGCACCAGCCCCACCACAGGTCAGCCCACTTTAGGGCATGGGGGGGAGATCAGCGGTGTGCAGACCCTGATGTTTCAATTTCCGGAATCCAACCTTTTTATTGTAGGCGATGTCAATACCTTCCTCTCTATTCCCAATGACCGAACCCTTCCGGCGAGCAGGATTACCGATCTCTACTATGGTTTGGAACGCTCGATCATGACTTTGACTGCAGCAACGGTCTATGGCGGATCCTGTGTCGGTGGCTATGACCTCACCTGTAGCGGCACGACAGTTCTCCCTCAAGGGGTAACGGCCTCGGGGGATGTCATAATCGAGGCCTCCGGTAATTACTGGACCAATACTTCGCTGAATTTTTCAGAGCCTATCCCTACCCTTACTGCCTATGGGGAAGACATCACCGCATTGAGCGTAAGCAATGGGACCGTCACAATAAAGGGAAATGCTATTGTGGAATCCATCGGTAACGGTTCCACAGCGCTCCATCTAAGCGGTACCCAAAATACGGTGGCTATCAGCGGGCAATTAAACGCGACCGGATACGGGACAACGGCCCTTGATGGCAGTAGCATCTCCGATGATACGGTTGTCATCCAGCCGACAGGTTCGGTTACAGGCAAGATTGCGCTTACCAATGGCTCTGATCAAATAATCGCCAACGGCACTGTCACGGGGGATGTGCTCTTGGGGCCCAATGCCACTTTGTGCGGTTCCGGTAAAATTTTGGGCCTGCTGACCGGTGGCACGGTAGCTCCAGGAAATTCCATCGGCCTGCTAACAGTCAGTTCATACAATGGCTTTGACTCGACTCTGCAGATGGAAATAAATGGTGATGCAGTTGCCAGCGATTTATTGAAGGTGGTGGAACAGCAATCCGAGGGGATTCCAGTCGTTGATACGGGGACAGCGTATCTGGGGGGAGCGATTCTAGAGCTTTCCGGAACCCGCCCCGCAGTGGATAGCCGTTTCCTGTTGCTGGATGCCGATAACAGTCTTTCCGGAAGTTTTAGCACCATCTTGGATAAGGACCAGCTCCTCCAGGCAACAGGTCGTATTTCCGGAGCGCTTTTGACAGGAACAAAGTCCGTGGTTGCTTCCTGGTCCAGTCCGGCGCCTTTTGATGCAGCTATAGATATGCAATACCTCACAAGCCTTGATCGGGCCGACCACAACCTCCAGCGGATGAACCATACCAATACGGGATTGATCGAAAGAAAAGGGATAACCCCTTTTGCCATGCTCCTGGGGAATTATGCCAATTTTTCCACTGAGGATTCGGTCAGTGGCTACACGATAAAGAGCGAAGGGCTGATGCTGGGGGTTGATGTTCCCATTGGTCAAGATATGTTCATCGGGATGAATTTTTCTTCGATAATCGGGGCCGCCAAGGTGGATGTGGATGGGGAAGAACAGGAAAGCTCGGTGCAGAGTCTTGGCCTTTACGGTGCACTTAAAGCTGGTTCCTACACTATTGGGGCCGACTTCAGCATTGGCTATGGAGACATTGATTACAGCAATAAGGTGACCATTGGTCAGGACCTTGCAACAGCCAAAGGTACATATGACGTCCTGCCACTCACCCTCGGGCTGAGCATGAGCCGAGCTTTCAAAGGGGACGCCTGGACCACCGATATCACGGGTGATTTAATTTATATGTCGGGGAAGACAAAAGGATTTACGGAAACGGGCATTGCGGAGAATGCAGCATTCACTTTTGAGGAATACACCTGTGAACGGTTGCGCGCCGGGGTGACGGCAACGCTTTCCAGAAATATGCCGATCGCGCAATGGTACCCCTGGATGTCACTGGGGGTGTTTCAGCATTTTGACCTTCATTCGCCGGGTATCCAGTATCATTTGGAAAATGGTGCAGCAGCACGGCTCGACATCCGTGATGTCAATGGATTTGAGCCGCGACTGGCCGTTGGCTTTCGCCATCAGTTGCAGAATAAGGTGAATATGAATTTCAGTATTGACGGGAGCTTGCGTGACGACACTGTTGCAACGAGGATGATGCTGTGGTTGAGTGTTCCTTTAGGAGATGAATGATATTCTATATTCAGCGTAGGTAAACGAGACCCTTATTCAAGATTTCCTTAAGACACGGTCTATGTATATTCCATCCTCAGAAAGAGTTGTTGAACAGCACACCATTGATCTGATCTGTCTGCCCTATGCTGGCGGTAACAGCTGTCTTTTGTTTCGGCAGTGGCAACGAAGTGCGGAAAAGGGCCTGCGTATTCATCCGGTTGCCCTGCCCGGACGTGACAGGTATTTTCATCTGGCGCCACTTGCCGACATGCCATCCATGCTTAACTGGCTTGATCGGGAAGTAACCCCTCTGCTTACCGGTGATTTTGCCTTGTTTGGCCATTCCATGGGGGCTGTCGTTGCCTATGCCTACGCCTTGAATCTGCAAGCGGCAAACAGGACTGGGCCCCGCCATCTTTTTGTATCCGCCTCAACCCCACCTTCGACGCCGCGTACGCACCAGCTTCATAAAAAAACTTCGGAGCAGATGCGTCAGTATCTCAAGGAGTACGATCCCAAGGGCTACTGTTTTGATGAACATCCGGAGTTGTGGGAGGTCTTTGAACCGGTTTTGCGGGCGGATTTCCAGTTGGTGGAAACCTATGTACCTCCCGTGGGGGAGAGAACCATTGATTGTCCGATTACCGCCCTATGCGGGACAAGAGACACGGTCGTTGATGCAACGACGATGGCGGGCTGGCGTTCTCACACCTCAGGAGCTTTTGCGGCTATTTCGATGGAGGGGGGGCATCTTTTTCTCCGTGACAACCCGTTGGCGGTTTTTGATTGTGTGAGCAAGCGGTTACCTCGTACGTTGTAAGTACCTCTTTTTCTTCACCGCATTTCTTGGCTGCCCTCCCCTCTGAGGTTGGCTCTGCCAGGTAGGCTGGCAGAGCCGGTAGCGCTTTCTTTTGCCGCTTATGGGATAGACGGCTGTCAGCCAGAGATTCCCAGGCTCGCGGCAAGCATATCCATGTCGATCTCCTCGTTTTCATGAGGGAGTTCCCGGGCTGTATGCAATTCCTGGCAAAAAGTATCTACAAAGTTTTTTGCCGCTTCCTTCTCCATTGCACCGTAATCAATCGTTACCGAGATAAACATGCCATCATCTTCAAAATGGGCGAGAATGGCGATGGGGTGTTGTGGTGTGGCTGCTGAGGAGTGTGGTTCCCCCAGTCCATTCCAATCCACGGTAAATGGAGTATTAACCTGCTTGTTCTGGGGAGTGGTTGGGCTATTGAGTTGCCCCAAAAAATTGAGAGCAATTGGAGCTACGGCGGAACGTAACTCCGGATGATCGGAACGCATCCAGGCAAGCAATCCAAAACCAATACCATTGCGGGGAAGATCTGCCATCGGGTCATGGAAGTGACCTGCCGGCACCCAAACGGGAACGATCTGGGTAAACCAACCCACGGTTCGTTCGCAGGGGGGAATGGTTGTTGGCAGTTCACGTCCATTGGTCTCGACGGCAATGGGAGCTCCCGGCCAGCCAAAGGCTTCGGCAGCAGCCGAACCTATCGCCCGTAGGAGAAAGGCCTGCGGTCCACCCGACACGGTCTCCGCCGATTTGAGCAGCGCACTGGTTGCTGTTGGATCAAGGTCAAGACGATGCATTCGGACCTGGCTGTCGCCATTTTTGGCACGGGGAAGGGGGCAAATGGCGATGCTGCGCGTAATTTCCCGCCAATAGGGAAGTTCCGTGGTGGTCACGGGCGACTCTGCCTCGCGGGCAAGGGCTGCGATGATTTCCCCATAGGGGGCTGTGCGTGGGGGCAGGGAACAATCGGGGTTATTGAGAATCTTTTCCAGATCGGAGAGGAGAATAGTCCAGGACAGGATATCCATCACCATATGGTGTGCCACCAGCAGGAGGCTATTTCCATCGTCACGTGAGAAATGCAGCCCGCGAAAGAGAGGGGGACGCATCAGGTCGAATCCTCTGTGGGTGGCATTGGCCAGGCGTACCAACTCGTTATCGGCAGTCGAACTATCTTGTCCCCTGAGATCATGGAAAGAAACAACCGCAGCCGCGAGTTTCTCAGGTATTTCAAAAAAAGGAGTCTCGGTGCCCGGTTGCAGGTATCCGCGTAGGACATCGTGTTGCTCCAGCAGCCGGTCAACCGCAGCTGTGAGCGTGTCCTCTGAGACCGGATTTGTGAGTCTGAGGAGAATAGATTGATTGAAATGGTTACCTATAGGTAAACCATAGTGATGCAGGAACCACTGCTGGATGGGAGCAAGGTTGGCAGGCCCACTCCATGAGCTGTAGCCTGTAGTCTTTGTCGTACGAGCGATTCGGGCAAGTTCCCCTATGCTCTGATAGCGAAAAATCTCAGCCACGGTAAGGCGAATACCCAGGTCTTGCAGGCGGGCAACCGCTTTAATGGCTGCGATGGAATCACCGCCGCTGGCAAAGAATGAGGTGTCCGCGTCAATCTGCTCCAGATGCAGCAGCTCCCGAAACACGGAGCCAATCACTTCAGCCGTTCCCTCGAGGGGGGGAGAGCATTCAAGCGATCTGTTGGAAATTGCAGGAAGGAGCAATGAGGGGAGCTCAGCAAAGGCTATTTTCCTGTTGACGGTGAGTGGGATTGTTTCAATTTCACGGAGCAGATGCGGTGTGGCGAAGCGGGGTAAATGACTGGCCGCGTAGCTGCGAACATCGTCAAGGAAGGTGTCTGCTATCTGATTTGAGGTGCCGTCCCCGGCGAAGAGATGGCAATGCAAGGGCGTTGTCCTAAAGGTCTCGCTGACATGAGGCAGCTCTACCCGGCAAGTATGCATGCTTCCGTCGTCAGTCTGCAGGGTGCAGTCAATCCTATAATCCTGGTGGCGTCCGTCACGTCCTGGAAAACGGCTGACGCTCCCCCGCAGGCGATCGCCTTTGGTGACGGCAAGGCCATTTGGAGAAAAAGCTGCGTACACCGGAAGCCAACTGGAGGAACCCGTTAAAATATCAATGTCTCGATTTGCGCCCACATCCAGTGTCAGCCAGAGTAAAAAGCCCGTGACTCTGCCGTTGCGCTGGATGGTTAACTCAATTTCATGTTCACTGGCCAGCGCCATCTCCTGGGTGAAGTCCAGGTGTTCAAAGATATCGCTGGAGGAGAGAATGCTGTTGCGGTCAAGATGACGGACGCAGAGACGCAGATCAAAGGGGCGACCGACCTGGGCGAAGATACGGTTGATGTACTCTTGGGCAAGTGGGGTAAAACCTGAATCCAGCGCGGACAGCGGGAGTTCAACGGCAGCTATCTTGGTCAGGCTGGTGCGTGGGAGGATATGTTCAGGAGCGGCAAGCTGGTGGCGGATACCATTGATGATAGCGGCCGCCCCCTCTGAGCCACCGATGGCCCCAACGATCTCGGAGATGCACCAGTCGACCTTTTCGGGAAGCGCGGTTTCCACCGCATCACCGGTGAGAATGGTGATACGATCTTGGAGATGATGAGCGGCGACACAGTTGCGCGCATGTTGAGCCACCTCTGGGTTGATCTCCACGGCGTACACATGATGCGCGCCTGCTTCGATTGCCAGGCGTGAGAGTATGGCAAAGGGGCCTGGTCCGATCTCAAGAACTGTGGCTCCGGGGAGATAACGGCGAAACCCTTCCAGGTAGCGGGCGTTGCGGATGTTATCTGTGGCCATGGCACCATAGACCACCTCATCATAGACGAAAAATTCCGCCACGGAGGGCCAGAGCGAGACCTTGTTCGGTCGTTTTTTGACCCAGGCCCCAACACCGGTGGGCGCTCCCGGCTCACCCAATACAGAGACAACCGCCTCCTCAACCTCGGGAGCACTGCGCAAAACATGCAGGACATCGGCCAATTCCAGCCGTTGCCCCGCAATCTTTACCTGATTGTCACGCCTGCCGACATAACTGAGGCTACCGTCCTCGTTGAGAAGACAGAAGTCGCCGCTATGATAGATGCGACGATTCTGCTGGCGTGGATCGAGGCCAAAGGCCTGCTGGGTCAGGTCAGGGCGACCGATGTAGCCACGAGCAAGCCCCGCACCATGCAGGATCAACTCTCCCGGAACCCCAAGGGGAACAGGGCGCGACTGGGCATCGACCAGGCTGATTCCGACACCGGGCAGAGGCTTGCCAATGGGGACCGCATGGGCTTGAGCATCCTTTTTCAGGATTCGGTGAAAGGTAGAGCAGACCGAGTTTTCCGCGGGACCATAGGCGTTGATGTAGCAGAGGGCGTCGGCAAAACGGTTGACGTCTTCATGGCGAGCGGCTTCTCCAGCGGTGATCAATGTTGTTAACCGTGGAGGTAAGGGGGCTTGCAAGGCTCCGAGATAACTTGGAGGCAGGGTAATGGTGGTGATCGCTTCTGACTCGAGGAGCTCTTGGAAAGCCGTGGTATCTTCAATGATTTCCTGGCTGGTCAGAACCAAAAGTCCTCCGGAGAGCAAGGCCATGAAAATTTCGGAGAGTGCGCCGTCAAAGACAGGGGCGGCAAATTGTAGAACCCGGGAGGAGGATGTCAGGCCAAAGCCTCTGATCTGGTCGCTGATCATATTGCAAAAACCCGCATGTTCCACCATGACCCCTTTGGGCTCTCCCGTTGAGCCGGAGGTGAATATAATATAGGCCAAGTTGTCGGGGGCGGGATCTGCAAGGAGTGAGCCGCCGTCTTTTTTGATATCAGTGATTTGGATCAGCTCGCTTTTTGGGAAAACAAAGGGGGCCTCTGCAGCGGAGAGGACCCAACGGGCACCGCTGAGTTGCAGCACCTGATCGATGCGTGCCTGCGGCCAGCGTTCATCGAGCGGGACATAGGTGCCACCGGCCTGCATTATGCCAAGGATTGCGGCCACGGCCTCTATCTTGCGGGCGCCAAATACCGCTATCCTGTCTTCTCTGGACATGCCACGTTGCAGTAGTTCTGTTCCAATAATGCGGGCACGCTCGTCTAACTGGCGATAGGTTAAGGTTTGTGAGCCCTCCTTGACAGCCGGTCGGTCGGGGGCCTCTCTCACCTGAGAGGCGAACATCTGCGGTATGGTGGAGGGGGCATTTGCCTCGGCTGAGCGGTCCAGGGCGGCATGGAAGCTACGCTCTTCAGCGGTGAGGCAATCCATTTGTTTGACAGGTAACTCCGGGCCTTGAGCCATGAGACTCAGAACCTGTGCGAGGTGCAGGCCCAGCCGATCTATCTGAGCAGCAGTGAATAAGTCACTGTCATAGTTCAGGTCCAGCTGCAAGGATCTCTCCTCGTTATCCGTGCGGACATGCACCACAAGATCAAACCGGCTGAATTTCCATTCGCTGTCGTTGCCAAAGGGGGTAATCTCGACCCCGGGGAGTTCAATGCCTGAAAAGGGCTTGTCCATTACCACCAACAGTACATCGCAGATCGGATTGCGCGAGAGATTGCGGGGAAGATCAAATAACTGCACCAACTGATCAAAGGGTAGTTCCTGATGATCCAGAGCGGTTTTAGTGGTTTCCGTAACCTGGTTCAGCAGGGTCGCCAGGGGCTGGGCCAGATCGATCTGATTGCGGAGAACCAGGGTATTTGCAAAAAATCCAATCTGGTTCTGCAGCAGGGGATGGTTCCGCCCCAGGACCGGGGTGCCGACAACAATATCGTTCTGGCCGGAGTGCCGCTCCAGTACCAGGAGCAGTCCGGTCAAAAGCACGTTGAATAGGGTGGTTTGTCTGGACTGAGCCAGCATGCGCAGCTCTTCACTTAGATAAGGATCAAGCAGCAATGCCCTGGTATCGCCCTGAAAACGCTGGGCCGCCGGGCGCGGTCCAGCTTCGGCAAGGTCAAGGACCGGAGGGGTAGGGCCAAGGGTTTCTTTCCAAAAACGATGCAGGCCTTCAAGGTGTTCAGGGTTCTCAAGCCGTTTTTGCTGCCAGGCGGAGACATCGCGGTGTTGAAAATCAAGGGGATGCAGGCGCAGTGCACCGTCTGCGGCGTAGGCTTGGGCCAGTTCTTCTGCAAAGACAGCAAGTGATTCGCCATCACAGATGATGTGGTGAAAAGAAAAGAGCAGCAAAATGCCATCCTTTGGTTGCTCGCCTTGCGCGGCAATGATCCTCAAGAGCGGCGCACTGGTCAGGTCAAAGGGCCGTTGCCGCTCCTTCTCAAGCGCCTTGGTGCAGCGCTCTGCAAAGGAACCGTTCCCCGCTAGAAGGGTACGTTCCACCTTGAGCCCCAGATGGGTCACCGGCTGTTGGCGTGGTTCTCCATTAACCTTGATAAAACGGGTGCGCAGGATTTCATGCCGTTCAACAACACTGGATATGGCCCGTTCCAACAGTTTCAGATCAATGTTCCCCTGTGCGAGGAAAGCAAAGGTGAGGTTGTAGGCCACCGGATTCATCCCGAGTTCCTGCAGGGCCCAGAGTCGTCGCTGGGCCGAGGAGAGTGGATAATGGTCTGTTTCAGGCAGGCGGGGGATGGGGTCAACCGCCTTGTTCTCGGTCTGTTCCAGAAGTTGTGCATGGGCGCGAATCGTAGGCGTTTTGAAAAAGTTGGCCAGGCTGATATCGCGACCAAATTCTAGGTGCATCCGGGCAATGACCTGGATCGCCTTGAGCGAATCGCCGCCCAGGTGGGCAAAGGGGGTTTCGACCCCGACCCGTTCCATATCGAGTATTGCAGCCCAGATGCGGGCCAAGCGTTTTTCCGTCGCTCCTTGAGGAGGTGTCGGACCGGCGTCACCATGGATCAGTTCGTCCGGTTTGGGGAGGGCCCGGCGGTTAATCTTGCCGTTCATCAGGAGCGGCAACTCTTTGAGCTGTACCAGAAAGCGGGGAATCATGTAGGGCGGTAAGGTTTCCCCGAGGTGGGCCCGCACATTATCTACCGTGGCTGGCTGCTCCTCTTTGACGGTGAAGTAGCCAATTAAAAAGGGTTCAGTCGTGTTGCTGCGGTCAATAACCACCGCGCATTGCTTTACCCCCTCACAGCGAAGGGCCGCGGCCTCAACATCGCCTCCTTCGACCCTGTTACCCGCTATCTTGACCTGATTATCTAGGCGGCCCAGACATTCGATGGCACCGTCGGGCAAGGTGCGACCAAGGTCGCCGCTACGGTAGATGATGTCGTTTTGCTGCTCGCCCAAGGGGTTACGGACAAAGACCGTGCGGGTGGCGGCTTGATCGTTGATATAGCCAAGCGAAGGATAGGCAGTGCGAATACAAATCTCGCCAATTTCACCGACCGCGGCTTGCCGGTCTCCTTTGAGGATAAAGGCGGCGGTGTCGGGAAGGGGACGACCGATGGGCAACAGACCGTCATCCAATGATTCGGGGGTGTCGATTTCGTGATAGAGCTTGGCTAAAGTAGTTTCCGAGGGGCCATAAAGATTGATAAGGCGGGCGGAAATCCCCGCCACCTGTTGCCAAGCCTTGATGTCACGGCCAAAGAGCGGTTCTCCCGCAAGAAAGATGTGGGACAGGCCACTCAGATCCGGCGATGTTTCGTTCGTGGCCGCAGCCAGGGTTTGGGTGAGAAGACGAAAGATGGTGGGCACGCAATGGAGCAGGCTGATCTGTTTTTCCGCCAGCCAACGAGCCAGCAGGCGGGGATTGCCTGCGGTTTCCTCATCAGGGACACAGACCGTACCGCCGTGGACAAGGGGGCTGAAGATATCACGTAAGCTGACATCAAAGGTGACCGGTGCCAGTTGTGCCGTCCGTGTTGTAGCATCGAGGGCAAAGGTCTTGCTCTGCCAGGTGATGAAATGGTTGAGACTCTTAAAGCGGCCAAGCACCCCCTTGGGCGCTCCTGTGGAGCCGGAGGTGAACATCAGGTAACTTGGGCTGTTCGGTTGCAGTTCCGCAACATCCTTGGAGGGGGATTCGTCCATGCCAATGGTGAGTATTGGTAATGTTCCAGCGATCTTCTTCGCCAGGTCCCTGTGCCGGGGTGTCGTAAGCAACACCAGCGGTTGTGCCTGTTCGAGCATGGCTAAAATCCGCGATGGAGGCAGTTGCGGGTCAATGGGCATGAAGGCTGCGCCTGCTCGGGCAACCGCGAGCAGGGCTGTAATATGTGCTCCTCCTCGAGGGGCCAGAATGGCTATTGGTTTGCCAGCGACTGGTTTTTTTGCGCAGGAGGACAGCCGACTACTTAAGGCAGAGGATCGTGCTGCCAGGGTGGCATAGGAGAGTTGTTCGTCAGGGCAGTCTACTGCGATGGTTTGACCATTGTTTTCAGCCTGGGCAAGAACCGCGAGGCGTACATCAAAGAGGTTTGTCATAGTGCTGCTCCCTTATCGGCAGATATCGTATTCGGGAAAATTCAAGTGGGTGAGGACAAGCTAAAGGCATCCATCAACAGTTCTGTGGTGAGAACGATCATAAGGTAGTCGTCTTCATAGGTCTGGTTTACAGAGCAATCAGGTCGGAGGGCGCGTGCTGTCAGGCTGGCAACGGTGTCAGGGTTGAAAATGCCCCGCTGCCGTATGCGCTCCGGTGAAAGGAGATCCATAACCCAGTCCTGGCCCTGGCGGAGGAGATGGGGGCTGCCATGGGCAACGAAGCTGAATTTTCTGCGCTGAACCAATTCCTGAGGCAGGAGTTTGGCCCCCAGTTTTTTGAGGAGGTATTTTTCTTCCCCATCCTTGACCATGATATGCTGAGGAATGCGCCGGGCCACCGCAATGACATCCGGATCAAGAAAGGGATAGCGCGCTTCGACTTGGGCGGCGTAGGCAACTCGGTCGGAGTGGTCGGCAAGCAGGTGATCAGCCAGGCGAAGTTTGCAATCGATGTAGGATCGTTTATGGGCCAGGCTGCGGCCTGTCAGTTGATCGTGGTTGAGGGGGGAACGGGCAAGCGCGGAGAATGCCGCTCGGTTGGCGGCAAGTTCCGGAGAGAGGAGGGCCAGGGTCAGCTCGGCGTGGTTGTTGTAGTTGCGTTCATAAAAAAAGGAGGCGTCTCCCCAGAGTCGTTCGCGGGTTTCCTCCTCCAACATGGCCTCAAGGTCGTCCAGTTCCTCAAGCCCATTCCCAGTTCGGGTTTCGTCAAAGCGGTAGCCAACGTAGCCAGCAAACAATTCGTCTGCACCTTCTCCGGTCAAAGTCACTCGCATGTCGTTTTTATGTACTAACTGGGCCAGGAGCATGGTGCAGGCGTTATAACTTTCCTTGAGCACGGTTTCTCCGTGCCAGACAATGTCTTGCAGGTGAGCAAGAATGCGATCTTGGTCGAAGATGGCCTCATGATGGCGGGAGCCAATGGCTTGGGTTATTTGGGACTGCCAGGGACGTTCATCGATTTCGGGGATGTTGAAGCCGATGGAAAAGGTGTCGCGGATGGTGGCGGAATCAACTTTATGGGCCAGGGTGGCGATCAGTGCTGAGTCAAGTCCACCACTGACATAAAACCCCACAGGAACATCCGCACGCAGCCGTCGGCTCACAGCTGTGGTCAGGGCAGCTTCCAGCTCTTCAAGGAGCTTCTCTTCCGTGCTTTCTTCCATGTCTGCAGCCTGGGGGAAGTCAAAATCCCAGTACTGTTGCACCTCAATCTGCTCTCCTTCAATCCGTAGCCAATGACCGGGAGGGAGGGCGTGAATGCCTTTAAACATAGTCTGGGGGCTGATCAAGCCGGGAAAAGTGATGACCTGGTCAAGCCCAGCCGGATCGAGTCGGCGTGGCGTCTCAGGGTGTGGCATAAGGGCCTTGATTTCTGAGGCAAAGAGAATGCCGCCGTGAATTTTGCTCCAGAACAGAGGGGCGATGCCGGTTTGGTCTCGGCCCAGAAACAAGGCCTTACGTTTGGTGTCGTAAACGGCAAAGGCAAATTGTCCGTTGAGGCGGCCTATGCAGTCCGGTCCCTCCGTGCGAAAGAGATGGGGAATGACCTCAACATCGCAGGAGGTTTGGAAACAGACACCCCGTTTGATGAGTTCCTGACGCAGCTCCTGGTGATTGTATATTTCGGCGTTTGCCACCGAAACCATGGTCTCATCGTTGGAGTACATGGGTTGATGCCCATGGGCAATATCGACGATCGAGAGTCTGCGGCACCCCAGGCCAACCTGTGGGGCCCGGAAATAGGTTTCCTCATCTGGGCCCCGATGTGCTAGAGCCGCGGTCATTGCGTTCAGGGCTTTCTGGTCGGTTTCTGTGAGGCCGTTGTGGCGATAAATTCCTGCTATTCCACACATAATCTGCCTTTACTCCATCCCCAGCAAGGGGTCATCGTTATCGAGCATGCCAACTGCCTCAATTATTGGTTGTTGTGCGGCCGCCTGCAGAACCTGAATTGGTGAGAGATCCTCCTTTCCGGCCAGTGCTTCTACCAGGCAAGTCAGATCATCCAGGAACCATTGCGCCGTTTCCCGGCGAAAGAGCGTGGTGTCGTACTCCAGGATCAACTCGATTGCAGGTCGATCTTCCACCATGAGGTTGAGGTCGTATTTTGCCGAAACTGTCTGGTCGGCGAGGGACTCAATGTGTAGATCGGCAAACTGCCCCGAGGGGGTGGCATTGTTTTGGAGCAGCAGCAGGACATCAAAAAGAGGTGAGTGACCGGGGGCTGTGGTGATCTCCAGTTGTTCTATGAGCAGGTCAAAGGGGTAGGATTTTTGGGCAAGAACAGCGACTGCCTCCTCTTTTGCCGCGAGCAGCCACTGGGACAGGGGGGCTGCCAGATCACAGGCGAGAGGGAAGGGGATGAGGTTGAGATAAAATCCAACCTGGTCCTCGACCTCCAGCATGTCGCGCCCAGCGTCGGCTGTTCCTATGATCGTCTGGGCTGCACCACTTCTGATGTGCAACAGGGCATGGACCAGAGCGCTGAAGGCCGCAAAAAGGGTTGTGCCCATCTGGGCTGTAACCTGTCGCATGGCTGTGCTGGTGGTTTCGCTGAGTGTGTAGCGTACCATGGCGCCCTTACCGCTTCGATGTTCGGGGCGGGGGAAATCGACAGGAATTGTCGTTTCACCAGTGTGGTTTGACAACCGATTCTGCCAAAAGGTATGTTCCGTAGGTGTTGTCCCTTCGGAAAAGGCCTGGGATTGCCAATAGGCAAAATCTTTGTATTGTCGTGGCAGCGGAGGCAAGGCAGGGGGAGTTTGGTCGTAAAAATGAGCCAGGTTCTCCATGAGCACCGCAACCGACCAGCCGTCGGCTATGATATGATGCATATTGAGCACCAGCAGGGCCCGAGGTTCACCTTCCGGGCTTGGATGTAAGGAAACGAGTCGAGCCCTGAGCAACTGGCCCTGGCTCAGATCGAAGACATGGTTGAACTCTGCTGCCAAGAGACGGGAAATGGTCTTCTCCTCAGGTCCTTCTGATCGTGGGTGCGTCAGGGGAAGGAAAAAGCTTTGCTCGGGAGGATCGATCAGTTGTGCCGGTTGGCCGTTGACCAGGCAGAAACGGGTACGAAGAATCTCGTGTCGCTCTCTTAAGTGAACAAAGGCCTGGGCCAGGCGTGCCGGATCCAGTTGTCCGGTAATAATAAAGCCACCCACCATGTTGTAGGCAACCGTTTTGGGATCTGCAAGCTGCAGGGCAAAGAGTCTGCGCTGGGGCGATGACAGGGGGTAGGCATCAAGGGATGGTGCTGCTGCTAATTCTCGGTCAGTCGGTGATTTTTTATCTTTGACTAGGGCTGCCAGTGCGGCAATCGATTGGGCCGAAAAGAAATCTTTAAGGGTTAAATCAAGCCCTAGGGTGCGCCGAATGCGCAGGACTGCCTGATTAGCCTTGAGGCTGTGCCCACCGAGTGCAAAAAAGTTATCCTCGCGCCCCACCTGTTCGATAGCTAGCAGATTGCACCAGATGGAGGCGATCTTTTGCTCTAGGCCCGGTTTGGGGGCGGATCCGTTTTCGTTGCGGCCCAGTGGCGTGGTGCACATGGTGGAGAGCTGCCTCCTGTCAGCCTTGCCGTTGGCGGTTAAAGGAATGGTATCAACCAGGTAGACATGGGCGGGGATCATGTAGGCCGGCAGGGTGCGGGCCAGATGATTGGCGGCCTCATCGGGATCTGGTGGAGTTGCCGTTACCAGCCAGGCGACCACCTTGTCGGCCTTGCCATCGGCACCGGGGATGGTTCCCACCACGGCTGCGCGTACCCCCGGCAGTTGCATGAGGCTGTTTTCTATTTCCCCTGGTTCGATGCGAAATCCTCGCAGCTTGATCTGCTCGTCGATGCGCCCCAAATAAACAAGCTCTCCGTCCAGCGTGGTGCGGGCCAGATCACCGGAGCGATAGACACGGTTTCCTGGAGCCAGGGGATCATCGACAAAACGCTCTGCGCTCAGTTGTGCTTGCCCCAGATAACCTCGTGCAACCCCTGATCCCCCGACGACGATCTCGCCGGCAACGCCTACGGGGACCGGGCGCAGCTGGGTATCACGGATGGTTACGCTATAGCTTGGCAGAGCACGCCCGATGAGACTGTCTCCACGTCCAAGATCGGCAGGGGAGAGTTCTCGAAAGGTGACGTGCACGGTTGTCTCGGTGATGCCGTAAAGGTTCAGCAGACGGCAGGACGGGTAACGTGCAGCCCAGCCTTTGAGTTTGCTTGGCGTTAAGGCCTCGCCTCCTAGCCAGAGAGAGCGAACGGCGAGATTGGCCCTGGGGTGTTCCTCTTCGTAGGCCAAGAGGGCAGAGATGGCCGAGGGCGTAAGGCTGAGTAGGGTGATGCGCTCTTGGTGCAGAAGCGCACGCAGTTCAGCCATGTCGCCTTGCGCCGATTCAGGCACCACCACCAGACGGCCACCTGTGAGCAGTGGCCCCCAGATTTCCCAGATCGAAAAATCAAAGGCTGGGGAATGGAACCAGCTCCAGACCTCATCCTTAGCAAAGTTGAAAAGCGCCCCCTGGCCCAGGATAAGGGCAAGGACATTGTGGTGTTCGATCATGACGCCCTTAGGTGTCCCGGTGGAGCCTGAGGTGAAAAGGACATATGCCAAGAGATGGTCATGGAGGGGAATCTGTGGTGATAGAGCGCTCTCTTGCGCAAGCGCCTCCCCACTGAGGTTCACGAGCAGCAGATTGGGTGGGATGAGTTTGTCGTCGATACTGTCGTCAATCACCAGGGCCTTCACTGCTGCTGTGGCTAGAATGATCTGCCCCCGTTCCACAGCAGTGTGGGGATCCAGGGGAACAAAGGCGGCCCCGGCTTTGAGGACACCCAGCATGGCTATGGGCCAGTCAAGACTTCGTGGCAGCAGAATAGCCACCCGATCCTCCTGGCCAATGCCTGAACTGAGCAGCCGATTGGCGATACGGTTGGCCTGTTGCTCCATCTCGCGGTAGCTGAGTCGGCGAGCTCCATCAATTAGAGCGATGGCATCTGGTGTTTGCGCGACCTGGGCCGCGAAGGCTTCAGGGAGGCTGTTGGCGGCATAGGTGGCCTCCTGTTGACGAGACTGGGCAGTTTCGATCAACTGTTGTTGCAGCGCAGGTGTCAGTAGGGGCCAATCAGCCACTGGAAGCGTACTTGCCTCAGTCAGGCCACGCAGCAGCACAACCAGGATGTCAAGCCAGTGTTGGGCGGTTTGCTGATCAAGAATATCCTGGTTAAAGGCAAGGGCTAGATTTCTCGGACCGCTGGCATCTCCGTTACTGGCCAGGGTGAGGTCGTACTTGCCCCAACCGAGAGCAGGAGGAAGCAGAGCATCGTTTGCAGAACCATCGTCCCGGACATACAGCACGTCAAAGAGAGCGGTGCGGCTCATATCGTTTTTGGGTTTGAGGTCCAGCACCACTGTATCAAAGGGAATTGCGCTATGCAGCAAGGCCTCATGGCTATGCTCTGCAATTTGCTTAATAAAGGTGGCAATTTGCAGGCTGGTATCGCAGGTTATCTGTAAGGTGACAAGGTTGGTCACTGGCCCAATCAGGGAACGTTCGTGCTCGAGCTGACTGGGTGCGGTTGTTCCGAGCACGATGGTGTCCTGGCGCGATAAGCGCTGAAGCAGGGCGACAAAGGCCGCAAGGAGAAGATCATCAAAGCTAAGCGATCGGGTCTGGGCCCAGGTGTGTAGGGAACGCGTCTCCTCGGTGCTGAGTCGGGCGTTGGCCAGGCCTAAGGTAAAGGTGTGAATTGCCGGGCGGGGGCGATCCATGGGAAGCAAGAGCCGGGGCAGCTCGCCAGCGAGTTGCTGTCGCCAATAGCGCAGGTCCTCGGGCCAGGCCGTGGCCGGGCGACGACTGCTTTTTGCAAAGGGATCAAACTGTTGCGCGAATTTACCGGGGAGGGTCCCTGCAAGCAAAAGCCTGGCGATTTCGTTGAGTGACCAAAAATCAAGCACAATGTGATGGGCCACTAAAACCAGGAGTTGCCCACCGTTTTCTTGTGTGAAAATACCTGCTCGCAGCAAAAGGTCCCGGGAAAGATCAAAGGGTTTCTCTATAAATGAGGCGAGTTCGTTATTCAAGTCCGGTGGGAAATGAATGCTCTGCCTGGCCTCAAATACAGCTTGGCTGGCGGGGGGCTGTTTTTTAAAGCTGGGCAGTTCTCCCTCCATGTTCATGGTTCGGTTCAGCAGGGGGAGTACCTGGGCTACGGCATTGAGTCGATGTTCCAGCTCCGTTGGTTGGAGCGGCTGCTCAATTTCTCGAACCAGGGCCATGTTGTAATAGAAAGGAGCATTGGCATAGAGTTGCCCGTTTTCGAATCGATCAACAAACCAGAGACGCTCCTGATGGGGCGAGGGGAGTGGTTCTGTAGTCAGAGGAACAAGGGGGTGATTCGGATCGATGGTGAGGCGAGCCAGTGTAGTGACGATGTCACTCAAAATCGATTTCACCGTCGCTTGTTCATAGAGGGCGGTGGCATAGGTCACCTCGAGAAGGAGCGCATCGTCAGTTTCTGTTACATAGAGGGAAAAATCGAATTGGGTGGTCGGCGTGACTACCTCTTCACAGACAGCTCCATGCTCAGTTGCGATACGTAGGATGCCGCGACGGTCGTCATGGGTAACACAGATTTCAAAGAGAGGGTTGCTGTCGCCCCTTCGCGGAAGAGCCAGGGCTCCGATGATGTCATCCAGCGAGGCCAGGTCATGGACAGTGGCAGCCAATAGTCGATCGCGGGTTGTCTGGAGCAGATCACCGAGGCTTTGGTTCTCTTGCATAGAGAACCGTACGGGCAGGGTATTGGCAAAAAGGCCGACTATATCTTCCAGGCCGGGATGATTCCGAGAGCCACTCACTGTTCCCAGCACCAGATCATCTTGCCCGCTACGCTGAGAAGTAACCACAGCAACAGCGGCCATCACCGCCTGGAAGAGACTGCTCCGTTGCTGCCTAACCAGAGATCGGAGTTTGACGAGCTGCTCTCCATCAATCAGCGTTAGCGCTCGGGCACCGGCAAACGATTTGACCAACGGGCGGGGATAGTCAGGGGGAAAGGTGGTCAGGTGGGGGGCACCGGAAAGGTTGTGTATCCAGTAGGCCAGCGCTTTTTGTTGGTCAGGTGCGGCAGAGGTCGCCAGCCAGCGGCAGTAATCGCCGTATTGCAGCGGCAATTTCGCTTGCAGCGGGGCAATTCCCAGACAGGCACTGCGATAGGCATCCAGCAGGTCACGCAGGAGAACTTCGATGGACCAGACATCGGAGATGCTGTGGTGGATGGTCAGTGCCAGGCAGTCTCCTTGCGGGAGCTGCAGCAGCAGAACCCGCCAGAGCGGCAGCTGATCCAGTGAAATCGTAGTGGTGGCTGCAGCTTTTAGTAGGTTGTCTCGTAGCTCCGACCAGTTGGCCTCGTTTCGTAGATCTTTCACGGTCATGTGCGGTTTAACCCTCTCCGCTATCATCTGCACGGGGATTTCATCGCGTACCGTGATCGCTGTCCGTAGGCTGTCGTGGCGTGCTGCGAGGCTGCTTAAGGCCACTTTCAATGTTTCGTGGTCAAGGCGCCAGAGAAAATCGAGGGCGATGGTGATGTTGTAGGCCGCGCTGGTTTCCTCCAGTTGCTCCAGGAACCAGAGCCTGCGCTGTTGCGGGGAGACCGGCGCGGTGCTGCGGTCCCCGGCAGCGAGAAGTGACGTACCTCCGGTTTCGCGACTATCGATCAATGAGGCCATCTCGGCAAGACCTGGTGCGGTGAAGATGTCAGTGAGTCGAAGAGTAACAGCAAAAGAGTTTTCAATGGCCGCCAGCAGACGAACACCGGCCAGACTGCCGCCGCCGGATGCAAAGAAGTCATCCTCCGCCGATTTGATGGTTGTATTTAAGAGATCCTGCCAGAGGTTTGCCAGGCGCTGTTCGGTCGGGGTGCGAAGGCCAACTGGTTTTGCTGATTTTTCTCGTTGTATTGGGGGACATTGGAGCCCTAGAGCATCAGCTTCCCCCAACCAATCGCTGAGCTTGTCTGTGGGGTGCCGAATTGGGGAGGCAGATCCAATAGTGCCGACAGTCTTGTCACCTGCCTCTGGGCTACAGAGAAGTTGGGCGAGCAAAAGAAAAGAGTCGGTCCAGGAGCTTATTTGGTCAGCTGAAAATTTTTCCTTTGGCCAATCGACATCGAGCACCAGCTGATCGTTGACAATGAGCAGGTTGACAAAGAGATCTGCTCGTGCCCCCACAATAGGGACTGGTCGAACCCCGATCTCCAGTCCTGTAACCGCGAGCTGCAGCGGACCGTCGAGGTTAAAGAGTACATGAGGATGGGGCAGGGATTCTTGAGGTAGAGAGCTTGCCTCCGCAACCACCTGACGTTGCAAGCGTTTGAGAAAGTCGTCCAATCGCTCTTGTGGATCAAGCTCCAGTGTCAAGGGACGGATAAAGGAGACATTGCCCACTAGGGTATGGGTTCCGGCCGCTGCCTGTCCCGCACAGGGGAGGCCAATGGTAATGACCCGTTGCTGCAGCAGTTGCGATAAAAAAATGGCATAGGCCGCAAGCATGAGGATAAAGCCTGTTGTTTCCCCCTCCTGCCCTCGTGTTTTGAGTGCTGCCCTCAGTTGCCTGAGATCGGTGCGGGTGATGCGGCTGCCGGCTGGGGCGATGCTCGTTGTTCGATGCTGAGCCCCGGGGAGTTGCATGGCAACCGGCGCTAAAGCCCCTGCAGTCGGCTGGGCGAATTCTTCCCAGTGGAGGTATGTCTCCAGTCGATCGGGCGCAGGAAGGGAGGTTCCCTGGTAGGCGGTCAGAATTTCCCGAATGATCAGGGCAAGGGACCAGCCATCAAAGCAGAGGTGATGCCCCAAAACGATCAGTGTGGTGCGCATTGTTTCGAGGCGGGCTGCGTACAAACGGATCGGTGCCAGGAAGGGTTCGAAGGGGCGGCGTAGCGAAGTCTCCAACCATTGGCGCAGATCCGATTC
This sequence comes from uncultured Desulfobulbus sp., assembly GCF_963664075.1. Taxonomy (NCBI): domain Bacteria; kingdom Pseudomonadati; phylum Thermodesulfobacteriota; class Desulfobulbia; order Desulfobulbales; family Desulfobulbaceae; genus Desulfobulbus; species uncultured Desulfobulbus sp. The sequence goes on from NZ_OY760916.1 coordinate 1,143,376, forward strand.
CGGATCAATGGCGAGAGAAAAATCCAGCCAGGTCAGGCCGGTGCGGGCCTGCTTGGCGCAGACTTGACTGGTTTCCGAGAGTAGAACCGTGCTCAATGCCGGGTGGCGATCCACAACACGCTCCACCGCTTTGTGCAATTGCTCTTCCTGGATGGTTCCGTTGAGGTCCAGGGCGATCATATCCGTCCAGAGACCTTGGGCAGCGGGGGACTGTGCCTGGTGCCACATAGCTTTCTGTGCCCGGCTGGTGGAGAGGAAGGGGGAATTGTCTTCTGGCGGACTTGTCTGTTGGTTGCCGGGAAACCAACCCTCACGCTTCATTGCTGCAATGCTCCGCTTGGTGGCGTGGATGATTTTTTCTATATCCTCCTGGGTATGGGCGGTGGAAAGAAAGCAGTTACGTTGTTCCCAGACAAAGATACCGTTGTTGAGTAGATGGGTATTGAGGATTTCGGTCTCCTCGCCAAACCCGAAACGAAAAAGTGAACCATAGCGCTCCATGTGCACAGGAACGTTTTCTTGGCGAAAAAGTTGATCCAGCCGTTGGCACATGGCTTCGTTTTTCGCCGCTAAATCTTCCTGCAGGGCTCCGTTGTCTGTGGCGATACGTTCAAGTACCGTGCGTGCTGCTGCAAGGGAGAGGGGGTGACCGTTAAAGGTCCCTGCGACAAAGGCGGTGCGAACACCTGGAGCGCTGTCGTCTCCGTAGGACCATTGCCCCCCATCGACGGCATCCATGAAGCGGGCCTTGCCCGCCACGACTCCAAAGGGTTGGCCATGACCCAGAACTTTGCCGTAGGTGACGATATCCGCCTCAATGCCCAGAAGTGCCTGCATGCCGCCGGGTGCAAAGCGGAAGCCAGAGATAATCTCGTCAAAGAGTAGGGGGATGTCACGCTCTAGGGTCAGCCGGCGAAGAGCATGCAAAAAATCAATGGGCAGGTTGCCCGGATTGCGACTTTGTACTGGTTCCACCAGGACCAGGGCGATCTCTTCTGCATATTGGTCAATGACGTCAAGACCATTCATATCTCCATAATCAAGCACGATAAGAGAATCGACCATGGCTTCTGGGGTGCCATCGGTCATGGGAATGGTTTCGGGCTTTCCTTGGGCGTTCAGCCATCCGGTCGCGAGCACTCCATCAAAACTGCCGTGGTAGGCTCCCTTGAAGATGACCAATCTAGTACGTCCGGTCACGGCACGCGCCAGGCGGACCGCACACATGATTGCCTCGGTTCCGGTGGAGAAAAAGGCACACCGTTCCACTCCGGTCAGTTGGTGAATCCGCTCAGCCACCTCTCCGGCGAGGGGGGACATCGGTCCGATGGCTGCCCCCTGTTCCAATTCGGACAGGAGTGCTTCCTTAATGAAGGGAGGATTGTGGCCAAACAGGTAGACGCCAAACCCCATGGTGATGTCGATATATTCATTGCCGTCCACATCACAGATTTTGGAGCCCTGTGCCCGATTGGCGACAAGGGGGTAGGTCAGCTCCTTGTATTCCTGACGAAAACCAAAGACTGATCGGCTGTTGGCCACATGCAGTCGGTTGGCGGTTGCCTCCTTCTTGGAGCCTGCACTCTTTGTGTTCCAGGTTGTGGCCAGCCGGGCAATATGGGCCAACTGTTCCGGGCGTAGTCCTTTGCTTTGCTTGTTGGGTTGTGCAAAGAGTCCTTTGATTTCCCCTCCGGAAGTTTTTGGAGTGGGCTTTGGGGATGCGGGAGAAGGGATCACTGCCTGTACCGGAGTGTTCATGCCACTTGCGCTCAGCGTCTCAAGTTGACGATTGATTACATCCTGCACCGTCTGCAATTGGGCCCGCATCAGGGCCGCAATGGATGTTTCGTCGGCAGCGATCGCCTCACTGCTGGGGACTGCAGCAATGGCAACGGGCGGACCTTGCTCTGGTTCTTGAGGGAGATTTTTGTGGAGTCGCTCGGCCAGGCGCAGGGGCGTTTCAGTGCCGTCGTAGAACTCTGCCACTGGAATATCCAAACCGATTTCCGTTTTCACCGCGTGTTTGAGTTGGACAATGACAAGAGAATCTAGACCATGGGCAAGGAAGGATTGTTTGGCATTGATTTCTTTCTCTTTGCGGCCGGAAACCCTGGCAAAGAGAGGCACGACAGTACGCGCAAGAACATCCTCGGGACTGTGCGACGGGGCAGGGGAAGGCGCGGCTGTCGTTGGTTGTGGCGTGGAGACTGAAGTATGGAGGTTCTCCCAGGAGAGACGTGGGATGGCTTGAGGAGTTAAAGGATGCCGGGGCAAGGAGTCCCCGGAAAGACCACGATGGCCGTAGTACCTGCGCCAATCCACCTTGCTGCCTGCCTGCCAGACTCGAGCCAGAGCGCTTGCCAGAGGGACGAGGCCTTCTCCGTCTTCTGGATCATAGCCAGCCAGCCACGTCGCTTCCGGAACGGAGGCAGGCCCCAGCCGCGAGAGCAGTGGCCGGGGGCCTATTTCAAGCATGAGGTTGAACCCGGCCTGGCCCGCTGCGGCGGCTGCCTGGGAAAAACGTACTGGCGCCATCATTTGCTCCTGCCAGTACTTCATATCCATAAGGGCATCCTCTTGAAGAGCACCACCCGTCAGGGTGGAAAACATGGGCAGCCCCAGTGGGTGAGTGGCCAAGGCGGCGCAGCGCTCAGTCAGTTTTTCAGCGGCAGTGCCCATGGTGGGACTGTGGAAGGCTTGGAGAGTTGTCAGCAAGCGTGTTTTTATGCCGGCATCCAGGCAACGGCGGACAACGGTTTCGATTTCTCCTGTCGACCCGGAGAGCGTGATCGACTCAGGACCATTGAATCCGGCAATAACCGTGTTGTCGAGTCCTTCGATAAGAGGGGAAATTGTCGAGGCAGAACCACTGATAGCGAGCATATTCCCAGCAGGGGCCTGGCTCTGCATCACTTCACCTCGCAGCGCAGCAAAGCGCATGGCTGTTTCCAGATCAATAGCCCCTGCAACCAGGGCTGCAGTGATTTCGCCGCTGCTATGCCCGATAACGCCCTCTGGCCGTATTCCCCATTCTGCCAGCAGGCGAACCAGCCCCCAGGCTGTGGCGACCAGGGCTGGCTGAGCCAGATCGGTCTGATCCATACGTTTTTGATCAGCGCGGTGCTCGCCATAGAGCCAGTCATTGAGCAGACGACCTGCAATGGGGCCGGCAAACGCTGCTGCCTCGTCAACGGCTGCTCGAAAGACCGGCTGTTTGAGGTAGACATCGGCCAGCATGCCTGGCGACTGGGCCCCTTGACCGGTAAAGGCAAACAGGATTACAGATCTTGCTGCCGCCTGTCGTCCCTGGGCCGAGTGTAAACGTTCAAGGCTCTTTTCCCGGAAAGTTGGATCAAGTGGCAGCGCCAGTCGGTAACTATGCCCGCCTCGTCGGTTGCAGGAACCGGCGAGGAGCCCATTCCATTGGCCAGCTTCCCGGTGGGATAGAATCTCCTCCCAGGTAGCCTGCAGCTGGGCCAGCGCGTCTGCATTGCGAGCGCCAATAGCCAGGATAGGAGGATTGCTGTCTTGCTCCAGTTGCAAAGAGACGGGGGGGGGAGCTTCTCCGATCAGCAGATGGGCATTGGTGCCGCTCATGCCAAAGGCACTTACCCCGACGATACGGCGATGACCGGGCCGGATGGGCCAAGCAAGCGCTTCATTGACGGGACGCGCCCCAATATCCTCCCAAAGGACATTAGGGTTGGCTACCTGCGCGGGGCTATTTTTGGGGATGCGCTGGTGGGCCAAGGCGAGCAACACCTTGATAATCCCGGCAATGCCAGCGGCAGCCTCAAGGTGCCCGATGCGGCTTTTAACCGCGCCTAGTGGCAAGGTATCTGCTCCTTTGCGGGGAAAGACATCCATGAGCGCCGTCACTTCGATGGGGTCACCTAGCGGGGTGCCCGTGCCGTGGGTCTCGATCCAGTCTACATCGCGGCTGCCGAGGTCGGCAGCAAGCAGGGCGCGGCGAAGCAGTTGCCGTTGTGCTTGCCCATTGGGGGCGGTGATTGTTTGACTGGCACCATCATGATTTTGGGCGTAACCGATCAGAATACCGTGAATGCAGTCGCCATCACCTCTCGCCTGATCATAGCCTTTAAGGACTATCATTCCGGCTCCTTCGCCTCGGCCATAGCCGTCCGCCTCGGCGGAAAAGGTCTTACAGCGGCCATCGGTGGAGAGCGTTCCCATATGGGCCAGAGCTGCATGCAGGTCCGGGGAGAGCAGGAGATTGGCACCACCGGCAATGGCAAGTTCGCATTCACCGCTGCGAAGCGCCTGCATGGCTAGATTGGTGGCAACAAGAGAAGAGGAACATGCCGTGTCGATAGCGAGGGCCGGACCGCGAAAATCAAAGATATGGGCAAGTCGTCCCACAGCGATGCTGGTTGCATTGGAGGTTAGGCCGTAGGTGCGGGCAGCGGCTTCATCTGCAATGAGACGAGTATCGCCAACCGGTACTCCGGATTCGCTCAAGCCTATGAAGAGCCCCACGCGGCGTCCACGCAGTTGTTCGGGATCGAGCCCTGCGTGCTCAAGACTTTGCCAGACAACATCCAAAAGCAGACGCTGGCGAGGATCGAGGGTGCGTGCTTCTGTCGCAGGCAGAGTAAAGAATGCGTGATCAAAACTATCGATATCGTCAAGAAAAGCTGCCCGCTCAGGAATCCCATCCTGGCTATCGTTCTTGCACCAGCGATCAGAGGGGATAGGAATAGTTATGTCATCGGTATTACTTTCTAAAAGCTGCCAAAAAGCTTCTGGATCATTGGCTCCTCCGGGAAAGCGGCAGCCGTATCCGATAACTGCAATCTCCATGGAGGGGCTATTGGAAAGGGCGACAGCTTCTTCCGGCTGCTCCTTTGTATTGTTTGTGAGGAAGGCGGCCAGATCGTGGGCACAGGGATGATCGAAAATATCGGCAATTGTTAGGGCTCGTCCGGTCATGGTGGCCAAGCGTTGGCACAGGGCCACGGTATGGAGAGAACTCATCCCCTGTTCCATCAAGGGGTCGATCTGGTTGATGGAACTACTGGTCAAACGTTCAGCCTCATTTGCAATCAAGCGAGCAGCCAGAGCGGTATTCCCCAACCGGATGGCAGTGGCAAGTGGTTCGCCCTTGTCGATCTGGATCTGGCGGGTTGTTTCTATTTGCGGGTCGAATTCGCCGCTGGTAAATCGATTGCCCAATTCAAAACGCTGAATCTTACCGCTTGTTGTCTTAGGGATGTTTCGCACCGCAATACAATAATCGATGGCCAGGCCTGTTTTCTCAAGGATGGTTTCTTCGATTTTCCAGGCGATTGAAGCAAATTCCTCATCGCTGCCACGATAACGGACAAAAACCACCACGGCCTCACCGTCACCATCGGGTTTTCGAGCCTGGGTAATGGCTAGGGTGTTGGTCCAGGAGAGTCCGGGGGTGGATTCGGCAGCCAGTTCAATATCCATGGGATAGTAATTGACCCCATGAACGATGATGAGTTCCTTGGCCCGGCAGCTGGCGATCAGCTCATCTTGATCCATGAAGCCTATATCACCGGTATCGAGCCAGTTTTCGGCAAGGAGGGCCTCTTGAGTTGCCTGGGGATTGTTGATGTAGCCTTGCATAACCGCAGGACTGCGTACCTGAATTCGGCCAATGAGGTTTTCCGCTAAAATATTGCCGTCGTTATCGGCGATACGCACCTCAACTTTTTTCAGTGGCGGACCTAAGGCAACCAGCGGCATTGATCGTGGATCATCTGCGGCAAGCTGGGCAACCATGGCTCCTATAGCGAGGTTTGTTCTGTCGATATGCAGGGTTCGTATGTCGGAGCCCGGCGTAGCCATGGTCACGACAAGGGTGGCCTCAGCCAGACCGTAGGCTGGTTTCAGGGACAGCGGATTGAGCTTTGTCGGTTGCATGGCAGCCAAAAAATCCCCTATGGTCCTGGCGGAGATCGGTTCGGCACCATTGGAAATTTGGCGGACCGAACTGAGATCGAATTGGGCCGCCCGTTTGGGCTTCATCACCGTGGTTATAAGGCGTAGAGCAAAATCAGGAGCGCCAGAGATGGTGGCTTTGTGTTTGTCCATTGCCCGAATCCAGGAGACCGGTTTGCGGGCAAAGGTCGGGGCCGCCATCAGAACCTGATTAATCCCGGTGACCATGGGGAGAATATGAAAATGGAACAAACCAAAATCGTGGGACAGGGGCAACCAACTAACAAAGGTATCCTTTGGGGTGAGCATTAAACGGTCCGTCAGAGCCACCATGTTGGCCCAAACCTCGTTGTGTCGTAATTGCACTCCTTTAGGACGTCCGGTAGATCCCGAAGAAAACTGAATGATAACAGAATCCTCAGCTTTGCAAGCCGGGGAGGGCTCTGGAGCGTCGGATACGTTTTCTATTCGATCATAATTCGGCCCCGTAATGGTCCATCTGCCGCGAATGAGAGCGTCTATGGCATCATCGTCAGTCAGGACTGTATCGGATACAACCCACGGATTTTGTAAAACCTCCATGGCACCTATCGTCCTTTCTCGCTGGGCCGGTGTGTCCATAGGGGGCAGGGGAACAGCGACAAAACCACCCAAAATGCAGGCCCAAAATCCACAGGCGAAGGCTAGGGGATCCTCCATGAGTAAAATGACCGCATCACCGGGGCGTATCCCCGCGGCAGTGAGCTGTCCTGCAATACGAGCGGATCGGCGTCGGAGTTCCTTATAGGAAACACAATGCTCTTCTTCATTGGCATCTATGCGTGTTAAAGTGCCCTCTCCTTGCGCCGCATGAAGAAAAGCGTCCCGTAATGTTTGTCGTGTGGAGGGGAGTAAGTCCGCGCCAAAGCAAAGTTCCCATTTTTTACCCATGATGCGATCCTTTCTGTGAATTCAATGACACGCCTTGCGCATGAAGGTGCGTGCGGAGTTGAGCCAATGTGCTCTATGTTGGGGATGAAACATGCTATAGTGGTCACCGGAGACGGTGATAACCGTGCAACTGCCCCGGGTGAGTGACTCCAGTCCTTTTTGAATGCCCTTGTCTGCAGATGCTTGAGAGGTTTGAGTGAGAAAAGCCAGGATGTCGCCGTGGAGGTGAAATCTGGCTTCGTATCTGTTCCATAAGAATTTGTTATTATAGGCAATGCTTTCAAGGTGAGCGAACTGGGCCACACTCATGGTACGCCGTAAGATGGTTATGACCTGTGACCAGTAGCGTCGATTTGTAAGGGCACTGAGTCCTTCAAAAAACAGTGGTTGTTGCGCGGTCTCTGCTTGACGCGGTGCGCCGTCAAAGAGCAACAGAGAGGGGATGCGGCCCTTTTCTTCGAGTTGGCGTGCCATTTCAACGGCGAGAGTTGCCCCAAAGGACCAGCCAAGCAACACTTGATACTGCATGCCCTGGTCAGGGAGCACAGCAAGCATCTGTTCGACCATGTTTTCAAGGGAGGGAGCCAGGGAGCCGTCAGTAAGGCCTGGGCAATCGATACCATCAACGCCCAGGTCCAGATTCATGGCATCAAGTAATTCTTTGTAGACAGAGGCAACGCCCAATGCCGGAGGCAGGCACAAGACGCTCGCACATTCCTGATTTCGGCAGAGTACGGTGTAGGACCTTTCTTGAAGCGGGCCAGTATCAATGCGCCGAGCCAAATCCAAGAGTGTGGGATATTCAAAGAAGGTTTGAATGGTGAGGGCCGAATCGAATTCCCTGCGGACTTCAGCAGCCACCTGAAGGGCTCGAAGACTGTTGCCCCCAAGTGCGAAAAAGTCATCATCCCGACCAATCCGCTCCACCTTAAGGACCCGCTGCCATATCGCAGCCAGGCGCTGTTCCGTTGAGGTTTGTGGAGGTATGTTCGAGAACGTTTCCCGGGATCGGTTAATAGCGCTGCGCAGCATGGCTTCCCGATCTGGTTTGCCATTTTCTTTGATCAGCAGGCGATGGACAAAAAAGAGCTGTGCCGGAATCTGGGCGGGTAAAAGGCGGGAGGAAAGTTGTTTTTTAATGTCAGCTGGTTGCAACTCTGCTGCAGCTGATTGGACAAAGGCGAGCAGCTGGGCTTCGGTTGTTGCGCTTTGGCGATCGAAAACAACCACAGCATCGTCGACTCCTGGAACCTGGCGAAGTGCTGCCTCGGTTTCTCCCGCATTGACCCGAAAACCACGGATCTTGATCATGTCATCGCTTCTTCCCAAGTACTCCAGTTGGCCATGCTCGGTGATACGGGCCCGGTCTCCTGTACGGTAAGTGGTTGTCTTGTCTGTGTGGGTGAAACCACCGGTACCGCCGTTGATGTATCCCCTGGCTGCAGCGCGTCCCTCGACCACCAATTCCCCCTCAATACCCTGGGGTACTGGCGACCCGTGGCGATCACGGATGTGAACGCTCGTATTGGCAACAGGGGTTCCGATGTATTGGCCGCTAATTTTGCTGACCTCTTTCACCTGCCCCAGGGACATCATGGCGCAGCCGATGGTCGTTTCCGTGGGGCCGTAATGGTTGACCACCTGAAGCCATGGGCAATAGAGGGAGAGGAGTCCCAGATCGCGGCGGTCGAACATCTCTCCACCCAAAATCAAAAGGCGCCAATGATGCAGACTTGAAAGTGCATGGAGTTCTGGACTTGAGAGCAAGAGGCGAAGGTACGAAGGGGTGCATTTCAGAGTGGTTACCTGTCGTGTGGCCATGGTCTCGATGACGCGAAATGGGTCCACCAGAATGTGTTGTTGGGTCCAATGGAGTGTCCCTCCTGCCAGCAGGATGGGAAAGAGGGTCGTATAGCCCAGGTCAAAGGCCGGTGAGCTGACTTGCAATGCTGCATCTGTTGCTTGCAATCCCAGAACATTCACTGCGTGGTGGCAATAGTTACTCAATGCCTCCATGCCCACGGCAACCCCTTTGGGCCGGCCGGTTGATCCGGAGGTGTAGATAATATAGGCAATATCGGGCGTGATTGGCTCTGGCGGCGAAGATGTGCAGTTTTCCTGGTTATATCTGATTGCACCTTGGGGGCAGGGATAAGTGGTCTGTTCGGGCCGGAGGGCTGGTGTCAAAAGGCACTTCACCCTACTGTCTGTAAGAGCAAAGGCTGCTCGCTCTGCTGGCCAGTCTGGAGCAATGGGCACAAAGCTTGCGCCGATGCGCCAGGCTGCCAGTATCCCTATCAGGACATCGTTTCCGGGTTCAACAAGAATACCGACATGATCGCCCTCACCAATGTTGTGTGTGTGTGTGAGCATAACTGCCGTGGCGTTGACAGCTTTTTCCAAGGCGGTCGCAGAGAGGGCGGAATGCGCGTCCACAGTGATCGTACGGGTGCCGTTTCCCGCCAAGATGTTGGTGAGGAGAGAGGGCAGAGGGACAATGGACTTGGCACGAGGGCCTTTCAGTGTGGCTGTGGCCAACACAGCGGACGGGAAAATGGGTGCAGTGTTGGGATCGAGATTCGGTGTTGCGACGGCGAGTTGTAAAGCTGAGTTCAGCATTTCGAGAAGCTTGGCAATGTCTCTCGGCTGAAAGCGGCCGTGGCGGAACTTGGCTTCGAAGTAGGCCTCGCTTCCCAGAGAAAAGCCTATTTGGAAATCATAGTGGTCCCAGGATTCAAAATGAAAGTTTGCAAGGCAGAGGCCAACACTGGGAAAGCTCAGTTGTTCCGTGTCCTCGCCGGAGAGCAGGGCCGTTCGACCGATAATCGTGTGATCGATATGACCGGCGTTTATGTTGCCTGCCAAAAGCATCTCTGCAAGGGAGGCTGCAGACCAGACCGCAGTTTTCTGCAGATCTTCGTGTACTTGGCCAAAGAGAGCTTCAATGCTTTTGGCCTCGCCGATATCCACTCTGAGCAGGACCGTGGAGATAAACATGCCGATGACGCGATCGATATCCGGAAATTCGGCAGGACGGTTGGCACGGACCACGGACAGAAGGACTTCGCTGCGATCCTGCAATCGTGCCAGCACCCAGCCCCAGAGTGCGTGCAGAATGGACGTTGTGGGAATGGAAAGTTTCCCTGACAGCTGCGTCAAGGCCTGCATGGTTGCAGGATCGATTAACCGAGCTGCTCGATCATAACCACCCGGGGGGGCATTTTTGTTAAGATAGGGTAGGGGAGACATCCCCTCAACTCCCGCCAGGTAGTCTCGCCAGAAAGCGGTGTTTGCTCCCCCTCGTCGATCGTTCTGTGCCCGAATGACGTCCCCGAACTGCGTTCGCGGAGGAGGATGAAGTTCATTGGCCTGGCCCATGGCATGTGCATAAAGGGCCATGAGATCTTCAAGGAGAAGGGGGGTGCACCATGCATCAAAAATGAGATGGTGCAAGGTGACAATGAGGCGATATTTCGTTGACGCGGTTTGAAGAAGGCTGATTCGTACCAGGGGCTCACGCGCGAGGTCAAAGGGGGCCTGGCGATCTGACCTCGCCCGCTCGGCGCAGATTTTTTCTTTATCGCTACAGCCTGTAAGGTTTTGGGAAAAAAAACGGAGCGGTCGGGTTTTCAAGACCACCTGCCTTGGACCTTTCCCGGGAATTTCGGTAAAGGCAGTTCGTAGCATGGGGTGCCGCTTGGCTAGAGCGTTCCAGGCACCTTGAAAGTGATCAGGTTGCAATGTGCCATCCACCGTGCAGGAAAATTGTTCATTATAGACAGGGGGGGAATCGGTGGATCCGGTGCTCTCTATATGAAGCTTGTATTCAGTATAGATGCCTTCCTGCAGGCCTGTGAGCGGAAAGATATCTTCTATCGCTGCACTGGCTTTGTTTTGAGGTGTATCAGTAACCATATGTCCTCTTGGTAAAAAACATGAAGCTGCTCATAACAAATCCGACATACCAGCAGGGACTGCTCGAGGTGCCTGCGGGAAGCGAGTGAGTGCAGGATATTAAGCTACATAGGGGACACAGCGGCCATACTCCATTTTATAAATGCGGTCTGCCGCATCAAAGTAGGTGTCATCATGGGTCACCGCGATAATCGTTTTTCCCTTGGCTTTGAGTTCCGGTAGGAGCACCTTGTAGAAAAATTTTCGAAAGATAGGGTCCTGGTCCGCTGCCCATTCGTCAAAGATCATCACAGGCTTATCCTCCAGGACACTGATGATCAGCGCCAGTCGCTTTTTCTGGCCGGTTGAAAGATCACGATTGGTGACCACTCCCTCTGCAATGGAGGTTTTGTGGGAGAGTTCCATCTGAGCCAGCAGGGTGTCGAGCTTTTCGCTGTCTGGCTCTTCAATGCCTATCAGGCGGCCGAAAAGGTAGTAGTCCGAAAAAATGGTGGAGAAAAGGTTGCGGTAACTTGCCTTGTTGAATGGTGTAATTTCGGTGGTATCAAGCAGGATTCGGCCACTGTCGGGTGGATAGAGACTGGTGAGCACTTTAAGAAAGGTTGATTTGCCGGAACCGTTGCCGCCAACAATAAAGGTGATTTCTCCTTTGTGAAACTCAAGTTGCATTGGGCCGATGTGGAAAGGCCTGCCGTTTGCTCTAAGCGGAAACTGAAAAAAAATATCGTCCAAGCAAATGCGACTCCAATTCAGATCCGTTATGGGCTGTTGGCCGCTGATCTGTTCCTGTTGATTTTGTCCCTGGTCGATCAGGTTTTCCAATGTACGAATGTTGTTAATCGCCGCCTCTGCCCGTGAGACTGCTGGAATGGCGGTAGCCAGGTTACCCACTGGGTCGGAGGTGAAGATGATAAGTGCAATCAGTTTGGGAATAAGTGAGATTTGGTTCTGATCTATCTGGGGAAGGAGAAAGAGGATGCCGCTGATCGAGAACAGTAAAAAAGACTGGGAAAGGAGAATAGTCACATTGAGCTTGAGCCCTGCCTCCACACGGAGGTTGGTGGAGGTGTCAATGGTGGTGTGCAGCTCATCCTGGCTGAAATCTTGATACTTGCGTCGGTTTAATTTCAGTTCTTTGAATCCGTTGAGCAGGCCGTTGAGGTTATCCATAAAGACATTTTCGTTGGCCGCTGACTTTTGTAACAACGCTGTGATCTGCTTCTCATTTTTAAGATAGAGGATCACGATAAAGCTGACGATTCCAATTGTAATCAGGACCGCCTCAACGGACATAAACGCGATGTAGATAATGATAAAGCTCAGCATCACCGCCGAAGAGATAGCGTTGATGGCAACATTGGTGGACAGTGAGATGGTGGCCGTATCCGCAGCCAAAGCCGAATAAAAGATGCCTTTGTCGATGGATTCCAGGCCAAGGAGGTCGGTATCGTTGAGTTTTCCTAAAATTCTTAAACGGAGAACACGGACAATGTTTTCAACCAGGCGGGTGGATTCGTTGATGGAATAGCGTTTACAGTACCAGAACAGGGCCATGAGCGAGACAAAGAGGAAGAACTCTTGGAAATGGAGGCTGCCCGGCTGCAGTTTTCCGGCGGTGTGGATGGCAGTCGCCACCGCAAGGCCATTGGCTATTCCAGCCGCGATGGTCATAAAGATCATGCTTTTGCTCAGCGGCCCGGCCTCTTTTCTGAGGAATGCGAAGTAATTTTTCACTGGGCCCCTTGTCCATTGGTTTGCTTCTCATCGATAAAATCTTTTGTGAAATCCTCCATCTGAGGGTCTCCTCTGAAAAAACCACCTTTGGGCAGGGGGAGTTTGACCAACGTCTCAGGCGCTTTTGTTTGCAGAACCTGGGCCCAGGCCTCCTCATAGAGTTTAGTCGCCGGTCCCAGATCTTTTAAAAACAGGCGGTCTTCTTCCTCCGGAAAGAGAAAGCCCGGACCAGTCCGAATATTTCTTTTTACCAGGGGGAGCGAGGTACTCATACTGTTGGGGTAGTAATTGTAATTGGTCATTTGCGCCATGACCTGGGGGTATAAGAGGTAGTTGATGAGCAGTTCCGCCGTACGGATTTTTTTACTCTGAGCGTTGATAACGGCATTGTCGATGGTCACCATGACCTTGCCTTCGGGCAAGAGGAAACGAATATTGGAATTCTGATTTAAGGCACTTGCCGCCGAGCCGTTCCATATGACACCAAGAAGAATGTTGTTGTTGATGAATTCTTGGTCACTGTTCTCCTCGCTCATGAAGGTGAGCCCGCAGGTTTTGATCGTGTCAATGAGTAGGTCGCGAGCCTTGGCAATTTCATCGGGGTTGGTGGTGTTGGGTGAATAACCACCGAGTTGCAGCGCAATACCAAGGGCAAATCGCATTTCTTTAGTTATCCCAAGGCGATATACGAGGTAGCTGTTGCGTGCCTGTTCGACGAGGTAATTCCAGTTTCTCGGTATACCGACGATGTAGTCAATGTTGAAACCTATACCAAGGCTGGTACGAAATAACGGGACAGAGTAACGAAGTCCGGTGTCGTAGGGAACTCGGCGCAGGTCTTCGTCGAGATTTTCTATGTTGGGCAGGTTGAGATGATCAAGGCGATAAAGCAGATTGTTTTTAATCAGCTTAGAGACCATGTAATCGCTGGGGGTGAGCAAATCGTATTTATCGGGATGGCTCTGCACAAGCTGAAACATCTCTTCATTGCTGTGGATGTAGGTCGGGACGATCTGGGTTCCGTAGGTTTTGCTGAAAAAATCGAAAACCTCCTGGGGAATATAATAATGCCAGGTGAGGATATGAAGCTGAGCGGCGGGAGTGAACTGCGCTTTAGGCAACTTGAGATGCTTGGTCCAATCTGTTGTCTCGTTTTTGCCAACACGGGTTCTGTTGTCACATCCGCTGATACAGAAAATGAAGAGGGGGAGTATAAGAAAGAGTGTTATATGTGTATGCTTCATCGACTCTTTGTTGCCTCGTTGGGGAATAACTGTGGAGTCGTTTCAGGAAGATGGCCGTTGATGAGGTAGTTCTCTAATCGTGAAAGAAAAGACTCCCACGATTCAGTGATCTCTTGCTGCCCGGAGGTGGGGTGTTCTTTTGTGGGCTGTATTTTTTCCGGGGAAGAGGATTGGGGCAAAGAATTGGATTTTTCAGCAGGTTCTGGGAGCTCTGCCTGTAGTTTTTCCGAATCCATGTTCATGATAAGAGGAAGGTTGCCTTCTCCGCCTCCTATGACCACGACCTTGGAATTGTTTGATTTGGCAAGTGCCACCGTGGCATCGATGCCCTTGAACTGAAGATACTTGTCAAAGAAATTACCAGCTTTGACGATGTCCTCGAAACGTTTGATTCCTTCCGCCTCAATAGCCTTTCGCTTGGCTTCCTTGATGGCCGTTTGAAGTAGGTAGTCGTACTGCTGAACATATTGTTCCTGGGTGAGTTTTCGTTCGATGGCCTGGACGATGGTTTTGGGGAGAATCATCCTGCGAATGAGAAGGTTATCGAGAATGATATGCTTTTCTGCAAAGGCACCCATGGATCCCTGCATGATTATCTGCAGCAGATAGCCCTCAGATGTATAGATTTCTGCGGGTAGATAGTTGGCAACCACTTTTCTCAGATGTGCCTGAACCTCTGGTTTGACAACTTTGCGGACGTAATCCGGGCCAACAAGGGTGTGAAGCTGAGGCAGGTATTCTCGATCTGGAAGGTATCGCACCGAAACTTCAAAATCGATCGGAAGACCATCTTTGGAGAGCGCTTCGAACTCAAAAGGCGTGTGGTGAATACGGGTGTCGTAGATATACATCTTGTTCCACGGAGGAATGACATGAAGTCCTTCATTATAGACATAGTCCATATCGGTGCCGCCGTGAAAACGTTTCCAGAGAACGCCTGCTTCACCGGGATAGATGTTGATAAAAATACGGTTGAAAAAATAGGCGAAGAGAACGAAAGCCACTAGAAGAAAAAACTTGAGAAAAAGTGCAAGTCGGTGCCTGAGGTAAGGCCAATTCTTTCGGAAGTTTTCATAGATAGTGTTGGCGGATTCCTGCTCCGATGGGGCCATATGCACTCCAACTACTTGAATGAGTAAGGTCGCACCAAGTGCAGCAAGAATGGATAAGACCTAAGGTTGTGATCCTGAGGGGTGGAACGTGTACGTCGTATAGGCAGAAAGGAAAGGAAATATTGAGAAAAATTACTGCCAATAATTTGAAAGACAACGAAACTATACATCGTCGAACAAAAAAGATTCAAGGTGTTTATGTGATTTTGTATTTCTAAAGTCATAGAAGATGTAGGCGTGAAAAAAATTTGAATTGATTGATGGGGAGTCACTTGAGGCGTATGCAGAACGATAACGCTATTGGGAGTAAATCTGTAAAATAATTTTCAGAGTTTAGTGTGCTGAATCTATAGTTTTGAAAAGAGAATGAATATGATTTCTATCACGGTCTTCACGTTTTTATCAATTTTTCCCCGAAAAAGTCTTGGTGTAACAAAATTTTTTCCTCGATCCCCATCGTTTTTACCTTTTTATTTGATTGAAATTTCGTAAAATCATGCTTGTTTTGAGAAATTTCATTGGAAGCCTTTTTTCAAAACGGGTAGATTAAAAAGTGTCTTACCGGTAAGAAATCAAGCAGATGAAAAAAAGTTGCAATTACAAGAATCATTACAGGGAGGGCAAGGTCATGGAAACCAATAAAAACGAAGATGTTAAGGCTAAAGAAAACTTGAATACGGCTGGGCCTGAGGTTGCGGAAGCAGAACTTGAGGGGCTTTCTCCTCTTGAACAGGCAAATAAGATAACCCGGAATTTTGTGCTATGGAGCGCGGGTGGTGGCCTTATCCCCATGCCCCTTGCAGACATAGCAGCTATCTATGCCGCCCAGGTTACGATGATTGCCAAGTTGAGTAAGGTGTATGATATCCCTTTTTCCGAGCATAAATTTAAAAATACTCTTCTCCCTCTCTTCGGTTCTTTAGGCGTTGTCCCCTTAGGAACCGGGCTACTTGCTTCCTTCGTCAAGATTATTCCAGGGGTTGGGCAGCTTGTCGGTGGACTGAGCATGCCGGTTATGGCAGGTGCTATAACCTATGCGACAGGAAAAATCTTCACCAGTCATTTTGAGGCGGGCGGGACACTCTTGGACTTTAATCCAGACACCATGAAAGAGTATTATAAGGAATTGTTTGAAAAAGGAAAAACCGTTGCCAAAGAAGCTGCTGGCGCAGCAAAGATGTAAACAAAATGGTTTTGCCCATCACGCCATACCTATTGTATTTACTTTTGCTCATAGGTTTTTCTTGGCTCATTGGATTGCTCGGGCGAGACTTTAAGTTTGGCTTCTGGGGCAACTTTCTGGTGAGCTTAATTTTTACGCCAATTGTCGGCATATTGGTCCTGCTTGCTCAAGATCGCCGGATAAATGCTGGGTGATACGAATATCTCCTTTCTTGTAAGCGATCACGGGGTACTGAATCTGAGCGTTGTCGGCCTGTTTGCGTACAGATGTGCGTTATGCAGGCCGAGGCATTCTTATATATTCATTTTTTTCCTTGAACAGACTGATCTGTTTGCAAACTCGCTATCTGGTTGCTTCCTCGACCAGGTAAAGAACATTGCGATAGAGTATTTCACCATGCAGCGTCAGGCCAATCTCACAGGTTCGGGAAACGCTATAGCCTTCATCGCAGTCAGCAATCTGCTCCTTGAGATGTTCTAGGGAAGATGCATTGAGCTCTGGCCTGTGAAACCCCTTATCGCCGGAAAAACCACAGCAGTGTATTCCACGTGGGATTACGACTGTTTTGGCGCAGCGTTCGGCCAAGTCCCGAAACGATTGCACCAGTCCCATGGTCTGGGTGGAGCAGGTGGGATGGAGCGCAATTTTCTTGGGAAGCTTGCGAAACTGAAGATGATCAACCAGGTACCGGCTCGTAAATTCGATGGGATCCATGAGGGTGAGCCGAGCGTCCAGAGTCTTTTTCATGCGAGCCAGGCAGGGGCTGGTGTCACAGAGAATGGGACATGCTCCGTAGTTACTGGCCGCAATCAGCGCCTCGTTAAGCCGGGAGGCAAGTAGATCTGCTTGTTCCATAAGTCCTTTGGTTTCCATGGCCTTGCCACAGCAAAGACTTTTTAATCCTTCAGGAAAAAGAGTTTCATACCCCGCGCGTGCAAGCAGACGCAGGGTGATCTCCATCAGTGGCTCCGAGGGATCCCCTTTGCTTGCTCCCATACTACGGATAGCGCAGGAAGGAAAGTAAACGACCTTGCTTGCCGCTGAAGAGTACTGGTCTAATCGTGGAATTTTGTCACCACCCTTGGGCATGGCTTTGTTCCACAGGGGGAGGTGGTTTGCAGAGAGCGTGCGGCAGGCCTGGGCCATTTTCCCCATGGTGGAATCCCCAATAATGCGCTGGGCATGGGAGAGACCACTGAGCGCCAGTGAGGCTCCTCGTAGTACTCCCTCCATGTGGGCTGTGACAGAGTCAGCCAGTTTGCGTGCCCGAGGTGAGGCCTGTTTGCCGCGAATATCCCGGATCATGGAGGCGACATCAACGCCCAGGGGGCAACGGGTGGCGCAGAGGCCGTCTGTTGCGCAGAGCTCTTCACCGTAGGTTCGAAAAATAGTGGACCACTCCTGGGCTACCTCCGTCTTGCCGAGGGCGCGGTATTTCGAGATCGCCCGGGAAAGGCTGATTCTCTGCCGGGGAGTGAGACCTATATTGCGTGAGGAGCAGACAGGTTCGCAAAAACCGCAGTCGACACAGCGGTCGACCTCCGGATGGGTGGCGATGGGATGTTTCAGGCCCTGCACATGGGCTTTGGGATCCTCATTGATGAGTATCCCGGGATTGAGAATATTTTCAGGATCAAAGAGTTCTTTCACCCGCTGCATCACAGCATAGAGAAAATCACCCCACTCCTTACGCACAAAGGGCGCCATGGCCAGCCCGGTTCCGTGCTCGGCCTTGAGTGAGCCATCAAACTCTTCGGTGATCAGCGCAACCAGGTCGATCATGAAATGGTGCAGGGTTTCGACGGCGGCAGGTTCTGCTATTTTTACCGGAATGGAAAAGTGCAGGTTGCCGTGAAAGGCATGGCCCATGATACCGGCGTTGTAGCCATAACGGTCAAATAGTGTTTGAAACGCGGCGCAACCTTCGGCCAATCGGTCCACTGGAATGTTGATGTCCTCGGTCAGAACGTATTCATCAGCTTCTCGAAAGTTGGCAATGGCCGGAAACAGTGCCCGCCGGACATTCCAGAGGCGTTCGCATTCCTGCTCCTCAGTACTGAAGTGCTGCTCGCCCAGAGAGGGAAAGCGGGCCATGACCTCAAGAATGGCGCTCACCTTGGCCTCGACATCTGTTACATCCCATCCTTTGGTCTGAATGAGCATTGCACAGGCCCCCGAAGGCAGATCCTTCATCCTCTGGGGCAAACCCTTAATTTTCTGCAGGGCCTGGATGGCGTGGCTGTCAAATATTTCAGCTGCGTCAATGCTGCAGCGCTCCTGCATGGCGACAACCAGGTCTGTGGCAATGGAAAGTGAGGGAAAGAGCATCAAACCAACAGCCCGTGAGGGGAGGGTGGGCATGGTTTCCATCAGCACTTCATGAATGAAGCCAAGCGTTCCCTCGGAGCCAATCATCAGGTGGATGAGGATATCAATGGGATCCTCATGGTCCACAAAGGAGTTAACCGTGTAGCCAATGGTGTTTTTGATGGAGTATTTACGCTTGATTCGGGCAACGACCTCCCTATTGGCCACTATCTCGTTGCGCAGCGTGCTCAGTTTTGCCAGCAGCTCAGCATGGGAGTGGCGAAAGGCGGCAACATTTGCGCTGTCCGTGGTATCCAGATAGGTACCGTCAGCCAGCATAACCCGCATCCCCTTGATGGCATGATAGCAGTTTTCTTCCACCATACAGCACATGCCAGCAGAGTTATCTGCGATGATTCCCCCCATGGTGGCGGAGGTGATCGAAGCCGGGTCGGCCCCCATTTTTCGTTGGTAGGGGGCAAGAGCCTGGTTGACCTCAACACCGATGACCGCACTTCCCGACCAGAAGGTTTTGCCCTCTTCCAGCACTTCAAGACGTTTCCAGGTAGATCCTTTCAGGCGAACAAGTACCCCGTCGCCACAGGCCTGACCACTGACAGCGGTACCAGCGCCACGAAAGGTAATTCCAATCTTGTGTGCTGCACAGATATGCAGAACCTTGCGGACTTCCTCTACAGTGTGCACATCGACCACAAGGCAGGCCCGAGGCTCGTAATAGCTGGCATCCACTGCATAGGTGGCCACCAGGGCCGGATGATCATAGATACGTTCTGCAGGGAGTACCTGCCGTAATGCCTTGGTTACTGCATCGACTGCTGAACTACTTGTTTGCACCATTACTGCCTACCGTACATCCATCATGAGTTAGGGGAATCGTTTTGAAAACGCCACCATCCAAAGCCACGAAGCAGGGTCGGGATGGCGATGAGAAAAAGGGTTACCCATCCCATGGAACCGTAGCCTTTACCAACCAGGGGAATGAGTCCAAAAAGGGCGACCAGCCAGCACAGAGTGATCAGCATAAGAGAGGCTCCCATGGCATGGATTCGCTGTTTGCGGGCCTTTTGCGAGGTATCGAGATGGCGTCCCATAAAAGTCACGAGCCGGTTGGTTGTTCCAAACACCAGGGCCACGCCTGTGGAGATGGCGCCGATAACGATGCATACGGAAATAAGGGTGGTCATCCAGGGGCCGCCCACACCATGTTGGACAACAAAGAGTGCAGGGACAGCCTCTTTGAGGATACCTTGATCAACAAAAGCAAGAATACCAAAATAGGCCAGATACATGATCACACAGTTGATCACAATACCTATGCCGATCGCCTTTTTTAGGCAGGGGGTGGTGGGGCAGACCTGGGCATGGACAATGTATGCGCCAATGGCAGCGGTGTGCAGGGTACCATATTTTACCCCCCACCAGAGCGCGTCCCAGAAAGAAGGAGGATTGCCGATCGCGATGGCTCCAGATTTAATCGCTGCAGTGTTTTCCAGGATTTTCGGGAAAAATTTTATGATATTCGGGAGGTAGATAATACACATGCTGACAAACAGAATGACGGAGACGACGGCCGCTGTTTTCCGAACAAGCTCGGAGCCATAGATGGTCAGCACAAAAATCACAGAGGCAATCGCCAGTGTGTTAAGCATATAGTGGGTGTGGAGCAACTGGGTAAGAATAGTGCCGCCGGTTGCAAAGGCCACCGATGTGGCGAGCAGCAAAATTGCGTTGACCAGTATTTCGTAAATGGGAACGGCAAAAAAACCTATTCTGCCGTACATCTTTTTCGACCAGTTACTGTAATCAAAGGTTTGGTAGCGATTTGCCACAACCATAGAAAAATACATGCAACTCCCCATGATAGCCATGGATACCGCAGGCATGAAGAGGGAAGTCCAATGGTGATTCAGGTAAAAAGCAACGATCTGGCGTCCTGAGGCAAATCCTCCACCAAAATGGCCACTGAACCAGACGAGTGCAATGGCCAGGTATCCGGGGATATATCTATTCATGAAAATTTTCTTTGGCTGGCGGTTATCGTCTCCGTAAAAAAACGGAGTGCTGCAGACCAGCCTTTGTTACCTGTTGATTATACAAAGCAAAATATTCAGGCTTTGTGTTGAGTACGAGCTCATTCCTGGTGAAGCGGGATTTCTACCAAAAATACGTGAATCCTGCCCGTGTTAAAACAGGGGCAGTGGGGGGAGGGGACTGGACGTTGCTCTTTCAATGGTTTGGTGCCCATTACTGTTTTTCCAGATTTTTTGCGTAGGAAAAGAGGCAAGATATCAGCTGCTTTCTTGGAAAGGGTTGACTTTTGCCCTGAATAAAAGAATACTTATTACCTAATGTAAGTGGTTTTTAATCTTGGTTATTCTTTAGTATGTCTCAACGTTGCACGTTGGACAGCATGTTTTCAGCAACGCTTCTCAGCGTAAAAGCATTACGCTTGCGGTTTGCCCCGAGCTAATGTCTTGATTTTTCTTTTTGTGCGGGAATTATTCCGCATGTTTCCTACACGACACTGGTTCACGCCATGGTCTTCATGGCCCAATGCCCCCCAGATTAAGGAAGGTGGACAATGAGTGAAACAGGCTTCAATCGTCAGTACATCGGACGTCGAAAATTCCTCCAAATTCTAGCTGTAGCCGGTGCTGCCGGCGCACTCTACGGGTATGGTGTGCTGCGGGCTGAGAAACCGGCTCAGGTTGTGCGTCAAAGCAGGAGTTTGATGGGGACGCAAATCAACCTGATTGCCTACGGTCCTGATGAGGATCAATGCCTGCGGGCAATCCATGATACCTTTTCCCGTATGGAAACGCTGGAAGGGGTTTTTAGCCGATATTTGCCCGAGAGCGCAGTCAGTTTACTCAATGCGCAGGGACATCTTGAGGTTGCTCCAGAGGATTTAATGCAGGTCCTGAACCTGGCTGAAACAATTAGCCAGGCGACAGAGGGAGCCTTTGATGTCTCGGTGCTTCCGCTGCTTCGACTCTACGATCAGGGCCAGCTGCCTTCTGCTGGCAAAATTGCAGAAGTCCTGCCGCTTGTCGATTACCAAAGGATCAAACGAGAGGGGCAGGGGGTGTATTTCTCCCGCAAGGGCATGGGCGTGACCTTTGATGGTATTGCCAAAGGCTATATCGTGGATCAAGGGGTGGATGCGTTACAAAAGGCTGGTTTTGCAAACGTCTATGTGGAGGCGGGCGGTGATTTGATGGTTAGCGGGACGAAACCCGCGCATCTCCCCTGGCGCATTGGTGTCCAGAACCCAAGAGCGGAGTCCACCCAGGCAATGACAGTTCTTGAGTTGGGCAAGCCTTTGGCAGTCGCCACCTCAGGAGACTATATGCAGCCTTTCTCAAAGGATCTGCGGAATCACCACATTCTTGACCCGAGAAAGGGGCTCTCGCCGCCGGAGTTGGCCAGTGCCACGGTGACTGCTCCCTCTGTCGCCCTGGCTGATGGACTGGCAACAGCCGCGATGGTCCTTGGGCATGCTCAGGCAATCGCTCTTTTGCAGCAGTTTGATGATTGTGAGGGGCTCTTTATCGACAAGCAACTCAACACCTTTAAAACTTCCGGATTTCAGGGCTGATATGGATACTATTACCATTCGTCGCGGTCTCGATATTCCAATAACAGGTGGGCCGGAGCAGCGCATAGGAACGGGGCCACCGGTGGGGGAAGTCGCCTTGGTCGGTGACGACTATCCCGGCATGAAACCGACTATGCTGGTCAAAGAGGGAGAACGGGTGCGTTTGGGACAGCCCCTGTTTTCCGATAAAAAAAATGAAGCAGTTCTCTTTACAGCCCCTGCTGCCGGCACTGTTCGGGCGATTCATCGTGGTGCCAAACGACGTTTTGAATCGGTGGTTATCACTCTCGACGGTGATGAGGCGGTTGAGTTTGGCTCTTCCTTTTCCTCCCCTGCCTCGCAATCTCGCGAGGATCTGCGCTCTCTCCTCCTGCGTTCCGGCCTCTGGACCAGTTTTCGAACCCGACCTTTCGGTAAGATTCCAGCTGCGGATGCCACGCCTCATTCACTTTTTATCACCGCACTGGATACTGCTCCCCTGGCAGCCGATCCCTTGGTGCTTGTGCAGCAGGATCCGGCACTTCTCACCATCGGGCTGGAGTGTTTGCAGCGCCTCCTTGACGTCCCCATGCATCTCTGTGTTCGTCCACATGCTGAACTGGAGCCGTTGCTGATCCCTGGTGTGAGTGTGCATGGTTTTGCAGGGCCACATCCCGCCGGACTCCCTTCTACGCATATCCATTACCTTGACCCGGTTCATGCACAGAAACAGGTCTGGCACCTGGATGTTCAGGATCTGCTTGCCATAGGTCATCTCTGTAAAACCGGAACGTTAGCCACCCAAAAGGTTATTGCCCTAGCCGGGCCCGGGGTCAAGAAACCACGTTTGCTGACGACACGGCCCGGGGCCTCACTTGAACAGCTCACCCGAGATGAGCTGCATCCGCAGGGAAAATGGCGTCTTCTCTCCGGTTCTGTGCTGGATGGCCGCATTGCTGGAGGAACCGTCGATTATCTGGGACGCTATCACCGCCAGGTTGCGGTGCTGGAAGAGGGCGCTGGAAGGAGTCTCTTTGGCTGGCTAGCCCCGGGGCGTGATCGTTTTTCAACAACCGGTTTATTTGCCTCCAGGTGGTCCCCAGCGAAACGGTTCGAGATGATAACCGCCGCCTGGGGGGGGAGACGGGCAATTTATCCCCTGGGTGTCTATGAGAAGGTGCTCGACCTGGATATCATTGCCACTTCGCTGCTCAAAAGCCTTGCCGTTGGCGATCCGGAAAAAGCAGCAGCTCTTGGCTGCCTAGAATTGATAGAGGAAGATCTCGCCCTGTGCAGCTTTGTCTGTCCTGGAAAAAACGAATTCGGGCCCATGCTGCGCTCGGTACTGACAGCGATAGAGGCGGGTGAATAAGAGCCTAAAGGTGTTTCATAAGGTGCGATAACCATGAAATTTCTTCGCGATTTTTTCGACAGATTGGAACCAAAATTTGCCAAGGGCGGGCCCTGGCAGAGGTGGCATGCTCTGTTTGAAGCGACTGATTCCTTTTTGTTTCACAGCAGGCGAATAACGCAGGTGGCTCCCCATGTGCGAGATGGAGTTGATTACAAGCGAATCATGATCACCGTGATAATCGCTTTGATTCCCTGTGTCATCATGGCCCTGTGGAATACTGGCTACCAGGCCAACAGCGGGCTGGAGCAACTTGGGCTTACGAGTCCTCCTGGTTGGCGCGGGGCGGTGATGGCCTCGATCGGTTGCGACTCGCACAGCCTGCTTTCCAATATGCTGCATGGAGCGCTCTATTTTGTTCCTATTTATCTTGTCACCGTTGTGGTGGGGAGTATCTGGGAAGGGTTGTTTAACCTTATCCGGGGACACGAGATCTCCGAGGCCTTTCTTGTCACCAGTTTGCTCTTTCCTCTGACCTTGCCGCCAACCATTCCCCTCTGGCAGGTTGCACTGGGCATCAGTTTTGGAATCATCTTTGCCAAAGAGGTCTTTGGGGGGGTCGGTCGTAATTTTATGAATCCGGCGTTGGTGTCCAGGGCGTTTCTCTACTTTGCTTACCCCGTTGCCATCACAGGAGATGCGGTCTGGGTTCCAGTGGATGGGATCACAAGCGCCACACCACTTTCAGCCCTTGCATCGGCTCCGGCAGGGATCAACCCGACAGCGCTGCCATTAACGTGGACAGATGCCTTTATCGGAATCATGCCGGGTTCCATGGGGGAAACATCGGCCCTTGCCTGCTTGCTTGGCGCCGGGTTCCTGCTCTATACAGGGATTGCCTCCTGGCGGGTTATGGGGTCCATGCTCCTGGGAGGAGTTCTTGCCGCCCTGCTCATGGCAAACCTGCCAACGCCAGTCAATGGCCTCCAGACGCTGCCAGCCCATTGGCACCTGGTTCTGGGTGGCTTCGCCTTTGGCCTGGTGTTTATGGCGACAGATCCGGTATCGGCTGCACAAACACCCCTGGGGCAATGGATCTACGGTGTACTCATCGGTATCCTGGCCATTGTCATTCGCGCAATGAACCCGGCTTTTCCCGAAGGTGTGATGCTGGCCATACTCCTGGGCAACGTTTGTGCCCCTCTGCTGGATCATTTTGTTATCCAGGCCAATATTAAAAGAAGGAGGCTGCGCCATGGCTGAAGAATCCGTCGCCAGACCCTTTTATACGGTCCTGGTTTTGGCCCTTGTTTGCTCGGCTCTTGTGGCTGGAACAGCAGTTGGCCTGCGTCCCTTTCAAGAGGCCAATCGTAAAATAGATAAGCAAAAAAATATTCTTCGTGCCGCTGGTTTGTTTAATCCCGACGAGAAGGTCGTGGAGCAGTTTCAACGACTGATTCAAACACGTTTGGTCGATCTGACAACAGGCAGGTTTGTCGACCAGGAGCAAGAAGCCAGTGAGAATCTTGAAGAAAAAAGAACCTTGGCGCGCGATGAGGACCCCGCCGGTCTTTTTCAACTCGAGCGGTTTACTCTCGTCTACCTTGTTCGGCAGGGGGGCAGTTTCAGTCAGATTATCCTGCCTGTGCGGGGGAAAGGCCTTTGGTCAACGATGTATGCCTATGTGGCTGTGGATGCTGATCTAAACACCATTCGTGGCATCAGCTTTTATGAGCACGGAGAAACCCCAGGGCTTGGTGGCGAGATAGAAAATCCCTCCTGGCAGGCAGGCTGGAAGGGAAAACACATCTATGGTGCCCAAAACACTGTCGCCTTAAAAGTTGTAAAGAATGGCAAGACGGGCGGCGTGAGCGAGGATCACCGTATCGATGGTATCTCCGGAGCGACCATGACTGGAAACGGGGTGTCGGCAATGCTGCGCTTCTGGTTTGGTGACAATGGTTTTGGCCCCTTGCTTCAAGTACTGCAGCAACAGGGAGGACTCAATGAAAGATCGAAAACGTGATCTCCTGCTTCGTTCGATTATCGAGCGTAATCCAATCGCTCTTCTGGTGCTTGGTATCTGCTCGGCCCTGGCGGTTACCTCCCAGATGCAGACAGCCTTTGTGATGTCTGTCTGTGTTACTCTGGTTGTCGCCTGCTCAAGCTGTATTATCTCCCTGGTGCGGGCGCAAATTCCCAACTCGGTACGTATCGGCATCCAGATTACGGTCATTGCGACCCTGGTGATTCTGGTCGATCAGGTGCTCAAAGCCTTTTACTTTGATCTGGCCAAGCAGCTCTCCATCTATATAGGGCTGATTATTACCAACTGTATCGTCATGGGACGAGCGGAAGGCTTTGCCATGTCGAACCCTCCACTGAACAGTTTTTTGGATGGTATTGGCAATGGACTGGGCTATGGATTCGTGTTGCTGAGCGTTTCTTTTATCAGAGAACTCTTTGGCTCCGGGACACTTTTTGGGTGGGAGGTCTTGCCGTTGACAACCAATGGCGGTTGGTATGTACGCAATGGTCTCTTGCTGTTACCGGTGAGCGCTTTTTTTATCATCGCGTTGATCATCTGGCTTCTACGTACCATTGATCCGGTGCAACAGGAGAAAGACTGATGGCACACTATTTTGATATCATCATTCGATCGTTATTCATAGAGAACCTGCCCCTGAGTTTTTTTCTAGGCATGTGTACCTTTCTTGCCATTTCGAAGAAGGTGAAGAGTGCTGTCGGACTCGGAGCTGCGGTGCTGGTGCTCATGGTGATCACGGTTCCGGTGAACAATCTTCTTCTCACCAGGTTGCTTGAACCAGGTGCGCTTGCCTGGGCAGGGCATCCGGAGCTGGATCTGAGTTTTCTGGGGCTGCTCACCTATATCGGTGTGATCGCAGCTATTGTTCAGGTCCTTGAAATGGCACTTGATCGTTTCATGCCCACGCTCTATGGGACTTTGGGAATATTTCTCCCTCTGTTGACAGTGAACTGCGCCATTCTCGGAGGCAGCCTCTTTATGGTGGAAAGGAAATACAGTTTTGCGGAAAGCATCGCCTATGGCCTGGGAGCAGGCGGAGGCTTCTTCCTTGCGGTGGTGCTGCTGGCCGGAATTCGTGAAAAACTGGAATATGCTGATCCGCCAGCTGGGCTACGGGGGCTGGGGATGACCTTTATCTGTGCCGGGCTGATGGCTTTAGCCTTTATGGGACTTGGCGGCTTTTAACCCCTGGGACTGGGGAGACTGTAAAGAATGTCTACAGTGATCTGAATCCGTGGGCGGGTGTTATCTCCGCAAATGGCAAGAGGATATACGCCGGTTTTGAGCACGACGGTGGAATAGAGGAGTTGGAACAATGACAGAAATTATCGGTGCAGTTCTTACCTTTCTGGCCATCCAGCTGGTTCTGGTCACCTTGATTGTCATGGCAAAGCGGTTGCTGTTGCCCTCTGGCGAGGTGATCATTACTGTCAATGAGGATAAAGAACTTTCAGTTAAGCCTGGGGGCAAGCTTCTGACCTCCCTTGCACAGGAAGGCATATTTCTTTCCTCCGCCTGTGGAGGTGGTGGAAGTTGCGGCCAGTGCCGCTGTCTGGTGGAAGAAGGCGGCGGGGCCATTCTGCCAACCGAGCAGGGCAAGATTAAACCCGCCGAAGCCAGACGGGGGATGCGCCTCTCCTGTCAGGTTCCGGTGAAACGAGATCTTAAGATTCAGGTGCCTCCAGAGATGCTGGAGACTAAAAAATGGCAGTGTACGGTTCGTTCAAATAACAATGTCGCCACATTCATTAAAGAACTGGTGTTGGAACTACCGCAGGGAGAGGAGGTGAACTTCAAGCCGGGAGGCTATATTCAGATTGAAGTACCCCCCCATGCTCTGGAATATAAAAGTTTTGATATCGACGAGAAATTTCTGGGCGACTGGACCAAATTTAAAATGTTCCAGTACCAGTCCAGGGTTCCTCAGCCAGTGAGTCGAGCCTACTCCATGGCCAATTATCCTGGTGAGAAAGGGATCATCAAGCTTAATGTTCGTATTGCCAGCCCACCCCCACGCGGTCCTCTGGGAATCCCTCCCGGGCAGGCTTCTTCCTATATATTTAACCTCAAGGAAGGAGACGAGGTAACCATTGCCGGTCCTTTTGGTGAGTTTTTTATCGAAGAATCAGACTCGGAGATGATCTATATTGGTGGAGGTGCGGGAATGGCTCCATTGCGGAGCCACATTTTTGAGTTGTTCAAGGCTCGCAACACAAAACGCAAGGTGTCCTTTTGGTACGGTGGACGAAGCGTCCAGGAACTCTTTTATATAGAGGAGTTTGAAGCGCTGGCCAAGGAACATGAGAATTTCAGTATGCACGTGGCCCTTTCTGACCCTCAACCGGAAGACAACTGGCAGGGGCTGACCGGATTTATTCATCAGGTACTCTATGAAAACTATCTTAAAGAGCACGAAGCTCCGGAAGATATTAATTACTACATGTGTGGACCACCGGTGATGACCCAGGCTGTACTTGAAATGCTCGATAACCTTGGGGTCGAATCTTCCAATATTCATTATGATGATTTTGGAGGTTGAGACCAATGCTGCAGTTTGGAATACTCTTTCTCATCACATTGTGCACTATGTTGGCGTTCTCTGGGCTCATTATCTACGTACGCAATCGATCTCATCGGGGGAACAAAGTACTGGGGGATGGGGGCCAGAGACACGAAGGTTGCTGCTGTGAGATGCACGGGGCTCCGAAAAATAGTTCGGAATTTCCCATGTATCGTCCTTGAATGGAAACAGCTACAGAGCGAGTAAGTGCCTTCAAACAAAAGGAAACGAAAGCCCCCCTGCCACCATAAGGCGGGCAGGGGGGCTGTTGAGAGAGATCTTGCTTAGTATTCTTCGTTACTCAGTATGTCACTCACATCCACACAACGATTTGATTCTTCCTCGCTCAAATCTTCTTTTTTCTTAATTACTTTAATGTCGTTGAACTGGCAGGCGTACTGTTTGCCGTCTTTGTCTCGAATCCAAACCATCTCTTCATAGCCTAGACCGGTTTTACCCTCGGGTGAAGCTTTTGCATTTTCACTCATCTAGTCCTCCTTGTGGGGTTGAGTCAGTAACTCCAGTGCGATAATGAAATTATAGGTACGATACCCTACAGTTGGCAAGTCTCATCCCCCCTTTTTACCTAGATTTTTTAACAAAAATGCGTCCAGAACAGAGGGGCGTATACCCTTTCACAGGTCTCAGTGTTTGCAAAACTTAGGGGAAAAAGGTACCAGGAGGCTTGAATTATGGGACTCAATGGTGCCCAAAGGGCGGTGGGAGATCCTCCTTTGAGTTTTTTGGCATTTAAGGAGACTGGAAGACGCCACACTATCGTGATATATCTGACTGCTCTCAGGTTGTTTTATAAAAAAGGCCTGTGAATGGGGCCAAGGAAAGTGAGCATAGAGCGCAAAAAGAACTTGCCATCGTCCTCGATCCATGGTCTAATTGCCCCTCGCCGCTGACAAGCGGCAACGGAGCAGCTTGCGGGTAACGCAAGCGCTTTTGATCTTTGAAAACTGAACAGTAAGAGCGGGCCAAGTAATTTTGGTTTTTTGATTGATTAGCACCAATCATTTGTGATTGGTCAGGATATTAAACTGGAGAGTTTGATCCTGGCTCAGAACGAACGCTGGCGGCGTGCTTAACACATGCAAGTCGAACGCGAACAGGTTCTTCGGAACCTCAGTAGAGTGGCGCACGGGTGAGTAACGCGTAGATAACCTGTCTTGATGTCTGGAATAACCAGCCGAAAGGCTGACTAATACCGGATAGTCTTACTTTTTATAAGATTGGTAAGTAAAGGTGGCCTCTGTTTCAAGCTATCGCATTAAGAGGGGTCTGCGTACCATTAGCTTGTTGGTGGGGTAATGGCCTACCAAGGCAACGATGGTTAGCGGGTCTGAGAGGATGATCCGCCACACTGGCACTGGAACACGGGCCAGACTCCTACGGGAGGCAGCAGTGAGGAATATTGCGCAATGGGGGAAACCCTGACGCAGCGACGCCGCGTGAGTGAGGAAGGCCCTCGGGTCGTAAAGCTCTGTCAAGAGGAAAGAAGTGCATAGTAGCTAATACCTGCTATGTTTGACGGTACCTCTAAAGGAAGCACCGGCTAACTCCGTGCCAGCAGCCGCGGTAATACGGAGGGTGCAAGCGTTGTTCGGAATCACTGGGCGTAAAGGGCGCGCAGGCGGCCTGGTAAGTCAGATGTGAAAGCCCACGGCTTAACCGTGGAAGTGCATTTGAAACTGTCAGGCTTGAGTACCAGAGGGGAAAGTGGAATTCCCGGTGTAGAGGTGAAATTCGTAGATATCGGGAGGAATACCGGTGGCGAAGGCGACTTTCTGGCTGAGTACTGACGCTGAGGCGCGAAAGCGTGGGGAGCAAACAGGATTAGATACCCTGGTAGTCCACGCCGTAAACGATGTCAACTAGATGTAGGGGGTGTTGATCCCCTCTGTGTCGCAGCTAACGCATTAAGTTGACCGCCTGGGGAGTACGGTCGCAAGATTAAAACTCAAAGGAATTGACGGGGGCCCGCACAAGCGGTGGAGTATGTGGTTTAATTCGATGCAACGCGAAGAACCTTACCTGGTCTTGACATCCCGAGAATCTTTAGGAAACTAGAGAGTGCCTCCATTAGGAGGAGCTTGGAGACAGGTGCTGCATGGCTGTCGTCAGCTCGTGTCGTGAGATGTTGGGTTAAGTCCCGCAACGAGCGCAACCCTTGCCTTTAGTTGCCAGCAGTTCGGCTGGGCACTCTAAAGGGACTGCCGGTGTCAAACCGGAGGAAGGTGGGGATGACGTCAAGTCCTCATGGCCTTTATGACCAGGGCTACACACGTACTACAATGGCATATACAAAGGGCAGCGACATTGCGAAATGAAGCCAATCCCATAAAATATGTCTCAGTCCGGATTGGAGTCTGCAACTCGACTCCATGAAGTTGGAATCGCTAGTAATCGTGGATCAGCATGCCACGGTGAATACGTTCCCGGGCCTTGTACACACCGCCCGTCACACCACGGGAGTCGGTTGTACCAGAAGCAGTTGAGCTAACCCTTCGGGGGGGCAGGCTGCCAAGGTATGGCTGGTAACTGGGGTGAAGTCGTAACAAGGTAGCCCTAGGGGAACCTGGGGCTGGATCACCTCCTTTATAAGGATAGATGCAGCGATGACTGCATAAGGGATCAACCCCGCTCTATACTGTTCAGTTTTGAGAGATCAAAGGCATTGGGCCTATAGCTCAGCTTGGTTAGAGCGCACGCCTGATAAGCGTGAGGTCGGTGGTTCAAGTCCACCTAGGCCCACCAGGCTTAGCTTTGATTTGTAAGGGTTGGGGGTGTAGCTCAGCTGGGAGAGCGCCTGCCTTGCACGCAGGAGGTCATCGGTTCGATCCCGTTCACCTCCACCAGTCTTTAGAAGCTTAAGACAAGAATGTGATCCTCTGGATCATATTCTTCTTTTAAACTTTTAAAAACATAGAAAGTTTATAGATCTTTGACAATTGAATAGCAGGGTATCTAAATCGTAGATACCAACTGGTGCTTGCAAGGCCAAGGCTTTGTGCACAACACAGTTGGTGTACTACAGAATTAAGCGTTTAGAGTTAACTTAGTTTATAAAAGACTTATGGTTAAGCTACTAAGGGCTGACGGCGGATGCCTTGGCACTAGGAGGCGATGAAGGACGTGGAAAACTGCGATAAGCTTCGGTGAGCTGTTAACAGGCTTTGACCCGGAGATTTCCGAATGGGGCAACCCGGCAGAGTTCATACTCTGTCATTCAGTACTGAATACATAGGTACTGAAGGCGAACGAGGGGAAGTGAAACATCTCAGTACCCTCAGGAAAAGAAATCAATTGAGATTCCGCTAGTAGCGGCGAGCGAACGCGGAATAGCCCAAACCTACAAGTTTACTTGTAGGGGTTGTGGGGCCCCGATATGGGATTGAGAATGGATAGCGGAACGGTATGGAAAGGCCGATCATAGATGGTGATAATCCAGTACGCGAAATCTTGACTCACCCTAGGGTGTCCCCGAGTACCACGAGACACGTGAAACCTTGTGGGAATCCGGGAGGACCATCTTCCAAGGCTAAATACTCCCTAGTGACCGATAGTGAACCAGTACCGTGAGGGAAAGGTGAAAAGAACCCCGGGAGGGGAGTGAAATAGAAACTGAAACCGTCAGCTTACAAGCAGTTGGAGCATCCATGTGGTGTGACAGCGTGCCTTTTGCATAATGAGTCAACGAGTTACCCTAT
>NZ_OY760916.1:2680000-2930000 GCF_963664075.1 uncultured Desulfobulbus sp.
AAGACACTCTCGTGCCTTACGAATAACTTCATTCTGGGCAATATTGAATGAATCACTGCCTTTATGCCTGAAAGCTCAGACACCCGATATGACTAAATCAATACTTGAGGTCAATTGAAACGCTGTAATATTTACTCATTTTCCATCTCAGTAGTCCCGCGAGAGGTGTACTCATGCAATTTCCCGTGTCCGGTGTTGTTGTTTCTCCATGGCTCCCCTCGCTCGTAGCCTTTGGCATTTCTTTCCTCACATCAATGGGAGGTGTTTCAGGGGCGTTTTTATTACTTCCTTTCCAAATGTCTGTTCTCGGTTATACACAACCTTCCGTCAGCGCAACCAATCATGTATTCAACATCATCGCCATTCCCGCCGGAGCCTATCGATACTACAAAGAAGGAAGGATGATTTGGCCACTCACCTGGACAGTCGTCCTTGGCACTTTACCGGGCGTCTGCCTTGGCCCCCTGGTACGGGTGAATAGTCTGCAAGATCCCCGCAATTTTAAACTTTTTGCAGGCTTAGTCATTCTCCATATCGCAGGGAAAATGATCCACGATTTACTCGATCCCCCCCTACAGCTGTTAGCACAATATACAACAATTCAAGTGCAAGGAATGTAGCAACAAAGGTTACAGAACCCCAATGGACGCTCCGCCACATTTTTTTCGTTTTTCAAGAAGAGAAATACGAGGTTTCAGGAGTAGGGATATTCACCCTCTGCCTCATCGTGGCATATTCGGAGGGCTATATGGAATCGGTGGCGGAGCAATCATCGCTCCGTTTCTCGTCACATTTTTTGGGCTCCTAGTCCATACAATTGCCGGTGCCTATTTAATGGGCACCTTTGTAACATATAATATTTAAACTATGCCAAAACAAATATCACAAAACGACCTGGAACGCATTGTACAAACGGTGGGCCAATTCCCTGACGGGGTTGGTATTGAAAAAATCCTCTCCGAACTTAATGATCAGGTGCCCCGACGAACCTTGCAGAGGCATCTGGCACTACTCGTTCAGCAAAAGCGGCTCATAAAAGAAGGCCTGGCGAGGTCCAGTCGATACCTTTGTGTTCCTGCACACTTCCCAGATGCACTTGAAGAAATAGCAGAGCCAAACACATCCGCCCTAGCCCTGGAGGACTATATCCCGTTATCACAAGCGGGTGAAGAGTGCAAAAAAGCTATTAAAAAGCCTATTCAACATCGCCAGCCTGTTGGCTATAATCGTAATTTTCTCGATTTATACAACCCCAACAGCACATTCTATCTTCCGAATGAAACTCGAGATAAATTTTTTGAAATGGGGCGTTCGCCTGACGAACAGCGAGTAGCCGGCACCTATGCACGACATATCTTCAATCGTTTATTAATTGACCTTTCATGGAACTGAGCTCAGTAATCTGCACGAGGGAAACTTCGCCCGTTATGGTGTGCGTCCATTAGAATTTTCGAATTGGATAAAAATTTGGTGTTAATTTTCATTAAAGGCTGTCCGTAATCAACGCAGCGAACCATTCCGGCCGGTTGATTTGTTTGCCAAGAGTTGTTAATATGTACCGCAAGACAGTACATAAAAGGAGGTGCCCAATGGAAACTGTTAGCGTAAATCAGTTTCGTTCAAACATGAAAAATTTCGTCGAACAAGCCGCCAGTGAGCATGTTCCACTTAAAGTGACCCGCCGTAGCGGTGGCGCGTTTGTCGTTATGAGTGCGGAAGATTGGGAACGTGACCAGGAAACGCTTTATGTTCTCC
Organism: uncultured Desulfobulbus sp.; assembly: GCF_963664075.1. Taxonomy (NCBI): domain Bacteria; kingdom Pseudomonadati; phylum Thermodesulfobacteriota; class Desulfobulbia; order Desulfobulbales; family Desulfobulbaceae; genus Desulfobulbus; species uncultured Desulfobulbus sp. Next base: position 2,681,756 of record NZ_OY760916.1, read on the forward strand.
AAAATTCCAGCCTGATGAAACAAATTTCTGAATCTGCTCAGACACACGTTGAACGTTCCGGTTACACACCAACGGATGGGGAAATGGATGAGATCCTTGGTGTTTGAAGGGAGAACATGGACTACCTATGAAGAACTCAGGACCAAAGACAAACGTTTACATAAAGCTCTTTGTTCAATTCTGAAAGAAATGCTTCGAGGAGACCCAACAAGTGGCACGGGAAAGCCCGAAGCACTTAGCCACAACCTTTCCGGCTTCTGGTCACGCAGATTAAGCCAAAAAGATCGCGTCATTTACAAGTTCGATGACAACTACATTTATATTTTCGCAATCGGTGGACACTACGATCAATTTTGAGCCTTAACGTCCCAAGTAAAGTATGTGCCCCTTGATTCGTGCGAACGGTACATAACGAAAGCCACTGGAAAATCGAAAAATTCGTTTTCTTTACCGCGATCAGCCAGCTACCAAAAGCTGGCTTTTCTTTAGTTTTCCTGGCAAACAAACTCATAAAGTAATCAAAGTAACGATTCACATATGTAAATCGAGTTTATTTACTCACCCAACAAAGACACCATGAAGATTGGATACGCTCGCATTTCTACACTCGACCAGAACCATGACCTCCAATTTGATGCGCTGAAACAGGCTGGCTGTGAGAAAATTTTTTCTGACAAGGTATCTGGGGCAAAAGTCGATCGCCCTGGCCTTCAAGATGCGTTGGATTATTTGAGAAAGGATGACTGTTTAGTCGTGTGGCGACTCGATCGACTTGGCCGCAGCCTGAAACATTTGATCGAGATCGCGGAGGGGCTAGAAACGCAGGGTATTGGCTTAGCATCCCTGCAGGAGGGCCTGGATACCTCTACCAGTGGTGGAAAATTAATTTTTCACATTTTCGGGACACTGGCTGAATTTGAACGGAACCTGATCAGAGAGAGGACCATGGCCGGCTTAGCTGCCGCCAGGGCAAGAGGTCGAGTTGGAGGGAGGAGCCACAAATTGGATGCCAGCAAAATCCAAACACTCAAAAAGATGTATGACTCCCGTGAGTATTCTATCGGTGAAATTTGCCAATTACTCGAAATCAGCAAACCGACATTCTACAGATATCTCAGAATGTAATAATTTAATACAATACTAGTGACATAATGATTTTTTGATCCGATTCCCATCTACACAACATTTCCAATTCTGCCACACATGAAACGTTGTGCTTGATTTTTGTTTTTCGTTTCTTATTTTAGGATAACAGCTAAAAGTAAATTTAGAGGAACTCTTATTTTAACTTTGCGGGAGCCAAATTGAAGCGAAAACTCCAGGGCCAATACGTAACCGTTTCTACGGTAGGCGAGAAAGTTCAAGCTTTTGTGCCATCACCGTTACCACCACGACCGCCAATCGATTGGACCCCAGAACTGCGTAACAAATTCGACCAGGCACTGCTAGCGCTAGGGCGGCTTGATAGCGTATCGACCCTACTACCGGAAACCTCACTGTTTCTCTATATGTATGTTCGTAAAGAAGCAGTTCTTTCCTCTATGATTGAGGGGACCCAATCTTCGTTGTCAGATCTCCTCCTCTTCGAGTTGGACCAGGTACCAGGAGTCCCGCTTGATGACGTGCAAGAGGTTAGCAACTATGTTGCAGCCCTCCACCACGGCCTTCGTCTGATGAGGGAAGGGTTGCCATTGTCTTTACGGTTATTCCGTGAAATTCACCGTGTTTTATTGACCAATGGCCGAGGTAGCAGCCAAACACCGGGCGAATTTCGTCGTAGCCAAAACTGGATCGGCGGTACCAGACCAGGCAATGCGGCTTTTGTCCCACCTCCTGCGGAAGAGGTGCTAGAGTGCATGAGCAAGCTCGAGCTCTTCCTCCATGATCAACCAGAGCCGACACCGGTATTACTCAAAGCAGCGCTGGCCCATGTGCAGTTTGAAACGATTCACCCTTTCCTTGATGGCAACGGTCGTCTAGGCCGTCTAATGATAACGCTGCTGCTATGCGGGCAAAAGGTGCTTCGCGAGCCGATGCTCTACCTTAGCCTCTACTTCAAAACGCACCGTCAGTATTATTACGAGTTGCTCAACAATGTCCGACTGACAGGCGACTGGGAACCTTGGCTCGACTTCTTCGCCGAGGCTGTCATTGTTACAGCAACTCAGGCAGTCGAAACAGCCCAACAGATTCTAAACTTGTCCAATCAAGATCGTGAAAAAATCAGCGGAATTGGCCGAGCTGCAGTATCATGCCTGCAAATTCATCGAGCATTTATGGAACACCCCATAGCCACCTCGGCTTCTCTGGCAGAAAATACAGGCATAACCCCAGCTACAGTCAATAAAGCTCTGACCCACCTGGAGCAACTCAATATCGTGAAAGAATTGACTGCCCAAAAGCGTAACCGCCTATTCAGCTATAAGAGTTATATCGAAATCCTAAGCCGAGGCACCGATCTACCGGGTAGATGAAATTTCTCCATGCCTATGGACAAGTATTCTTGCAACTTCGAGCCAAACAGAAGCCCCCTTCTACTGTTAAACTGTTGCAAATTCTGCAACAGTTGCCTCTTTTCTTAGCAATGCAACCTTCTAACTATTTACTAGATAACGACTTATTCTTATTTGTCGGCACTAATCGTAGTGTACTGGGCAAGAGGCAAAAAACATCCCCCTTGGTCGCAAGGTTACAGCCAAACTTTTCGAGTTTGCATCTTCCTCTACCGTGCCCCTATTATGCCGGAAGTATTTTCAATTTTATCCATTGAATATCAATAAAATAGGAGCATAACTCTGCACGATTTTGCCGGTTCCTTTGCCGGTTTTCCATTGAACCATTTTGGGGCCACTGAAAATCGCCATTTCCTTTGTTACTACTCCGGGGGCGCATGCGAAGCCCCCCAATCGGTGTAATGAACAACGAAGAAATCCAATAAAGAGGACAGAATGCTTGTCATAACTGAAGATAAACCTGGTGAGGGGATGACGTTCCAACGGCCAAACATTACCGGGTTCAAAAGTCGATTTCGTCAGATCAGGAAAGATTTGAAACTGAATCAAGCTGCAATGGCCGAATATCTGGGCGTCAGCCTTACTACCGTGCAACGATATGAGAAAGGGACGTCATTTCCAACTACCGATATTCTTAAAAGCGTTGCCGCCCTGGGCGTGGATCTTCATTGGTTAATAACCGGCACCTCTTCAGTTACCTCCATTTGCCCCAAGAAGGAAACAGACGTCGTGTATTTTACCTTCCGTTCTACCCGATTCAAACAAATCAATGAAATGTTGGAAAAGTCTGGAATGACCATGGCTGATCTTCATTTCATTATGGATAAGCATTTCCACGGAATCGTCGACGGCCTGAAGCATCTCAACCAGAAACCGTTTTGACAATGAAGACCCCAATTTTTACTACACCACGCCGCGGTCAGATGGGAAATATACAGCTGGGATCTGATTACATGCTTGAGGTAAGGGAACGGGCCAGACGCATGAAAGCGGCGATCCGGGAAGAAAAAGAATCTACCAACAAACGGCAACACCGATTGCCTGGTTTCTAAGAGAATAAAGATATGGAATTTTCACAAACGCATTATACGCCTAGGCAGCTATCGGAACGTTTGCAAATTTCAGAATACACCTTGGCAAGCTGGCGGTGTAAGGGAGAGGGACCAAAATTTATGAAATTTGGTCGGTCGGTCAGATATTCGATTGAATCGGTTCATGAATGGGAAAACGAGAGCCTAAAATCGAATACCGCGCAATGAAAATAAAAAAGCAGTTGCGACCTATGTGCGACCAGCCAATATTTGACTTGTCGATCATGTGTCTGCAACTGCTTGAAATTACTGGTCGGAACGAGAGGATTTGAACCTCCGGCCCCCTGAACCCCATTCAGGTGCGCTACCAGGCTGCGCTACGTTCCGAGAAATGTGGAGCTGTATTTAGCATTGTTGGGTGGTCTCTGTCAACCACTTTTAATGCTTTGGATTATTTCCTTGTTCAAGCTGATTGAGAAGTGCCTGAAGTTCGGTTTTAACCTGCTGAATTATTTCAGTTTTAGCACTTTCCTCAGCCCTTTGTTTGGGCTGAAAAGTGTGCTCTAAATCACCGGTTTTAAGGGCCTCTTTCAGGTATTTCCTGGCACCGGATATGGTGTACCCTTGCTGGTGGAGAAGATCTTTGATGACCAGCAAGGTTTGTACATCTTTACGGCGGTACAACCGCTGTTTTGACTTACCGCGAACGGGCTTTATACAGGCAAACTCCGCCTCCCAATATCTGAGCACGTGGGTTTCAACACCAACGAGCTCACTCACCTCACCGATCCGAAAATAGACTTTGTCAGGTATATGAGAGAAATTCGAAGCCATCAGTCCTGCCTCATGTGTTGCCCCTCACCCTTCTATCACCTCATCCTGTGTAATGAGTTCGCTTATGCTTTATTCAAAGGCGTTTAAACGCTCACGCAGCCGTTTACTAGGACGAAAGGAAACCATCTGTCGCTTAGTGATGGTCATGGACTCACCAGTACGTGGGTTACGTCCACGACGGGGTGATTTATCACGGACCGTCAGGGTACCGAATTGAACCAGTTTGATAGACTCACCAGCAACCATGGTATTTTTCATGGTCGCGAAGACGGTATCCACGATCTCAGCGGCGTTACGCTGGGAGACACCCAACTTTTCGTTGACGGAAATGGCTAATTCTTTGCGGGTTACATTTTTTTTCTTCATACTTCTGATCCTTCGCGATAACGGGCATTAAAATCTGCCATTAATTTTTTCACAATTTTTTGATGCGCTTTGTCAACGGTCTTATCGTCGAGTGTGGCGGTGGCCGAACGATAGGTCAGGCCTAGAGCTACACTCTTATGACCTGCCTCAATAGATTTGCCACGATATACATCAAAGATCTCAGCGGACTCAAGATATTTTTGCGACTGTTGACGAATAGCCAGCAGCAAATCACCAGCGGGTACTGCATCCGGAACCACAAGACTGATATCCCGTTTCACGGTGGGATATTTCGGCAGGGAATGGAACTGCTTCGGAACGCGCTGAATTTTCAATAGTTGATCGAGATCAATTTCCAAAAAATAAACCGGTTGCTTAATGTCAAATCCCTTCAGGGTCTTGGGATGGACAGCGCCCAGGGTACCGATGACTGTCTTTTGAGGACTGAGCACAATGGCCTGCTGGGGGTCGCAGTAGGGTTGCAGCGATTCCGGTATATAGCTAAACATTGATCCGGGAGTGCCCTCATCAATGCGTAAAGTCTGCAACAGATTTGCAGCGAGCCCCTTGATATCAAAAAAATCACCCTTTTGCTCGGAAAAATGCAACGATTCGGCCTGGGGGTAGCGTAATCCACTGAGAACGGCACAGAGGTACATCCGCTCTTGGGGCAGCTCTCCTTCCTGCTGTTGAATAAAGATCTTACCGATCTCAAAAAGACGAATGTCCGGCTGTTGAAAATTGATATTGCGGCAGACATTTTCAAGGAGACCGGGCAAGAGCATGGAACGCATGACCGCCTGCTCTTCAGTCAGTGGATTCAGCAAGCGGGTATGCAGCCTGCGCTCGTCACCTTCAGGGATCTGGCAAAGGTCAAGATGCGACTCGCTGACAAAACTATAGTTAATCGCCTCAGAATATCCCTGAGCGGTCATCAGCGCAGCTATCTCCTGGCGCAAGCTCCGCATGGCATCGCGCTTTGGATAGTCCATGCGAATAAAAGGCTGCGAGGTAGGTATTTCGTTGTAGCCAACCAGGCGGGCCACTTCTTCAACCAGATCTATTTCACGTTCGATATCTATCCGGAAACTGGGAACCTGTACCTCAAGGGTCTGAGCATCGAGCTCTTGTGTGGCAAACTCGATGGACTCGAGATAGGTCGCAACCTGATTGAGACTCAAATCGATACCAAGCAACCGATTAACACGTTCCAGGCGCAGTTGCAGGGTAATAAGTCCTTTTTGACCGGGATAGATATCCAGCCCATCAGATTCTGGTTCGGCACCAGCGTATTCAACCATGAGGTTAACTGCACGCTGCAACGCCTTATCCGCGAGGTTGGGATCGACACCACGTTCAAAGCGATAGGAAGCCTCCGAGGGGATACCGAGTTTACGGGCGGTACGACGAATGGAAACAGGATTAAAACAGGCAGATTCCAAAAGAATTGTGGTGCTCTTTTCTGTAATTTCTGTGTCGAGCCCGCCCATGACACCGGCAAGGGCGACGGGACGCTCGGCGTCACAGATCAACAGCATATCCTCATCCAAGGTACGCTTGTTATCATCAAGAGTCACCAACTCGGTCTCACCAGACTGAGGACGACGGACGACGATTTTCTTGCCGCGCAGGGTTTCGAAATCAAAGGCGTGCAGGGGTTGGCCGGACTCCAGCATGACATAGTTGGTAATATCGACAATGTTGTTGATGGGACGCATACCAACAGCGCTTAACCGCTGCTGCATCCACTCTGGTGCCGGACCGATCTTGACGTTTTTCAACTTACGTGCGGTATAACGGGGGCAGAGTTCAGCATCATCGATGACGACCTCATAATCAACTCCCTGACCTGTCAGAGGTGTAACCTCCGCAACGAGCGGCTGTAAAGGGCCACCAACAAAGGAGGCGACTTCGCGGGCGATACCACGTACAGATGCACAATCAGGGCGGTTAGGAGTCAAGTCGACTTCAATGACGGTATCGCGCATGGAGAGAGCATCGATAAGTGGCATACCGGCTGCCAAGGATGCATCCAGATCCATAATCCCTGAATGATCTCCATCGATGCCAAGTTCCCGGGAGGAACAGAGCATGCCATGGGAGGCAACACCGCGCATCTTAGATTTTTTGATCTTGGTTCCGTCGGGCAGCTTACCCCCCGGTTTGGCAAGAGCGGTGACCATGCCCGCGTGTACATTGGGTGCACCACAGACAATCTGCACAGTCTCCTCACCGTTATCAACGGTGCATACGCTCAGTTTGTCGGCATCCGGATGTTTACTGACTTCCGTAACGCGAGCAGTGGTAATCGAGGCGAGATCGGCAAACAATTCCTCGACGCTGTCAACTTCCAGACCGAGCATGGTCAGACGGTCGGAAATCTGGGTTGATGTTACCCCTTGCGTGGAGACGAACTGATTGAGCCAGCTGAGTGTGAATTTCATGTGAGTGTATCCTGCAAACAGCGTTATCGTTTTGAAAGACGGGATTTAATCCCATGCGAACGACGAAAAATACAGAGGCCAAACGTGAAAAAACCACACCGGAGACATGCTTTTCCGGTGTGGTTTACCTCGTTTGACCTTCATCTCACCTGAACACTCGAAACGAGGCTCAAGGAGAGAAACTATTAGAACTGGGAAAGGAACCGGAGGTCGTTTTCGTAGTATAAACGGATATCGTCGATACCGTACTTGAGCATGGCAATACGTTCAACGCCAAGCCCAAAAGCAAATCCAGAGTAGACATCCGGATCGTAGCCGACCATTTTCAAGACCTCAGGATCGATAAGTCCTGATCCGAGAATTTCCAGCCATCCAGTGCGCTTACAAACCCGGCAACCAGATCCACCACAGATAACGCAGGCAATATCAACCTCGGCACTGGGCTCAGTAAACGGAAAAAAGCTGGGACGAAAGCGAAGGGCCAGATCACGCTCAAACATCTTATGGGTGAAGGCGGTCAGAACTCCCTTGAGATCCGCAAAGGAGACGTCTTTATCCACGAGAAAGCCCTCGACCTGATGGAACATGGGCGTGTGTGTAATATCAGAGTCGCAGCGATACACCTTACCCGGTGCAATATAGCGCAGCGGTGGCTCCTGATTTTCCATAATCCTGGCCTGCATTGGTGAAGTATGCGTACGCAGGAGGATTGAATCCGTGACGTAAAAGGTGTCGTGCATGTCACGGGCCGGATGATGCGGCGGAATGTTCAGCGCTTCAAAGTTGTAGTAGTCGCTCTCGACATCCGGGCCTTCAGCAACAGCAAACCCAAGTCCCTCAAAAATTGAGCAGATTTCCTCCATGACCTGGGTCACGGGGTGGAGTTTGCCAAAAGGCAGATAGCGTCCAGGCAGACTGTAATCAGTGGCACCGGCAGCAGAACTCTGCAGTCCGGCACCCAACTGCGTTTTTAATTCTTCAAAACGCAGTTCAACACCCTGCTTAATGTCATTGGCCAGTTGGCCAAGCCGGGGACGGTCTTCCGGTGCGACAGATTTCAACTGGCGCATGACTCCGGTCAGCAGTCCCCCTTTGCGACCTAGGTACTGGATACGAAAGGCTTCAAGACCTGCGGAGTCCTTGACCGTATCCAGGGCCTCGCCTGCTTCTTGCTTGAGCCTAAGCAGCTCGCTTTCCATAGGGCAGTCCGTGATCAGATCAGGAAGCCAGTCCGGAAGCTTTCACCACTTCAGTGAAGGCGTTAGGATCGACAATGGCCAGGTTGGAGAGCACTTTCCGATCGAGTTCGATGGAATTTTTGCTCATCCCGTTAATCAAGCGGCTGTAATTCACATTGTTCTGTTTGGCAGCTGCGCTGATACGAGAAATCCACAGAGCGCGGAACTCCCGTTTTTTAACGCGACGATCCCGATATGCGTAGCACAGCGCGCGATCAACAGCTTCAGCAGCGGTTCTAAACAGACGATGTTTACCGCCACGAAAACCTTTAGCCAGGGACAATACTTTATTTCTTCTGCGGCGTGCTTTAAAACCGCGAGTTACACGAGGCATCTTATTCTCCGTTCAAACTAAACTCATAAAACCGTGCATGCAGCAGCTATGCAACGGTACAAACCAAGATGAGATCTATAAAACCTATCCTCTTAGGCGTAGGGCAGCATTCTGCGTACTGCTTTTACATCAACATCGGCAATCAAAGATGCCTTGCGCAAGTTACGTTTACGCTTGGTTGATTTTTTGGTGAGGATATGCGAGGTAAACGCCTTGGCACGACGAATTCGTCCGGAACCGGTGGTTTTAAACCGTTTGGCTGCGCCTCGGTTGGTTTTCATTTTTGGCATGGTATACGCTCCTTACATCTAGCCGGCCGTATATCCAGCCGGAACTCATGGGGTTATAATCAATGTATAATTTTAGGCCTTTGGTCCAACGAACATCACGAGTTGCCGTCCTTCCATTTTGGGTTCCTGGATGATTATACAGTCTTCCCGCAGCGTGTCGGCAATTTTGTTCAAAGCTTCCAAACCGATGGTCTGGGCGTAAATAATTTCCCGACCCCGGAAGCGCATGGTCACCTTGACCTTATTTTTCTCCGCAAGAAACTGTTTGATCTTCCGTATCTTGAAGTTGAGGTCATGTTCCTCTGTTTTGGGGCGGAACTTGATCTCACGGGTCTCAATTACGGTTTGTTTCTTCTTGGCTTCCTGCTGCTTCTTTTTCAGCTCGTAGCGGAATTTGTCGTAATTCATGATACGACAAACGGGTGGATCAGCCTTATCGGAGACCTCAACCAGGTCGAGCCCCTGCTCGTGAGCAGTTTCAAGTGCAGCTTTAACGCTTATAATTCCACGCTGTGTCCCATCAGCATCAATAAGGCGAATCTCTTTGTATTTGATCTCCTCATTGACTTTAATCTTCAGTTCCTGCTGGGGGGGAAGTTTTCTGCCGCCTCGCTTCTTAATGTTCGTTCCTCCAGTTGGTGTTGTGGTGATCAGGCATCACGCCGGCGACACTCATCAATAACAAGATCAACAAACGCCTCCGGAGTCATAGCCGGCAAATTTTTTCCATCTTTTTGCCGCACAGTGACTGTACCCTCTTCTTTTTCACGCTCACCAATAATAAGCATGTATGGGACTTTCATCATCTGTGCTTCACGGATTTTGTAGTTGAGCTTTTCATTGCGCAAATCTTTTTCGATGCGCACGCCCTGAGCTCTCAGCTTAGCATACACCTGCTCGCAGTACTCGGCTTGATCATCTGTGATGTTCATAATCCGCGCCTGCTCAGGTGCAAGCCACAGGGGAAATGCTCCGGCGTAGTGCTCGATGAGCACGCCGATAAACCGTTCCAGCGAACCCATAAGAGCCCGGTGAATCATGATCGGCTGATGCTCAGCTCCGTCATCACCAGTATACCCCATCTGGAACCGCTCGGGCAGGTTAAAGTCGACCTGGATGGTGGAACATTGCCAGGAACGACCGATCTGGTCTTTGATTTTGATATCAATCTTGGGTCCGTAAAATACGCCTTCGCCAGGATCGATCTCGTAATCGAGCTCTTTTTTATCCAAAGCCTGTTTCAAGGCCTGGGTGGCCAGTTCCCAGTGCTCGTCAGAACCGACGTATTTCTCCGGGCGGGTGGAGAGATACACATCATACTGGTCAAAGCCAAATGTCTTCAGGATATGCAGGTTCAGATCAATAATGTTGAAGATTTCCTCTTCAAGCTGATCCGGACGACAGAAGATATGGGCATCATCCTGAGTAAAGCCACGAACACGCATCAACCCGTGGAGGGCACCGGTTCGCTCGTAGCGATACACGGTTCCCAATTCGCACCAGCGAATAGGAAACTCGCGGTAACTGTGTTTATCAGCCTTGTAGACACCGATGTGAAACGGGCAGTTCATCGGCTTCAGCTGATACTCAACTTCGTCAATTTCCATGGCAGAGTACATATTCTCGCCATAAAAATCGAGATGACCTGAGGTTTTCCACAAATCCTGACGTGCGATGTGCGGAGTATACAGCAGCTGATAATCGTTTTTATAATGCTCGTCTTTCCAGTAGTCCTCGAGCAGTCGACGCAGCAAAGCCCCACGAGGTTGCCACAAAATCAACCCGGGGCCAATCTGATCCTGAATGGTAAACAGACCAAGCTGCTTCCCTAATTTACGATGATCACGCTTACGCGCCTCTTCGAGTCGCTGCAGATAGGCTTTTAATTCCTTTTTATCGGCAAAGGCAGTCCCGTAGATACGGGTCAGCATGGGACGGCGCTCATCACCACGCCAGTATGAGCCAGCAACACGCAACAGCTTAAAAACCTTAACCCAAGAAGCATCGGGCACATGCGGCCCTCGGCACAGATCGACGAACTTGCCGTGGGTATAGAGGCTGACGCTATCAACATCCATATCCTGAAGCAGCTCAAGCTTATAGGGCTCGCCCAACTCTTCAAAGAACTTTATCGCCTCTTCACGACTTACTTCACGCCGTTCAAAGGGGATTCGTGCGTTTACAAGCTCAACCATCTTGGCTTCGATCGCTTCGAAGTCATCGGTAGAAAATGCTTTTTCACGATCAAAATCGTAATAAAAGCCATCTTCGATCGACGGACCAATTGCGACCTTCACCGCATCACCATACAGCTCTTTGACAGCCAACGCCATCAAGTGAGCAGTGGAGTGACGCAGAACCTCAAGCCCCTCTTCAGAATAAATGGAAACGGGCTCGATAACAGTATCCTGATCCATCGTGGTCGACAGATCCAACAGCCGGCCATTACTGCGCACAGCTACGGATTGTTTACGTTGCTTGCCTGAGACCAGCTCTTTAAGCGCTTCAGCAACAGTCACACCCTGCGGAAACGCCTTACTTTCACCATCTTGGACGGATACCTGAATTTCTGCCATTGTGCCTGTAAAAAGGAAAGGCTAACGAGCAGATAAAATCTGCATCCTAGCCTTTTATAAAAATTGGTAGGCACGGACGGGGTCGAACCGACGACATCTACCACGTCAAGGTAGCGCTCTCCCACTGAGCTACGCGCCTACAGCATTCATTTGTTGTTTTGGAGATGTCTTTATACAGCAAGCTGCCAAAGACCGCAAGTGAAATACCAGCAATCATTGAGACTGTCAACAAAATTCACTTGGATTGGTTCTCCTTTAAGGCTCACTTTACCCGTTCGACTTGATTAACTTGCCTTATTTTCATGTTTTTCAGCCTACGCTCCTCTTTATTGAGTTCAATCGCCTTTTTTTCCTGAGCGCAAGGGATCCAGCTCAAGGTTAACTTCTCTTTAAAATTATGAGAATGTCTCCTATAAAGTAAGCAGCTTTTGGCTGAAGGCTATGGTAAGAACAAAACCTAGTTCGACGCACCACTCACTTTCGCCGAATAATCCTTACCAGTTTTATGCACAACATGTCCCGAGCAATAAACCGTACGCTGCAAAACATACTGAGCTCAGCTGATCTCCCCACTATCCCTCTTGTCGCCTCTAAGGTTTTAGAGCTTACCTCCCGTGAGGAGGTCGCGTTGGTTGAGGTCATCAACCTTATCGTACAGGACATTGCTCTCTCAACTAAAATTCTCAAGGTAGCAAACTCTGCCTTTTACAACTTCCCTCAACAGATTGGTTCGGTACAGCAGGCTGTTTCTCTTCTAGGAGTCAATGCTGTTCGTAGCCTGGTGTTAAGCTTCTCTTTTCTGAGTATGGGTGAAGAAAAGGATTTTCGTTGCTTCGACCTCAACAATTTCTGGAGACAGTCACTCATTCGTGCAGCAGCTGCCAGACTGATCAGTCAACATGTCGATGATGTTGACCCCGAGGAGGTTTTTACCCAGGGACTACTCCAGAACATTGGCCAGCTTATTTTTGCACTGACGCTTCCCGGCCGCTACGACACACTCCTTGAGGAACTGCAGCCCCAGAACTCTCTGCCTGATGTCACCCAGGAAGAAGAGTATTTAGGCCTTCCGCACACTATTTCCGGTGCTGAAGTGGCAAGCGGTTGGGGCCTTCCTCAAAGTATCGTGGACGTCATTTGTTATCACCATACGCCTTTAACCTATAAGGGGAGCAGCAGGAAAGACGCCCAGGCGATTAAAATCGTATATCTCTCCGAGATACTCGCCCGCATCTTTCAGTCCGATGTACCCATGGAAGCGCAAAGAGCATTTGAAGAGGAGGCGTGCAATGTCCTTGAATTTGACAATGAGATAATTCAACACATTCTAGCCGCCATCGATAAGGAGATTAGCAAATCCGCTCAATTTTTTGGGGTCGACATCGATCAGGTTCGCTCAGTGGCTGATATTATCCAAGAAGCAAATATTCGCTTAAGCGTACTCCACCTCAGCTATGAAGAGATGAACCGGGAACTCGAGCTGGCTAAACAATCCCTTGAAATACTCACTGCTCAGCTCACAGAAAAAAACCGCAAACTAGAACAACTCGCCAATATTGACGGCCTGACAGAAATTCACAATCACCGTTATTTCCAGACCTTTCTTCGAGCAGAATTAAACCGGGCCCAAGAAAACAATCTGCCTCTGACTCTCCTGCTCGCAGATATTGATTATTTCAAGCAATTTAACGATCGCCATGGGCACCAGTGTGGTGATTTTATCCTCAAAGAACTCTGCAGAGCAGTGAGCCCCATACTTCGCGATTATGACCTCATGGCCCGATACGGAGGGGAAGAATTCACCTTTGTCCTCCCCGACACGCACGAAGATGGTGGCCAGGCCGTGGCTCAAAAAATTTGTCAACGAGTGGCCCAACATTCATTTTTTGATGGTTCCCAGCATTACCAGGTCACACTCAGCCTTGGCGGCACTACGGTTTTTCCCGCTGAAACATCCCTCTCTGCCAATGATTGTATTGAGCAGGCAGACCGTTCTTTGTTTGAGGCAAAAAATCGAGGTCGAAATCAGGTTATATTTTTCAAGCAACTCAGCCGGACCAACTGGCTTCGCCTCTAGCCCCAGTTGCCCTCTAGCCTTGCTCTCCTCACCAAATACTCCTCAGTATCTGTAATGGCTTGATACCACATTGTCACCCATTCCCCGAATATTACACGGAAATTAAAAAAATTTCCTTGTAAACAGGAATTATTCTTTGTTAACTTCCTTACTTACTCCCCTCATTATGTTAGGGCTTGAATAATTAGATTTTTCAATCAAGGCCAGGTAAGCGCAAACTCCGGGTATTGAGAGAAAAAACACGTATTCAAGATTCCCTATTGTCTGGATAACTGCTCACCCTATACAGGAGACCCTCCATGAAAAGGACCTACCTTGCTGCTACTCTAGCCCTCTGCCTCGCTGCCCCCCTGACTGCTTATGCAAACCAAGGCAACGATCCACTTCTTCAGGATGCCCAGGCCGAATTTCAGCCCATTCCCGATCAGGCTCCAGCCATTGAGGGCAATACGGCAACTCCAGATAAAATTGAACTGGGTAAAATGCTCTACTTTGACCCCCGTCTCTCCCGCAGTGGCCTGATCAGCTGCAACACCTGTCATAATGTGGGTATGGGCGGCGATGATTTTCAAGAGACATCCACTGGCCATGGCTGGAAAAAAGGCCCGCGCAATGCCCCCACTGTGTTGAACTCGGTTTTTAACCTGGCCCAATTCTGGGACGGACGTGCCAAAGACCTGGCAGAGCAGGCTAAAGGTCCGATTCAGGCTGGTGTCGAGATGAACAACACCCCGGAAAATGTGGTCACCACCCTGAAAAGCATGCCGGAATATGTGACCCTGTTTACAAAGTCATTCCCCGGCGAGGCCGATCCTGTTACCTTTGACAACATGGCTAAGGCCATTGAGGTTTTTGAGGCCACCTTAATTACACCTGACTCGCGCTTCGACCTTTTTCTCAAAGGTGATGCCCAGGCACTGAACACGCAGGAAAAAGAAGGGTTACAGCTCTTTCTGGACCATGGCTGCACCGCCTGTCACGCTGGAGTCAACATGGGGGGAGAGGGCTACTTTGAATTTGGCGTAGTCGCTAAACCTAGTGATAAAATAATCGCCGGAGACAAAGGTCGTTACAAAGTGACCCAGGCTGAAGGCGATGCCTTTGCATTCAAGTCCCCTTCGCTGAGAAACATTGCACTGACCCCGCCCTACTTTCACTCTGGAGTGGTTTGGGATCTGAAAGAAGCGGTGTCCATCATGAACGACTCCCAGTTGGGTGCTGACATGCAAGAGGCAGATCTCGAGAAAATCGTCGTTTTCCTCAAATCAACCACGGGAAAACAGCCGCAGGTCATCTATCCGATTCTTCCTCCGTCCACTGATACCACGTTAAAGCCATCACTCCAGTAAGGCCTCAATCGAAGACAGCAGGCGTACAATGCCACAGGAAGCACTGGCAATTCGAAAATTCTAGGATACTTTTGGCCATTACCGAGAGAATGCTCACGAATTCAGGCCAGTTTCGGGTATAGTGGTGAAGGCGGGGTGAGTTTGTCTCACTTCGCCTTTTTCTTCTCGAGGTTAAACCATGCGTCTGTTCTTTACGTTTATAGCTGTTCTCCTTGCGGCACTGGCCGGAGCCGAGCTTTCTCCCCACGCTTTTTTTGGTGGAGCGGTATCGGGCCTGGGTGCCTATCTTCTGCTCACTGTTTTTAACCTTCAACGCCGCCTTAGGCTCTTAGAGCAGCAACTTGAACGTCTTTCCCTGTCGCAGCCTGATCTACCGGCAGAAAAAACCAATGCTCCACTGACACAAAAAACGACTCCAACACCAGCTGCCCCCCCCTCAGCCGTCCACAGCTCTTTGCCTGCATCCCCACAAAAGCCCACGCCTTCACCCAAAACCACAGTGGTCTCCCCCCTGCTGGCAACAGCGCTGCACTTTATTACCCGGGGAAACCCTGTCTTGAAAATTGGTTTGGTCATCCTCTTTTTTGGGGTGGGCTTTCTTCTTAAATACGCTGCCCAACAAAATCTTCTTCCCCTTGAGCTTCGTCTTGCCGGCGTTGCTTTAGGGGGCATGTCCCTGCTTCTGCTGGGCTGGCGACTGCAAGCGAGCCACCGTCTCTACGGCCACGGTCTTGAGGGAGGAGGCATTGGCATCCTTTACCTGGTCGTTTTTGCTGCTGCCCGTTACTACACCTTTGTTCCGCCAGGTTTGGCTCTTGCCATGATGATCGGACTGGTTCTCTTTTCTGGAATACTTGCTCTGCTGCAGGATTCCAGGGGCATGGCTGTCTTTGCTGCCTTGGGTGGTTTCCTTGCCCCCATCCTCATGGCCAGCGACCATGGCAACCATGTGCAGCTTTTTAGTTATTATATTCTGCTCAATTGCGGAATTCTTGCGCTCGCCTGGCATAAAGCCTGGAGGGAACTCAACCTTGTCGGTCTTTTTTTTACCTTTGGTCTCTTTACTCTCTGGACGGCTACTCGCTATACCCCAGATCTCTTTGCATCAACAGAACCCTTCCTTCTTGCGTTTTTCCTGATATATGCAATCATCGCCATACTTTTTGCCCTGCGCCAGCCCCTGAAACTTCGGGGGTTTATTGACGGCCCCTTGGTCTTTGGCCTGCCCATTGTTTTCAGTTCACTGCAGGCCTATCTGACCCAGGACTTTCGCTATGGCCTGGCACTCAGTGCTGTAGGACTGGGAGGATGGTATGTAGTCCTTGCTCGCCTGCTGTGGAATCGCATGGGCGCGGGCATGCGTATGCTCACCGAATCCTTTCTTGCCCTGGGCGTTGTTTTTGTCAGCCTGGCTATTCCCCTGGGGCTTGATCCACAGTGGACCACGGCGAGCTGGGCCCTTGAAGGGGCGGCCATGATCTGGGTCGGGGTACGACAGCAGCGAAAGTTTGCCCGCATTTTTGGTCTTCTCCTGCAACTAGGGGCAGTCTTCACCTTTTGGGATCAGCCCCCTCTGGAAGTGACAAGTATCGCCCTTGCCAATCGATTGTATCTGGGAGCGGCACTGATCGCTTTCGCCTCTCTTTTTTCTGCCTACTGGTTTACAAAACTTCGAGATCAAGTTCGAAACTGGGAACAGCGACTTCCGCTGCTGATGCTTACCTGGGGACTTATCTGGTGGTACACCGGGGGCATGATTGACCTGGAGCACCATGCTCATCAGGTAGCGGCAAAACCGCTTTTTCTTCTCTACTCCACTCTGACGACCGCCATACTTGCCTGGTGGTACCGGCGCCTCCAGTGGCTCCTGTTGACAAGAGGTCTGTTGCTCCACCTGCCGATAATGCTCCTCGTCTTCGCGCTACAATTCTCCAACCAGACTCCACTTTTGAGCGGTTGGTCGGCCGGAGCATGGGCCCTGGCACTTGCTCTGCAATACCGCATGCTCAAAGAATTTGAGCACCACTTTGAGCGGACCCCACATCTGCTTTCCCACTATGGCAGTTTCTGGCTTGTTTTGCTTCTTATCGCCAACGAATGCACCCAACGGGCGGCCATGGTCCCTGGGCTTGCCGAGACCTGGACCGTAACGGCCGGGGTTTCGGCGCCAATCCTTGCTCTCTACCTGCTTCAATTTAAGGGCAGCCTGCTCACATGGCCGGTACAACGCCACCTGGAGCTCTATCAGGGACTGGCAAGCGACATCCCTTTATTTGTACTTCATCTTTGGATTATAGGATCATTCATCCTCGATGGAAATCCTGCACCATTACCCTATCTTCCCCTGGTGAATCCGCTGGACCTGTCGACTCTTGCCATTTTACTGCTTGCATGTATTCGCCAGTGGCAAGGCAGGAGCCGCTGGCCAGCCAGAGGACAACTGATCTTTCCAACTCTTACCTGTTTTGCCTGGTTGACGGTGGTTACCGGACGTACGGTCCACTCGTACACCGTAACCGCCTACTCTCTCTCCGCCCTTTTTGACTCGTCAATCTTCCAAGCCGCAATAGCCGCTCTCTGGAGTTTGCAGGCACTGACGCTCACCATCTTTGCCGCTCGCAAAGAAAAACGAAAGGTCTGGTTGACGGGTGCGGCCCTGCTGGTGCTCGTAGTAGGGAAACTTTTTATAATCGACCTTTCCGGAACAGGTTCTATTGGTCGTATAATTTCATTTCTGGTGGTAGGAGCGCTTATGCTTATTATTGGATATTTTGCTCCCCTGCCCCCCAAAGCTCTTCAGGATCAGCCCCATGAAGTTTAAACAGCACCTTGTTCTTACCTTTGTATTACTCACACTTGCACCTCTTTGTCCTGCCCGTGCATCTCAGCCAGCACCCGCTGATTTTGCCTATGGAATGCATCTGCCGGTAACGGATCCCAACAGACTCTACACCCTGCAACTGCCCCTGGAAGTCTACCAGAACCTGTACCATGCTGATCACAGCGATCTCCAGGTTTTCAATGGAGAGGGAGAGGTGGTTCCCCAGGCGCTGCAACGCGCTCCCCTTCAGAAAAAAGTCAGCCGCACAGCAATCCCCTTTTTCCCTCTTCCCCAGGATTCTTCTGGGAGCAACCAAAATCTGGCACTCAGGGTTCAACGCAACAAGCAGGGGACCATTCTTTCCATCCACGGCTCCAACAGCGTTCCAGTTGCGGCGAGTTCTTCCTATCTTCTCGACGTAAGCCAATCTTCTTTTTCTTTTTCCAAGCTGGAACTCAACTGGGAGCAGACTGCTACCAATCAGGTCTTTTCACTGAAAGTTGAACAAAGTCAGGACCTGAGCCACTGGCAGCTGATTACGGATCAAGCGGTCGTTGCCAGGCTCGGTTATCAAGGGGCAGAGGTTCTGCGTCAGGATATCTCCCTCACCGGAGTCAAAGGGCCGTATCTCAGACTGAGTTGCACAGACTGCGCAGAGCCATTTCAACTAACCCAGGTCACAGCACTCAATGGATCCAGCCAAAATAAGGATCAATATCAGTGGGCTCTGCTGGAGAACGGAACTATGCAAGAAGAGCAAGGGTGGTACCGCATTACCTACGAATCCCCTGCCCGTTTTGGCGTGCAGGCGGTTGATCTTGAGTTTCCCCGGGAAAACTCACTGGCACGGGTCATAATCGAATCCCGTTCCACGCCGCAAGACACATGGAAACGAGTAGTACAAGGTGATTTTTTTCGCCTGGATATTGGAGGGAATCAGCTCATCAGCGACTTTCAGAACCTAGGTCTCAACACCGATAGGTATTGGCGAGTCAGCCTGCCCCAAAGCAGTGCTCTTTCAAGGCAGGCTCTGCCTAAGCTAACCTTAGGCTGGAGACCAGAGTCTATCATCTTTTTAGGACGCGGTCCGGGCCCTTATACGTTGGCCTTTGGCAGCAGTGGGAAAGCCCAGATAGATATTACCCAGGCAGCCCTTGTGGTGAATGCGCTGGCCCAAAATGGTGACAAGGTACCTCTGAATTCCCTGACACCTGGCCCCCGCTTTACCCTGGGAGGAGAACAGGCCCTCGCCCCGCAGCCAACGACCATAGATTGGCAACGTATTCTCCTCTGGATAGTCCTCATTGGTGCAGTTGCCCTCCTTGGGTTCATGGCCTGGTCTGTTGCCAAAGAGATGCAAAAAACGAAGACCTGAATCCATGACGAGGGTGGCTACTGATACACGCTCACAGATGCAGGGAAGAGGTAACGCTGAGCCCGAGACTGAAGGTGGCGACCAAAGATGAAACGCATCATGCTCAGCTTCACCCGCTCTCACGGGCTCAGGGCTAAGCAATCTATGCAGCTCTAAGTGCTTCACGCATAAGCTGGGCCAGCTCCGCAACCACCAGAGGCTTGTTGAGTACAGCAGCATCCGAATCCAACTTCGCAAGCCAAGTGAGATCTTGGCCATCATGGTCAGAGAGAAAAACAATGCGGCTTTGAGGACAGAGTTTTCCCAACTTTACAGCGAGCTCACGGCTCGTAACTTCCGGCATATTTTCTGGTAGACCAAGCAGGAGCAGGTCAACTGAATCTCCATGTTTGTTTGCCAGCGTCAGGGCCTGGGCAGGATTCACAGCGGTTAATACCTTATAATTGAGCTGTTCTAAAATTGTTTTATGGAGACTTAACAGTGCAGGCTCATCTTCCACCATCAAGACCAGCTCTCCCTGTCCAAGGGAAAACGCAGCGCCCTCCTTCGCCCTTTCCTCTTCACTCTTTCCCTTAAAACGGGGCAGGTACACTCGAAAAGTGGTGCCAGCGTCGACTTCACTCTGCACCTGAACCCCTCCCTGATTCTGCTGAACAATTCCATAAACGGTGGCCAGGCCAAGCCCGGTCCCCTGGCCTTGAGCTTTGGTTGTGAAAAATGGCTCGAAAATTTTATCAAGGATCAACGGGTCAATGCCACTGCCGGTGTCACTGACAGCTAACACCACGTAATCACCAGCGGGCAGTCCCGTGGCTGATTCAGTCTGGGACTCATCAAGAGAGACTTGCAGTGTCTCAAGGGTAACAATCCCTACTCCGTTGATGGCATCTCGTGCGTTCACAACCAAATTGATCAAAATCTGATCAAGCTGAGAAGGGTCGAGTTGTACCGGCCAGAGCTCCTTGCCTGGCTGCCAACATAACTCTCTATTTTCACCAATGAGTTGACGCAACATCGCAAGCCTGGCGTGCACAGTGGCATTGAAATCCAACACCTTGGGTTCAATGGTCTGCTGCCGGGCAAAGGCAAGTAACTGGCGGGTAACCTCGGCCGAACGTTTAGCAGCGGTGCTGATCTCTTGCAGATACATATCAAGAGGTTCCTGAAGATCCAGCCTTCGCAGAGCCAGATCGGCAAACCCGATAATAACGCCGAGCATATTATTAAAATCATGGGCAACGCCACCGGCAAGTTGCCCAACCGACTCAAGCCTTTTGGCCAAATTGAGACGATCTCGTAATTTCTCGCGTTCTGCTTGCACCTGCTTACGCTGGCTGATATCCCGGACGACTGCAGACATCCCTTCAGGTTGCCCCTCATTGTTCACCAAAAGATAGGTCCGTAACTCCACCGGAAATGTGTGCCCATCCTGGTGACGGTATTCCTTTTCGTACAACTCGGAACATCCACCATGCATCAGTTGTTTACGAATATGCTCATATTCATACTGCTGCCATGGTTCCGGGGTAAAATCCCGTGCAACACGGCCCTTGACGTCTTCAGGGCGCAAACCAATCATATCGGCATAGGCCTGGTTGCACTCACGAATGCAACCTTTCAAATCGGTCACCACAAAGGCATCCATCATACTCGTATAAAGGCTTCTATAGCGTCGTTCACTGGCAAGCAACTCTTCTTCCATCTGTTTTTGCTCGACAATTCGCCAGATATACTCGCCCAACTCAACGACTGTATCGATATCTGCAAGGGTATACGGGCGTCCTTTGTCCGCCAGGGCGATCACTGCAACCAATCGTCCACCACGTACCAGGGGCAAAAGAAGCTCCCGCTGCGTCCCCAGAGACAACGGCCTCTGCTGAACAATCCCCTTCTGTTTCTCAGATGTTTCCAGAGAAGGATCAACAAGCTCGACCTCCAAGGAGGGGTCATCTCCCCTGGATTGAATATAACGGCAAATAGGTTCCGCTTCGGCATCATACCAGCTCCATTGCTTTCCCTTTTCCCCTGTTGTGCGCTGCTCAACAGCTACTGCGTGGTACGGTTTTTCCAGACTACAGCATACTCCACGGGGACTGCCCACAAGCGTTGCAAGCTCCTCCATAGCGCGATGCAAAAACTCCGTGATACCATGCGGATAGCTGTACTCTCTCAGCGAGAGTCGGGCTTGAACCCGCTGCTGCTCCCGCAGAGTATCACTCTGATCCCGAAAACGAATAATCCAATCCCCCTTCTGATCGGTGTGCAGACCAAAGGGGGCAATTTCCAGGGCAATATGTAACTCATCCCCTGTGGGAGTCAGGAGTAGAGGCAGCTCTGTGGTCTGCTCCAAGTGCATTTCCAGGGGAGAGTACGCGTTACCTCGATGATCGATCAGGTTCATCACCTCGTGGACAGGTTTCCCGAGAGCTTCCTCCTGGCTCCATCCAGTCAGAGAGCTTGCCTTGGTGTTGATTTCGATAATCTCGGCATTGCAGTTGGTCAGAATAAGCCCTGTCCAAGGACTCTGCATCAGGCTTTGTTTATGGGCCTTGAGCTGAAAAAAGCGTTGTTCATGTTGTGCTAGCTGTTGATTCTGGCGCAGAGAGTAAAATCTGGCCTGTAGCAGGCCCAGGCTGGCAAGAACAAGCCCTAAAAAAAGCATGGCAGTCGCACGAAATTGTAGAATAAAAGCGACAGCCTGCTCAACTTCGCCCAACATGCTCTGTTGGGAATACTTTTGCGCTACAAAATGAGGGCTGTGTTCAACAGGAGGCTGAATCTGCATTGCATCAGCCCCACTTGTTTGCATAATGATGGTCGGCGGAGATGCCTTTTCGCGGAGAGTACGGGCTTCCGCCCGGAGACTGAGAACAAGGGCTACGCTGCAAAGCAGAAGCCAGAAAAGGGTCGGCACCAGGCCTACCCTGAAAGATCCAAGGACACTCTTTGTGGATATATTCATGAGCAAGTAGGTACTGCAGAAAAGACTGTGAGCAGTTTCATACTTTTGGGAATCTTGTATCTTGCTGAATCCGTGAGGGCGGGTGGCCACTAATGAATGCTCACGGACACAGGTTGTATTCAAAACCCCCTCTTGCAGGATCACTCCTGCAAGAGTATGCCGGTTGAGAGAAAAGCCTTCAACTAATCTTGAAACTATCGACTATAGACTTTAAGGTGGTCGCTAGCTGCTGCAGATCATCAGCACTGGATTTAACCTGGCGACTTGACGAGGAGATCTCGCTTGAGGCCGTATTGACCGTCGCGATATCCTGGGTAATGGAACTTGCCACCACGGAACTCTGGTTGACATTCTCATTGACCTCCGTCATTCCCTGGGAGGCCTGGGCGATATTGTCTGCGATCTCCTGGGTGGCGGAACTTTGCTCATTCACTGCTGTTGAAATAACCGAAACAATTTCATTGATACTATTGATCACCTGGGAAATCTGGTCAATCTCGCCCACGGTTGTGTCGGTTGTTTGCTGCATCTCCTCAATCTGTTTTTTGATATCCTGGGTCGCCGCAGCTGTCTGCTTGGCTAACTCTTTGATCTCATTGGCCACAACGGCAAACCCCTTCCCTGCCTCACCGGCACGGGCAGCTTCAATGGTGGCATTCAAGGCCAGCAGGTTGGTCTGCTCGGAGATCTCGGTGATGGTTTCCGTCACCTTGCCAATCGCCTGGGCTGCTTTTCCAAGCTCTGCCATACGATCGGAGGTCGTGCCTGCCTGCTCAACTGCAGCCAGAGAGATGGAGTTGGCCTCCTGGGCATTGTGAGCTATTTCGCCGATGGTGGCCGTCATCTCTTCGGCTGCACTTGCCACCATGGAGGTATTGGTGGTGGACTGCTCCATGGCTGCGGCCACATTATTGAGGTTGGTGGTCATCTCTTCGGCTGCGGCCGCTACAGAATCGGCCCGTTGGGAGGTATCCTCCGAAGAACTGGAAAGATCTGTCGCTATTTTAGAAAGATCTACTGAAGAGGCATCAATGGAGCGGGTATTGGCTGCTATATCACCGATAATCCCCTGCAATTTTTCAATAAAAATATTGAACCAATGGGCCAACTCACCGATCTCGTCTTTCGAATTCACAGACAAGCGCATGGTGAGGTCCCCTTCTCCCTGGGCAATATCCTGCAGCCCGGCAACGGCACGTTTCAGGGGCAGGACAATGGAACGAGAAAACATCAGAACAATCGCGCAGATCACAATGACAGCCACAAAAGTGGTCATTAAAATCGAATTGCGTATTGAGTTCGAAGCCGCGAGAAATTCATCTCTATCCTGGGTAACGGCAACCGCCCAGCCTTTAAGAGGCACCGGAGCAAATCCCGCAATTTTGGGAACGCCACGAAACACATAGTTCAGGGCTCCACTCTCCCCTCCCACCATGGCTCGGGTGATGTCGGCCATATCCTTGAGCGTGGTCAGGTCAAGCTTCATCTCCAATTCTTTTTTGGGGTGTGCAATAATCACCCCCTGGCTGTTACACATAAAGGCGTAACCGGTTTCTCCCACTTTGATTGTAGAAATGTGACGTGTTAAGGGTTCGGCCCGAAGAGAGAGGCCAAAAATCCCTAAAAATTCTCCCGAAAGCGAAGTTATGGGAGCACAAAGGACATAGATGACATCACCCGTCACCTTTGAGAAGACAATATCCCCGGCTACAGGTTTACCGCTGGATTTTGCCTTTTGAAAATAGGGCATGTCTGCCAGGTTGACCCCCTTATACTCCTCTCCACTTGCCAACTCTCCGGTATACATATACCCTTTGTCGTCGGTGACGAAGATACCTAAGTAACTGGCGTCGAGTTGCTTAAACTTATCCTTCATCTGCTTGCGCAGCACGGCAATGTCACTTTTAGCCGCCGCCAGCCCCTCTTTTTTTATCTTTTCTCCAATGAGACGGACATTGGTATCAACTGCATGGGCTGCGGCTGTTTTGAGTTGGGCATCCAGGGTCGATTCGACCAGTGCTGCCATGTTACTGGCCTGCGAGGCGGCATTGTTACGCGCGGCTTCACTCAGTGAATGGGACGATTTAGACACAGCAATGACCCCCACCACCATCAATGGCAGGGCCACGGCCACACACCCTCCCGCAATAAGTCGAAAACTAATAGATCGAAAATTCATTGTGTTCTCCTTGTTTCAACTAAAATAAAAGCGCTCCCAGCTTCCGGTTATCAGTTTCTTTCTTCCATGGTTGGCGGTTTTGGTGAGCCGCCACAAACAGGTACAGAAATACAACGTCATGCTGAACTACAAGGGTACAGAGGCCAATCCAACTGCGAACTATTCCACGGAGGAAAAATTGGCAAGATAGGCTAAAAAATCTTCTGAACTTAAAGGCTTACTATAATAGAATCCCTGAATCTGCTCACAATTGCACCGTTTGAGCCAGGCAAGCTGATCTGCGGTTTCCACCCCTTCGGCAACCACGGTAATGCCCAGGTTATGCGCCATGAGGATTATGGTCTCCACCAGCTGTGCATCTGAAGGATCTTCTGTGATATCACGTATAAAGGAACGATCAATTTTCAGGGTTTTGATGGGAAAACGTTTGAGGTAGGAAAGCGAGGAGTACCCCGTTCCAAAGTCATCAATGGCGATGGCAAGTCCATGGCCGACCAACTCGTTGAGGGTATCGACGGTTTTGGCCAGGTTATTCATCATCGCAGTTTCTGTAATCTCCAGCTCAAGTTGACTGGTTGGCAGTTTAAAGGTCTGGAGAATGCCCAGGATGCGTTCAACCAATGTATCCTGAACAAACTGCCGGGGCGATAGATTCACAGAAAGCGTAAGAGGGGGGCCCCCGGTACTATTGAGTGCGCTGAGAAAACGGCAGGTCTGTTCCAGAACCAGCTCTCCCAGCCCAACGATCAGGCCCGTCTCCTCAGCCAGGGGAATAAAATCAGCCGGGCTGACAAGCGATCCATCGGGCTGCTCCCAGCGAACCAGTGCTTCGGCCCCGACCACTTTCCCGGAAAAGGGCTCAATTTTAGGCTGAAAAAAAACGGTAAACTCTTGGTTTTGAACAGCCTGACGCAGATTATTTTCAAGTTCTCGCAGGTAGGAAATACGTTCACTTAACTCCGAGGTAAAGAGGCAGAAGTTGTTTTTCCCCTGGGATTTTGCCTGATACATGGCGATATCGGCATGTTTTATCAGGGTTTCGGCGTTATCTCCATCGGTGGGATACAATGCCACGCCAATACTGGCACTGACAAAGAGCTCCTGCCCATCGACCTGGAAAGGGGCATCCAGGCTTTTCAGCAAGCGATCTATGAGTAATGTGACCACCTCCTCTGAGTGAATTGCGGCCATCAACAGTAAAAATTCATCACCGCCGAGTCGGGCCACGGTATCCTCGGCTCGAACCTGCGCGACCAGACGATTCGTCACCTGAAGCAGAAGCGTATCGCCGCTGGCGTGGCCGAGGCTGTCGTTAATATTTTTAAAATTATCCAGATCCAATATCAGGACGGCAAGCTGGGTTCCTCCACGCCGAACATGGGCTATGGATACCTCGATACGATCCATGGCCAAACGCCGGTTGGGCAGTCCAGTCAGGCTGTCATGATAGGCCTGATGGACAATATGCTCTTCCTGTCGCTTCAATTCTGTAATATCGTGAAACAATCCCACATAATGGGTAGTCTGATTGTGTTGATCGCGAATGGCGCTGATACTCAAAATCAGTGGGTAGTCCTCCCCGGTTTTCCGAGCATTCCAGATTTCGCCGCTCCACCGTCCACTTTGTTTGAGTTGCTCCCAGAGCTGGCGGTAAAAGTTGGGGGTATACCGCTTCGATTTGAGCATACGAACATTTCGACCAAGCGCATCCTCCTGGCTGTACCGGGTAATATCACTGAAGGCCTGGTTGACAGACAAAATATTCGCCTGGGCATCGGTAATTATTATCCCCTCCAGAGCCTGTTCCACCGCATTGCGATAGAGGAGCAATTGATCCTCAGCGCCTTTGCGTTCTTTAATTTCCTCAAGCAAGCTCTGATTAGCCTGCGAAAGTTGCAAAATATAGCGGTTAAAATGATGTCCCAGCTCACCGATCTCACCCAGCGCATCCTCTTCAGCCAGCACGTCTCTGTTCCCACCAATTGCTTGCTCCATCTGACTGGCCAGTCGAACCAGGGGGCTGGCTATCAAATTTCCCAAAGTTAGACCTAAGGGGAGCACCAAAATCAGAGCGCCAAGAATAATCGATCCGATAATCCAACCCAGATGAGCCAAAGGCCGAAGGAACTCTTCTTCATAGACGGTTGAAGCGACAAGCCAATCGAGCTCTTCAATGTAATGAAAAAAGACTATTTTTTTCTGTGGCTTTGTTTGAGAAGAATCCTTCCAGCTATAGGTAAACTGCCCATTTTTCTGGGCAAGCATACGTTCAAACAATTGCTTGGCTGCAACATTTTCTACGGTGTACATATTCCCGACCAACCAGGGATGATGAATAACATCACCGGAGCCACTGAAAATGAACGAGTAGCCTGTACGGCCAAAACGATGGGCTTTCAGCCCCTTGCGCAAATCTCGGGCCAAAAAATTGAATTCATTTCGGTAACTGGTCACCGAAACAATCCAGTCCCAGGGTTTGAAGTAGGCCATGGCCAGGGTTTTAGGTGATGGGGCATCCTCCCCGGGATTTTTCCAGGTGTACTCAAGCAGCCCAAATTTCCGGGCCATCTGCTGACGGACAAAGGAATTGTCGGAAAACTGCGTGCCAATAAACGAGGCGACCGGATGGACCAGCATCCGTCCTTGTGAGTTAATCACGTAGACATAGCCTTTATCGCCAATTTGCTGTTGCAAAAATAGGTGTCGAGCCTGATCTTGAGCGGCAGCACGGCTTAAGGTCTCGGCCTGCACCTGCCTTTCTAAAAATCGCAAGGTGTCTATGTTGACCTGGGCAATCGTCTGGAGATGATTGCGAATAGCCAGTTGCGCAGAATTTTCCACGACCTCTTTAAGCGACAAGGTTGAAGAGGCCAGTTTTTCCATCATATTGTCACGCATGGTGCTGGAGACAAAATGATAGATCCCGGCCCCGGCAAGAATAAAAACCAGGGCTGTTGAAAGAAAAAAGAGGGTAAGAATATGGAAACGGATCGAACGTTGTTTGGAAAACAACGGCTGAAGAAATGAGGGAAGTTGATTAAACATGGTTCCTGTACGCATTTAATCCCAACTCACCCCATCAAGCCCCCCGGTACGCATCAGCCCCCGGTTCAGGGATAAAGAGAGAGTCTTGAGCAAATCGATATCAATTTGCGCCAGAAGTGCAAGTTCTATCTCTGTTAATTCAATTCCGAGCTGGTAACAGGCCTCCGGGAGTGACCTGCCAACCAAGCGCCGGAATTGCTCGTCAGTAACAAGCCGTCCCAGACAATATTCCACTCCTTGCTGTGACATACACAGGCCTCCAGTCAAACGGGATTTTCCCAAAAATGATCCTCCAAGAGGACAAAATGCCTCACTTGCCCCCTATGAACTAGCAGGATACATGCCATCATTTTTTTCTTTAATTTCAGGTTATTACAAAAATGAAAAACCCAGAAAATGTCCCCAAAGGAACAATCTGTCCCTCTAGGGACAACATATTTTTCTTCAGTAGAAAAATTTTCTGGTCGTTTTCAGAAGGCGTGCCGCTGCGGATTTATTATTTCCGCTTTGTTGAAGTGCCCACTCTTTGAGTCGCTGATGAACTGCCTCAAGAGAGAACTCCGAAGGGGGGAAATCAAAGTGGAGGGTGTGGCTGGAGAGCGATGGTGAAAATGGTGTGTTTTCTGTAGGTTGAAGTCGAAGATGTTGGGGCTGAATCAGCTCACCATTGGTGATAATGGTGGCATACTCCAAGCGGTTGCGCAGCTCGCGCACATTGCCAGGCCAGTCATAGGTCAGTAAAAAATCCAGGGCGGCACGGGAGAGTCCAGGGAGCGATTTTCCCTGATGCTGGCGAAAAGTGACAAGAAAATGTTCCACCAAGGAGGAAATATCCTCCTTTCGCTCACGCAGTGGTGGAATATGCAGGGGGAAGACATTGAGCCTATAAAAGAGATCGAAACGGAACTGTCCCGTACGGGACAACTCGTGAAGATCACGGTGGGTGGCAACAATAACCCTGAAATGAGCTTTCCGGGGCAGATCAGAACCTAACTGCTCATATACCTTTTCTTCCAGGAGCCGTAAAAGTTTAGCTTGCAGCAGTGGGGGCATATCACCAATCTCATCAAGAAACAGTGTTCCTCCGCCTGCACGGGCACATTTTCCTTCCCGCGAGGTCTCAGCACCGGTAAATGCTCCTTTCACATGGCCAAACAGCTCACTTTCCAACAAGTTTTCAGGAATAGCAGCACAGTTCACCGGGATAAATGTTGCGGGTGAACAACCCGATGCCGCATGAATGGCTCGAGCAAGGACCTCTTTCCCCGAACCTGACTCCCCAAAAATGCTGACCGTGGTCTCTGAAAAAGTAGCCACCTGCCTGGCCGCATGAAGCACAGCCCCCATGGACGGAGAAACAGACTTTATATTTTCGAAACTGAAACGCTGGTTATAATACCCTTCGATCTGATTACACCGCTGACGCAATCGAGCGCTCTCGAGACTACGCGCAACGGTGAGCAAGAGTTCCTCACTGATGATGGGCTTAAGTAAGTAGTCATCTGCCCCCTGCTTCATGGCCTGTACCGCAGATTCAACGGATCCATGGGCGGTGATGACCACAAAGGGCAGTCCGGGAAATCGACTCTGCACCTCTGAGAGTAAAGCAAAGCCATCCATTTCGGGCATGACCAGATCAGATAAAATGAGATCTATTTCCTGCTGCTGCATGATTGAAAGCGCAGCACTACCGTTTTTTGCACAGATGGTGGCATAGCCTGCATCTGTGAGATGGGTATCAAGGAGGTAACGAAAACTTGTCTTGTCATCGACAACCAGTATTCGAGCTGGACTCATCTATCTTTCCTAGAAAACGTTGGCAATTGCAAATGTGCGTTGAGCTTTTGCGCTAATTTGTTGAGTGCAACTAGAGGCAACTCTCTACCTCCCCGGTGCAATTCAAAAGCAAATGAGCTGGCCTGTTCATCATCCAAATACCCACACAAGCCTTTCAGACTGTGTGCAGCCTCAAGGATGCGCTTCCGGTCCGAAAGCAAAAGCGCCTGATCAAGCATATTTTTCTCAGCTATCAGATCATCCCAGAGCAGCTTGGCATAGGTCTCGACACGTTCCTGATCGGAACCCATATCCGCGATCACTTTTTCAGCCAAGCCGTAGCGATTCAAGGATGGGGCCTGGCAGTCCTCCTGTTCTGTTACCTCACATCCAATCTCTGCCGTCTTTGCTCCTGTGCAAATATCGCTTAAAGCTAAACGCAGCTTCTGGGGATCAAGTGGTTTGCACAGCACCTGTTGCATACCGGCCGACAAAGCGCGTTCCCTGGTGCGTTCATCGGTGTCTGCGGTATACGCAATCATAGGAGTTGTCGCCTGCTGCAAACAAACCTCCCGGGAACGAATTTTTTTGGCTAACTCCAGGCCATTGAGATCAGGCATCCACAAATCAACGATATAACAGTCAAAAGTTTGTCTCTCTATCATTTTGAGTGCCTGGCGACCACTTTCAGCAATGATGACCCGATGCCCCCAGTCGTGCAGTGTCTCCTTTAGAAGTAAGCGATTAAAAGGGTTATCTTCTGCAACCAGCACAGAGAGAGCTCGGGCTTGCTCGCCATCCTCGGGAGCAAGCAGTACGGGGCTGCAGGTTTGCACTGGAAGTCGGACGGTAAAACAGCTTCCCCGATTAACTTGACTTTGGACCGTTATGCTCCCCCCCATCAGGGCGACCAGACGTTGGACAATAGCCAGCCCTAATCCGGTGCCACCGTATCTTCGGCTGATTCCTGGATCAATCTGTTGAAAGGGTTCAAAGAGCAGCTCCTGTTTGGTTAAATCTATACCGATCCCAGTATCTACAACCTCAATGCGTAACAAGCAGGCAGTAGGGTTCTCGCCACTCTTTTCTTCCTGCACCCGTAGGATAACGGCACCATTGTCGGTAAATTTTATGGCGTTGGCAAGGAGATTGGAAACGATCTGCCGTAATCTGGTAGCATCGCCCACAACCCAGGCAGGAAGCCCAGGCCCAAGCTCAAGGCGCATACTGACGCCATCATTATTATCAACCAGAGGCGTGAACTGCCAGCGTAAGAGCTCGAGAAGCTGGACCAGGTTAAACGGCGCGGCCTCAATATGTAACTGGCCTGCCTCCACTTTGGACATATCCAAAACATCGTTCACCAAGTTCATGAGCAGGTGAGCCGACTGATCTATTATGTCGATATATTGATGTAACTGTTCCTTGTGTGTTGTCCGGCGAGCAAGCCTGCTTAACCCGACAAGAGAATTGAGAGGTGTCCTGATTTCGTGGCTGACTAAGGCAAGAAAATCAGATTTGACCTGGCTGGCCTTTTCAGCGGCTTCACGCGCCTCCCTCAGTCGGTCTTGATTGATTTTCCACTCTGAAATATCTTGCAGCAGCAAAACATGGGATGGTTTCCCTTCTGCCCCTTCGGAAAGTAAGGTCGAACGGATTCGTGTCTCTACGCCTAATGCCGGCAAAACGGTTTCCAGGTACTGCGGAGTGCCAACCTGGCATATTGTACCCAAAGGGCAATCCTGATGTTGCTCATTCAGGCCACAAAGCAACTGACAGCAGCATTGCCCGATAATGGCCTTTTTAGAACGTTGTAATCGCTCTGCCAACGCCTTATTGACTCGAGTTATTCGCCGTTGCTCGTCAACAACGACCACCATATTGGGTGAGGTATCGATGATACGCTCCCAGAAAGTTTCCGAGGCCTCAAGTTGACGCCTGCTTTGCTCCGACTCTTGATAGAGATCTTTGAGTGCAGCTTGAGCCAAAAAAGAAGATTTTCGATACCCGTACCAGGTTGTAGAGACCATAAAGCAGAGAATATTGACCGCAAGATATCCGCTGAGTTGAGAAATTAAACTGAGGGAACTCTGGTCAGACTTAACCAGGAGCAACAAAAGCACACTCCCCAGCGTAAAGAGTACAGCCGGTAAAAATCGCCAGAAGGAATTTCCCGGCTGTAGAGTGTACAAAGCTAAAATAACACAAAAATCAATGAGAATATAGCCGGTGTATTCAACGGGACGAGAGGAATTAATCAAGAGTACACAGGCTACCATTGAGAGAGACCAGGCCAAGGTGAAACGATCAAGGATAACAGGATCATCCAACCGCCTGATACACACCAGAGTTACAAAAGAAAAACAGAAAAAAACAGCCCGCAGAGCGATCACCCAGACAAGCAGAGATTGATCATGCAAAAAAAGGGAGTCCGTACGGCTCAGCAATACATTGAGCACAAGTCCCACGATAAGGAGGAAGGAAAAGGATCGTACATCTTGAGGAAGAAAGGTCTTGCGGTACACATCCTGACGAGCTCCCTTTTGGCTCTCAATTTCCTCTGTACGGCTGTTGCTGAGCATATCCTCCTGCGCCAATCTCTTTATAACCTCTCTATTTTGCAGCGAATTTATATTTTCCTCCCTAGAGTATCCAGAAAATCACATCGTTTTGTTAAATAGTCTTTTTTTGCAAACAACTTTGATGGATCTCTTCAAGCCACTGGGGGCATTGGCTTTTCAAGCCCTGACTAAAATCCGCATATCCCCTTAACACTATTTACATAATCAACTTTAAGTATCCATGGTGTGTGATTTGCTACATAACGGAAATACCATCTCCCACTAACCTTCAGCCTACCAGTGCAAGAATGCGTACACATGAGAACAGGGATGTTCAAAGCAAACTTGAACCTGAGGAGCAAAAGGATCAAGAAGTGCAATGTTACCGCTCACTCTTCAACAACTCCTTAGAGGGCATCTTCTTTACCACCCCCGATGGGCGCTATTTAGACGTCAACCCCACATTGGCCCGCATTTACGGTTTTTCAAAGCCAGAGTGTCGATATCATAGGTTTCGGAATGCGGGCACTTATCGTGCCTGATGAGTTGATAGTTGAATGCGAAAATGTTCGCAACTCAATTTTATCTGGGGTGAGCGTCCAGTGCGAAACCAAGCGTCGCCATCGTGATGGGAGATTGATTCCCGTTGATATGATAGGGTTTCCCAATCAAGCTGGTGCAGCTATAAATGGCATCACCTATATATATCAAGATATTTCTGAACGAAAAGCCTTTGAGAAACAAATCACACATCAGGCATTTCATGATGCGCTCACCGGCCTGCCCAACCGCACCCTTTTTGGCGAACGTTTAGAGCGGGCTCTGGAACGTTCACGCCGACGCCCAATCTCGATTATGCGGTATTGATGATTGATCTGAACAAATTTAAAGCGGTGAACGATTCCCTTGGACACCCGGCCGGGGATCAGTTGCTCATTGAAGTTAGCCAACGGCTGTCGTTCTGTGTACGCTCCGTGGATACCGTTGCTCGCCTTGGTGGTGACGAATTCGCTCTTATTCTCGAAGAGTTCAACACACGAGAAAAACTCCTTAACACAACACGCCGAATGCATTCTATTCTCTGTGAGCCCTTCTCGTTATATGGCAACGATATTACTCCTGGTGCTTCAATAGGTATTGTTACTCAACTCAATGAATATACCAGCGCTGAAGAGGTCCTGCGGGATGCCGATATAGCCATGTACCGCGCCAAGCAGCAGGGGAAAAGTATTCTTCTTTTCGACAAACATATGCACCTGGAACTGATCGAATCGATCAATCTGGAAGCTGAACTGAAAGAAGCTATTTACTCTGAGGGACTGACACTGCATTACCAGCCCATTGTTTCTGTCGATACAGAGCGACTCCTCGGTTTTGAGGCCCTGGTTCGCTGGAATCACCCAATGCGGGGGATGGTTCCACCAGATCGGTTTATTCCTCTGGCCGAAGAGACGGGACTCATTATTGACCTAGGGAAGTGGGTTATCACCGAGGCCTGCGCTACACTAAAAAACTGGTTGGAGGAATTAGGCTGGAGGCAGGGACTCATAATGAGTGTCAATGTCTCGTGTCGACAACTGGCCGATACCGGACTGGTGGAACATGTGATGTCTGAACTCATCAGACACCAACTGAACCCAGCTAATCTCAAGATCGAGGTTACAGAATCAGTGATAATGCATGATGTCGACCGAGCCATCATCGAACTCAACCGATTGCGCAAACTTGGGGTGCAAATAGCCATTGATGACTTCGGAACGGGCTACTCTTCACTTGCCTACCTGCGTAGAATCCCCATTGACCACCTCAAGATAGACCGCTCCTTTATTCATGGATTTTCAGAGGGCGACAAAGAAAACGATGAAATTGTCCGATCCATCATTTCTTTGGCTCGTAGCCTGGACCTCGGGGTTATTGCCGAAGGTGTAGAAAACCGGGATCAGCTCGAGCGGCTGCGCAGCCTCAATTGTGACCGGGTTCAGGGTTTCATGTTTTCTCGACCAGTCGACCAGAAAAAAGCAACGGCTATGATTCGCCAATATGAAAAGCCCTTGCACCCTGCTTAAAGATGACTAAAAATAACAATCAGTTTCATTTGACTTCATCTATGCAGCCCTTCAAGGGATACATTCAACGTTTCTTAACAGGTATGTATCCTGCAAGGAAAATGGACAGATTCAGAACTCCGAAACTCACTGCGCAATACATCCAAACAGGAGGAAGTGCCATGCAAGATCGTCGAGATTTTCTTAAAACAACAGCGCTCACCGCCTCGGTTCTCGCCGTCGGCTCAGTCTCAAAAGCACTGGCTACAGAAAGCCCCGCTTATCTTAATGTAGTGTACAGCAAAGATAACCCAGGAAAATGGGCAGCAAAAGTCGGCAGCCATGCCCCAGTCGTCACCATTGAAGGCACAAAGGTTACTGTGACCACCAAACACCCCATGTCGGATGCCCATTTCATTGTTCGTCATACCTTGGTTCTTGGCGATGGCACACCACTTGGCGCGACCACCTTTACCCCCACAGACACCCCTGAATCCAACTACGAGTTACCCGCAGGGTATACGGGCAAAATCACAGCAACCAGCTTTTGTAATCGACACGATTTTTGGATCAGTGAAAGTGTAGTTTAAAGGGGCATTTGCATCCTTTTTTCCTCTTCCGTCAATCAGCTTAACGATGCCCTCCTTCAATCAATATTGATGGCATTGGAGAAAATCACAACTTACCCCTAGGTTACGCAAAATCAGTAGTTCACGAAGCGTAAAACGTTATTCTCAAGCCCTTTTTACGAGAACGACAAATCCCACATAGCAGAGGGGAGCCAGCACTTGGCTGGCCCCCCTGCCCCTAAAATAACTAACACTATCTTGTCAAAATCAGCTGCTCAATTGGACAGCCTCTTTCACCAGCCCATCAAACTGTTAACTTTTGTGAACAGACCTCTCTCACCACTGTCTACTTTTCTTGACACAGCTGCCAACAAAAATAACTAGGAATTATTACCAATGCTTAAAAGCTTAAGCCACCAATAATTGGGGAATTTTCAGAAATCACTTCTTCCTACTTTCTATTTTTTGTTCGACAAGCAGATTGTCCTTTCCTAACCGGTATCTCTTCCGGACGATATCTCTCTACAAACTGTCCAATTTCCTAGACAACATTCACTGACGGCAGTTTTGCGCGCTCACAGATTATTTTCAATAACAAACGGAAAATAAACTAAAAACAAATCTCTTTCCTTCAATATTTTCGTATGGCAAGATTCATGCAGTTAAGAAAAAAATTTTGCCTACTTTCCTGCGGCCTCAACGCCGTTCCCCATGAGCTATGAACGTGAATACATCTATGCCGATACCTGCTCAAGCGCACCACGGACATGCCTGGAAAAATAACTGGCCACCTCTACTCACTGCATCTCTGGATATTTTACGAACCCTATCCGGTTCGACCGAACAGGATTTTCTCAACATTGGGCGGCAGATGCAGGAAGCCTACATGCACACCAGCGAGCTTTCGCAAACAGCCCGAGACCTGGTTGAGATTGCCGGAGGCGGTCGTGTGGGAGAACTTATGGAACAGCTTCGCCAGATGCTGATGGAGATGGCGAATTACCTGGAACAGGCACAAGAACGCAGTCTGCATAACTCCAATCAAATTGGCGAGGTAGGGACGGTTCTTCGCCAGGTCAGCCCGCCGGTTGAAGACTTTCGCCGCATGGCCAAACAACTCTATATTTTTGAGGTCCTTATCCGCATAGAGTCCACCTATCTTCAAGACATGGGAGGAGAGTTCTTAAACCTGGCCACCGACATCCGCAAACTTTCCTCGCAGATCAAAGCAAAAACCTCGGCCATCAAGGGAAACATTGATGGATTACTGAAAACCGTAGGTGAACACAGCCGCTTTTTTGACGAAGAGCTAAGCCAAGGCGAAGATCGCAAATCAGCGGCCCTTGATAATACAGAACACAGCTTGGCATCACTTGAAAATATCCATCAGAACTACCTCAACTCGGGAACGCTTATCGAGTCGATTTCTTCACAAAACACTAACGATATCAGTGAAATTGTCCAATCTCTTCAAATGGAGGACACCTATCGCCAACAGGTAGAGCATGTGGCAGAAGCTTTAGAAGCTGTCCTTCCTCTCTTTACACAGTGTGAACAGGTCGATGATGCATTTGATGAAGAGATGGAACAAAAAGCCATTCTCAAAATTGGCGATGTTTGCGAGATTCAGCATGCCCAGCTCACTTTTGCCAGCACTGTCCTCTATGAATCAGTTGAAACCATTCTCGCAAAAATAACGCACTTGCAAGCATCACAGCGGGAGATCACTGATAATATCGCATCTGGATCAACAACCACCCGCAGGGGAGACTCCTTTTTAGGTGCTATCACCAGCAACATGACCGCAGTTACCGACCTGCTTCAGAAGTATGGCTCAACCACCGCAACCATTGACGACATGATGCGCAATGTGCTGAGTACCATGGGAGAGATCACGACCTTTGTCCATGATATCGAGCTGTTTGGCAGTGAAATTATTCAAATTGC
The DNA here is from genome assembly GCF_963664075.1 of uncultured Desulfobulbus sp. NCBI lineage: Bacteria > Pseudomonadati > Thermodesulfobacteriota > Desulfobulbia > Desulfobulbales > Desulfobulbaceae > Desulfobulbus > uncultured Desulfobulbus sp. The sequence goes on from NZ_OY760916.1 coordinate 2,718,088, forward strand.
CCTGAATGCACGTATTAAAGCCGTGAGTACCGGCCAGGATGGAGCATCCATGAGTACCCTCTCTGACGAGGTCGGACAACTCTCCAAGGATGCCATTCGCCGAACAGATATCATTTCTCAGGCTTTGGGTAAGATTCAAAACATTACCGAGGCTATCGCAAGTGATTCGGAAAGCAAACAGCATGTGTTAAGCGACCAGCTCATGGAAATGCAACAGCGGATGCACCTGCTCCTGGGCGACCTTGAAGAGGTCGGGAGCGAATTGCAAAGCCTGGTAGGACAAATGCAGCAGCAGGGAAAAGCCCTGACCCTAGAGTTTGATCAACTGACCCGTTCTATCCACGTACACACTCGCACAAAACAGATCGCCAGCGGTGTTCTGGATAAACTGGAGCAGGTATTCACAGCCTCTCGAAAGCTGTACCCTGCAAGTGAGGCCTTTAAACAAGAGCTGCACAACCTGGCTGACCGGTACACCATGGAAAGCGAACGGCGTATACATGCTGAAATTGCCCAAAAACACGGCGTTACCCTCAAACAAACAGCATCCACTCCAGTTGAGCAGGAAGCCGAATCCAGTGAGTTTGGGGATAATGTTGATCTTTTTTAATGCTCAAAAGGCACTTTCTTGCCGAACTGACATTTTTTTACCGTTCTCCGCTTTGGAGAGCTCTATACAACGAACCAAACCGCTGAAGACGGTCAATTTAAGGAGTTACAATCATGGGAAAAACAATAATGACCGCCGACGATTCGGCTTCTATCCGCCAGATGGTTTCCTTTACCCTGAAACAGAACGGATATGAGGTTGTCGAAGCAGTGGATGGCCAGGATGCGCTGAACAAACTTAACGCAAAAAAGGTGGATATGCTCCTGACCGATCTCAACATGCCCAAACTAGACGGGATTGGCCTGATTAAGGGCGTTCGCACCTCCAAACTCAACAAATTCATCCCGATAGTCATGCTGACCACCGAATCACAGGACTCCAAAAAAGCCGAGGGCAAAAAAGCGGGCGCAACCGGCTGGATTGTCAAACCGTTCAAACCTGAACAGCTGGTGGCGGTGGTCAAAAAAGTCTTGGGCTAAGAACCGTCACGGGAACAAAAGAGATCTCCAGCGTCCTTTTAGATCCTGTCCATGACCGACGACGAGCACAAGGGTAAAATTATCAGGGTGCTCCAGTAGTTCCAAATTCAGGAGGTTATTTGATGCTCAACATTGCCACAGAACAGGCAGCAGAGAACAAGCTCATCATCCATGTAGGGGGAGAGCTCACCATTGAATCGGTTGCCGAGCTACGCGAGAGCCTGCTTGAAGCCTTTGCTGAGCCCTGGGAAAAAATTCGGGTGGATGGAGCGGGAATAACCAATATGGATTTTTTCGGTTTGCAGCTCCTCTGCTCAGCACACCGCACCGCTGTGAGTCGTCAGAAAGTACTCAGCTGGCACAATGGACGACCTGCATCCCTTGATGAAGTGATGCAGGTTTCTGGATTTACACGGCACTGTGGCTGCAGCCTTTGCCCCGCCGACCAGGACTGCCTGTGGATTTAAGCGCCACCACACCGGCTTTACCACTTCCTTTTCACCAAGGATACGGAACATGTCTGATCAACATATAGAAGTATTCAGGGAAGAGGCTGCAGAATTGCTGGCCTCGCTGGAGACAGCCTTGCTGGATTTGGAGGAATCTCCCCAGGATGAAGAACTGGTGGCCCAGGTTTTTCGGGCCATGCACACGATCAAAGGCTCCGGCGCCATGTTTGGCTTTGATGAGGTGGCCGAGTTCACCCATGAGGTGGAAACGGTTTTTGACCTGGTGCGCAAGGGAGAAGTTCCGGTGACGGCGCACCTGGTCAGCCAGAGTCTTGGCGCCCGTGATTATATTCGTGCGCTCCTGGAAGAGGAAGCCGAGGGAGAGGTTGATCGCAACGAAGGCCAAAGTTTGATGGAAATTTTTCGTTCCATAGCCAAGGAAAGCACGGCCAAAACAGGTGGTCCTCCCCCAGAGGAAAGCGGTTCTCCCATCGAGGTGACCAGCGATACTGAACAACAGCTTGAAGGTGAAGCCACCTACCGCATCCGTATGCGGCTGGCAGAAGAGATCAGCATGAGCGGCACCCGGCCAGAGAGCCTGCTCAAGGAGCTTTCGGAGCTCGGTTCTTGCAAAGTTGTGGCTCAGCCGGAGCTCATTCCTCTGCTGGACAACCTCTCACCAGAACTCTGTTATGTTCACTGGGACATCATCCTCAACACCTCCCGGGGAATCAACGCCATCAAGGATGTTTTTATTTTTGTGGAAGATGACGCGGAAATAAAAATCGACACCATTGATGATGACGACACCGAGGACTCGGACCCCGCGTACAAGCGTATCGGTGAAATTTTAGTTGAGCGCGGCGACATCAGCCAGGAGGAGTTAGACGACATCCTTGCACCCGCCAAACCCATTGGCCAGAAATTGGTTGATATGAATAAGGTCTCGACCGGCTCCGTTCAGGCAGCGCTGCATGAACAGGAGATGGTCCGAGAAGCACGCAGCCAAAGAAAAGCCAAGGAAACTACCTCAAGTGTTCGTGTTCCCGCCGACCGACTAGACGATCTCGTCAACCGAGTGGGTGAACTGGTCACGGTGCAGGCACGCCTCTCTCAGGCGGCCAACATGCGGGATGACAATGAGCTTTTGGCCATTGCTGAGGAGGTCGAACGCCTCACTGCTGAACTGCGTGATACCTCCTTGAATATGCGTATGCTACCCATTGGCACCACGTTCAGTAAATTCAAACGCTTAGTCCGCGATCTCTCCAACGAGCTCAACAAAAAAGTCGACTTGAAGACAACTGGTGCTGAAACTGAGATCGATAAAACCGTCATCGAGAAACTTAACGATCCCCTGGTGCATCTGATCCGCAACAGCCTTGATCACGGCATAGAGGAACCGGAGAAACGGCTGGCCGCAAACAAAGCAGAGATCGGCACGGTGCTCTTGGCAGCAGCACACTCAGGCGACAGTGTCGAGATCGTCATCAAAGATGATGGCAAGGGGCTTGATCGAGACGCTCTCTTTGCCAAAGGCGTTGAGCGCGGCCTGATAGCCGCTGATGCTCAGCTTAGCGATACGGAGGTGTTCAACCTCATCTTTGCCCCCGGCTTTTCCACGGCCCAAAAGGTCACCGGCATATCCGGACGCGGTGTGGGCATGGATGTGGTCAAGCGAGCCATTGACAGTCTGCGCGGCACCATTTGCATTGACAGTACAGTGGGCCAGGGCTCGACTATCACCATCCGTATTCCCCTGACGCTTGCCATTGTGGAGAGCTTGCTGGTCAGCGTCGATGAAGATAACTACGCCCTACCCCTGTCCATCGTCGAGGAGTGCGTCGAACTGAGCCAGGAGGATATTGCCCGTGCCCATGGACGCCATCTAATCAACGTTCGTGAACAGATCGTGCCCTACATCCCTCTGCGCGAGGAATTTGCGGTGAGCTCGAAGGCGCCCCCGCTGCAACAGGTGGTTATTACCAGTGTCAACGGTACTCAGGTCGGTCTTGTTGTCGATCAGGTCATTGGCCAGCACCAGTCGGTCATAAAAAGTCTGGGCCGGGTATATCGTGATGTGCAGGGGATCTCCGGGGCGACTATTTTAGGTGACGGCAGTGTGGCCCTGATCCTTGACATCAACCACCTTGCCTACCGCGCCGAACAGGAAGGATGAAAGCGATATGCGAAAGAGCAAAAAGCTAAACCAGGCAGCGAACAACCAACAAGGGAGAGAGGTTTATGGTTGAAGCAAACAACATTGAGATGAACCAATACCTCACCTTCAAACTGAAGGATGAAGTATTTGGGCTCGCCATCGGCCAAGTTCGGGAGGTTCTCGACTTCACCAACATCACCAAGGTTCCCCGCACTCCAGAATATATGCGGGGGGTGATCAATTTGCGAGGCTCGGTGGTCCCGGTGGTTGATCTCCACCTCAAATTTGGCCTGGAACAGACCGAAAAAACGGTCAATACCTGTATCATCATCGTGGAAATCAACATGGATGGTGAGATTACCGTTCTTGGTGCCCTGGCAGATTCAGTCCAGGAGGTGGTCGAGCTGGAACCGGAACAAATTGAACCGGCCCCCAAGATCGGGACCAAACTCAACACGGAGTTCATCAAGGGGATGGGGAAACGAGATGAGGAATTTATCATCCTCCTGGATATCGACAAGGTCTTCAGCAACGAAGAGTTGATGCAGGTCCAGAGAACTGAGTCACCAGCCCAAGAAGTATCCTGAGGTATTTTTGAACATACCCATACAGCGTTGAACCGATAACTGAACAGGAGAGGAACAACCATGAAATTAGGATTCAAAATTGGCCTCGGCTTTGCGGCGCTTTTGACGATTGCCGCTGCTCTCGGCATTCTTGCTCTCATCAATATGAGCAACGTTAAAACCAAATCGGTCATGCTGGAACAAGAATATGTTCCAGAGGTAAAGATTGCCAACCAGATCGAGCGCAGTGCCTTTCGTATTATGTTCTCCATGCGTGGATACGGTTTTACCGGGGAGAAAAAACACCTCGACCAGGCCCAAGAACATTTCAAGGCCATTCATGAACGCCTGAACAAAGCCAAAGATCTGGCAGATCGCTCTCCTCACCTTAAAGCCCTCAAACCGGCTGCAGAGAAGGTAGAAAAAGCGGTCAGCGAGTATGAACAATTGGTTGCTACCACGGTGGAGACCAACAAAAAAATGGATGCGCACCGTGCAGAGCTTGATGCCTCCGCCGCAAAATACATGGGCAACTGCAACACCCTCTTGCAGGGGCAGCAGCAAAAAATGACCGCTGAAATTGCAGCAGGGAAAGAGATTGCTGCACTCAACGAGCGCATGGCCAAAATTACTCTGATCAGTGAGATCATTACCGTTGGCAATCAAACGCGCATCGCAGCCTGGCGTTCACAGGCTGAGCGTTCGCCTCAAATTATACGCGATGCCAATGCCAACTTTGATCTGATGCAGGAAAAATTTAACGATCTGAGAAAAATCATCCGCTTTAAGGAAGACATCAGTAACCTCAACAATGTCGAAGAGGCGGCCAATCGTTACAAGACAGCCATGAACGACTTCCTCACCCTCTGGCTTAAAAATGTTGAACTCGGTCAGCAGCGTACATCGATAGGCAATATCGTGACCGGTGAATCCCGCGAGGTCTCGGTCAAAGGTATGGAGGGGACCGACGCCATTGCCACCGATGCGGTCCAATCACTTGCCACGGCATCCATGGTCATGATCGTCGGCTTGATCTCTGCCGTCATTATCGGCTGCCTCATCGCCTACTTCATCACCCGGGCCATCACCAAACCCATTTTTATGGGAGTTCAGTTTGCAGAAACCGTCTCAGACGGCGATCTCACCAAAACACTCGATATCAAACAAAAAGATGAGATTGGACAGCTGGCTGGTGCACTCAATACCATGGTGGATAAACTTAAAGAAGTGGTCGCCAGCGTCCAGGGAGCATCGGATAACGTGGCCTCAGGAAGCCAGGAACTCTCCTCCTCCTCTGAGGAGATGAGCCAAGGTGCCACCGAGCAGGCGGCCGCAGCGGAAGAGGCGTCCAGTTCCATGGAGCAGATGGCAGCAAATATTCGCCAGAATGCCGATAATGCCATGCAGACCGAAAAAATCGCGATCAAGAGTGCCGATGACGCCAAAGCCGGTGGCGAGGCCGTGGCCAAGACCCTTGCTGCCATGCGCGATATCGCAGGCAAGATCTCCATCATTGAAGAGATTGCCCGCCAGACCAATCTTTTGGCCCTCAATGCCGCCATTGAGGCAGCCCGGGCCGGGGAACACGGCAAGGGATTTGCCGTGGTTGCAGCGGAAGTCCGAAAACTTGCAGAACGCAGCCAGCACGCGGCCGCCGAGATCTCTGAGCTCTCTGAATCCAGTGTCGAAGTGGCCGAGCAGGCCGGTGAGATGCTCGCCAAGATGGTACCGGACATTCAGCGCACCGCCGAGTTGGTTCAGGAAATCTCCGCTGCCAGTAAAGAGCAGGATACCGGGGCCGAGCAGGTGAACCGGGCGATCATGCAGCTTGACCAGGTCATCCAACAGAACGCCTCCGCTTCGGAAGAGATGGCCTCCACCTCGGAAGAACTCTCAAGCCAGGCCGAGCAACTGCAGGATATCATGGCCTTCTTTAAAGTGGACACCCGTGGTGGCTCCATGATGCGGCGTCCACCCAAGGCTTCCTCACCAGCCCCTCGTAAGCAGGCTGCCCTGCCTCCGGTGAAGCGAGAATCCAAAGTAAAAAAGGTCGCCCCCTCTGGAGGACTTGATCTGGATATGGGCAGTGACAGCGACAAGCTGGATGAACAATTCGAGCGTTTTTAACCTTGGCCAGCGTTCCCATATGGAGCGATAATCTCCATATGGGAACATTCAATCGGGAGTAAGCCATGAACGCTGTTCTCAGTCCCCGTGATTTTCAGCAACTCAGTTCCCTGATCTATACGGAATTGGGAATCAAGATGCCCGATTCAAAAAACACCATGCTCACCGGCAGACTGGGAAAACGGTTACGGGCGCTGGGGATAGACAGTTTTAGCAAATACTGCGAATTTCTTTTCAGCCCCAAAGGACTGGAAGAAGAGATGGTGCACCTGATCAACGCGGTCACCACCAATAAAACAGACTTTTTTCGAGAACCGACCCATTTTGAGTATCTTACCTCCACCGCCTTGGGGGCACTTCAGCAGACTAAACGCTTCAACTCCCATAAACCGTTGCGTATCTGGAGCGCCGGCTGCTCAACCGGTGAAGAGCCCTACACCCTGGCTATGGTCCTCTCGGATGTTCAGGAAAGGACTCCGGGGTTTCGTTTTCAGATCCTGGCCACGGATATCTCCACCCGGGTGTTGCAGGTGGCCAAGCGGGCAGTCTATCCGATGGAACGCATCCAGCCGGTTTCCAACCTCCACCGCAAGAAATACCTTTTAAAGAGTAGGGAGGCTAGAAACCCGGAAATTCGCATCGCCCCGGAAATCAGGCGGCTGATCCGTTTTGGTCGGCTCAACTTCATGGATGAGGACTTTGGTCTGCCAGAAATGGTGGATATCATTTTCTGCCGTAACGTCATCATCTATTTTGACAACGAAACCCAGGAAAAGCTGATGCGTAAGTTCAGCCGTCACTTGCACCCGGGAGGATTTCTCTTTCTGGGACATTCGGAATCACTGCACGGCTATGACACCCCCTTTGTGCAGGTAGCTCCAACTATTTATCGTAAGCCATAGCTCCCATATGGGGCGAAGCTGTTGATTGCCGACAAACGGTGCGGGCAAACAGTCTCATTGATGCGAAAACAACTTTTCCAGGCGACCAGACCGCCACAATTCAAGTTTCCTTTTCCCGACCCCTTGGGAGGCAAGCATCGTGGTCACACAGTATAAAGCGAAAATTCTTGTTGCCGAAGACAACAGAACCAACCGGGAGGTGAGCCTGGCGATCCTGGAAAATATCGGGATACTTGCCGATGCGGTGGCAAACGGTGAGGAGGCGCTCCAGGCATTGCAAGCAATCCAGTACGATCTGGTCCTCATGGATTGTCAGATGCCCGGTCTCGATGGATTTGCAGCGACTCGCCTCATTCGTGACCCGGGTTCCAGTGTGCAGGACCATCACATTCCCGTGATTGCCATGACAGCCAACACCGATACCTCCGGGCAAGCCGAATGTCTGGCCTGCGGTATGAATGATTTTCTTGCCAAACCCCTGTTACCTGAACAGCTTGAGGCAATATTAAAAAAATGGCTCCCTCCCCTCTACCGAGCGGAACGAAAAACCGAACCTGAACCGGGAGAATCAGCTGGCACAGGTTCCCACGACACCTTGATTCCCATCTGGGATCAGGAAGGCATGCATAGTCGGCTCATGGGGGATAAACACGTAGCCTTTATTGTCTGTCAGGGATTTTTACAGGATATGCCCCAGCAGCTTGACAAACTAGAGGACTGCTACCGTAATGGTGATCTGCCAGGGCTGCGACAACAGGCGCACACCATCAAAGGGGCGGCGGCTGTTGTCGGTGGGAGACGCCTGTGGAGTGTTGCTCACACGCTGGAAGAGTTAGAGGAGACCCAAGCAGCTCTTATAGAGCCAGCTGTTGCCCAGATTGTTCGTGAGTTTGACTGCCTGCAAGAGACCATGAGCAAATATTTAGCGTCCTTGAAGGAATCTTGAGGAGTATTTCAATCCATGCGTATTTTTAGCAGCCTTAGTGACCAAGGGGTCCTTGAAACTGACTGAAAATGCGCGGAGGGATGAGACGATGAAAACACTGATTGTTGAAGATGATTTTACCTCGCGGCTGTTACTGCAGGAATTACTCAAAGGATTTGGACCGACCCATATTGCTGTCAATGGCAAGGAGGCGGTGCAAGCCTTTCAAATGTCACTGGAAGCAAAGGCCCCCTATGATCTGATCTGTCTTGATATCATGATGCCGGAGATGAATGGCCAGGATGCCTTGAAAAACATTCGGGCTCTGGAAGAAGAGCAGAATATTTTTTCAACCCAGGGGACCAAAATTATTATGACCACCTCCCTTGATGATCCCCAAAATGTGCTTGAGGCCTTTTCCGGGCTCTGTGATGCCTATCTGGTCAAACCCATAGACAAGGCCAGTCTTCTTAAACGGCTCGATGAGCTTGGGATGCAGTACGAGTAAATGGTCTTAAGATGATGCCTCTCCATGAACGCAAGGCTGTCGCCATCTATCTCAACCCCGCTGAGATAGTAATCGCAGAGGGCCCAGCCACGGTGACGACAGTGCTTGGCTCCTGCGTTTCCGTGACCCTTTTCTCTCCCAAAACCCGCCTGGGCGCTATCTGTCACGCGGTCCTCCCCTGTGGCGAGGAGAAGGAACCGGGGAAATTCGCCAATCAGTCCATAGGTTATATGATTGATTTTTTTAAGGAAAAAAAAATTCGACCTTATGATCTTGTTGCCAAAGTATTTGGTGGGGCAGACATGTTTCCCCTCATGCGCGGCCGTCGTACCCAGGGGACCATCGGCGCTCAAAACATCCAGGCGGCCCTGATGACTCTGGAACTCAGCGAAATTCCGCCTGCGGTGGTGGAGGTCGGCGGGCAACAGGGACGCAAACTTGTTTTTTATACAGACACAGGGGATGTCTACATCAAACGGGTACAAAAAGATCAGTTATCGGCTGCCGAACAGGCAATACTGCTTAAAGAAAAACAACTTCGCTCCGGTCGTCGTTCGTAAGACCACGGCTTAAGGCCCAGGGGAGAATCAATGAATAAACCAATCCGCGTTCTCATCGTTGATGATTCGGCGGTTGTCCGCCAGACCATGCAGGAAATCCTCAACAGTGATCCTGAAATAGAGGTCATGGCCACGGCCAACGATCCTTTTGCCGCTGCCGCCAGGCTGAAAGAGGAAGTTCCCGATGTGATTACCCTGGACGTTGAAATGCCGCGCATGGACGGCCTGACCTTTCTTCAAAAGATCATGAGCCAACACCCCATTCCGGTGGTGATGTGCTCAAGCCTCACCGGTGACGGCTCGGCCAGCGCAATGAAGGCACTGGAATGCGGGGCGGTCGACATTATCACCAAACCGAGGGTTGGGACCAAACAGTTCCTCGAAGAATCGAGAATGCGCATTTGTGATGCGGTTAAGGCTGCCGCCCAGGCGCGATTGCGCAAGTTGAACCGCCCGTCGATAAAACGAAGCCCGAAACTCACCGCCGATGCGGTGTTACCCAACAGAGCAGTCAACTCCAAAGCCATGCTCCAGACCACGGAAAAGGTGGTGGTGGTTGGTGCCTCAACCGGCGGCACCGAGGCGTTGCGTGTTTTTCTGGAGATGTTTCCCGAGGACTCCCCGGGTATTGTCATTGTCCAGCACATGCCCGAGCATTTTACCTCGGCCTTTTCCTCCCGGCTTGACTCCATCTGTCGTATCACGATCAAGGAGGCAGAGAATAATGATACCGTGGTCCGAGGTCGAGCCCTGATCGCGCCGGGCAATCATCACCTGCTTCTCAAACGCAGTGGAGCCCGCTACTACGTGGAGATCAAAGACGGGCCACTGGTTTCGCGCCACCGCCCCTCGGTGGATGTCCTCTTTCGCTCTGCCGCAAGGTATGCGGGCAAGAATGCGGTGGGAGTAATTATGACCGGCATGGGAGATGATGGTGCACGCAGCATGAAAGAGATGTATGATGCAGGTGCAATAACTATTGCCCAGGATGAGGCCACCTGCGTGGTCTTTGGTATGCCGGCGGAGGCAATCAAGCATGGTGGTGTCCATAAGATCATGCCCCTTGAACGAATTGCCCAGGAGGTTCTGCGCCAATGCGATTAAGGGTGCAGGTTTCCACCGGATTTTTCTCACGACGTTTTCTGAGGATCAAACCTGTTGGTAACTGAAGATACCCTGCTGCAAGCCTGCCGGCTGCTCTTCGGAGAAGATGTCCTTGTTGAACGTGGCTTTCTCGACTATCTGCAACCAGGTGGCCTGAAAAACGCTTATCGGCAACGCGCCCGCCAAACCCATCCCGATGCGCGTCCCGAGTGCGACGAGACCGACTTCGAGTGTTTTCATGCGGTTCAACAGGCTTTTTCTCTGCTCAGTGATTTCATTGAACGCCGCGATACAAAGCCCATGCCTCGCATTGAGCCGGTACATTCCCGCATGCGTTCAGCCCGAGTCAATGCCGATTCCTTTGAAACAATTGCCCCCATTATCCTGGAAAGCAGAAACAGAGCTGGCGTTGCTCAGGCAACCATCGACCAGCTTTACCAGGGTCCCCTGCCCCAGCGGAGTCTGCTCTTTGGCCATTTTCTCTATTACTCAGGACTGACCACCTGGAGAACCATCACGACCATTCTTGTGCAACAACAGCGTGGGCGCCCAAGATTTGGGGAGATGGGTACCCGGCTAGGCCTGCTCATTCCTGAAGATGTCAACCGTATCCTTACGTTGAAAACTCCACGCCGCCCCTTTGGCGAGGTGGCGGTTTCCCTTGGCCTGCTGAACCCTCACCAGCGGGAGATGGTGCTGAGCCACCAACGTCGGCATCAGAAAAAATTCGGCGCAATTCTGGTTGAACACGAGTTGATCACCCTCAAAGAGCTGACCACCCTGCTCAATCATTTCCGCTGTCATAACCGCGTCTATGCAAATCCCCCAGTTTGAGCAGTTAACCTCTGGTCCGGTTGTCTTTCCTTGCAACAACCTGTAATATGTTATAATTTCAATAACTTTCACCACCCCATCATCTCGCAGATGAAAAATCTCCTAAAAAATATACTCGTCCCGATTAAGGATATCCAGGAAACCCGGGGCATATTGATCCCCATCGGTATGGAATACCTGCAGATGGTGGTGACCGGGCCGCCCGGAGCCGGCAAGTCCTATTATATCAATCAGATTGGTGGCTGGCCCAATGAGGGGTATATCGATCTGACCCAAAAAAATTGGTGGAAAGACCAGACGCTGATCTACAGGCCTCGGGAAGTGCACCTTGGGATGCCATTTAAGGGTTTTGCTGAGGCCCTGACCGTTTTTGACAAGGAGTGGGTTGAGGCCGAGCCCCCACCGCTACTGGAACCCGCACGCATCAGGATTCCCGGACGGGGCACATCGTTTTTGCAAAAAAACTGGATAAACAGATATGTTTTTGAGTTTCTTCTTCCCTCGCCTGAGAAAATTTTCGAACGTCGACTGAAGAGGCAACACCAGGGGTATTTCCCTGTGGATGTCGGCCTGAGCCTGGAAATGGTTGAACGACAGGTCCAGGCGTATCAGGAAATTGCGCTCTATCTCCACAGGGCCGGGCTGAATATTTCCATTCGTGAATCCTTAAGCGGACCTCCCTGTTATATTGCAGAGAAAGGTGCGGTCTCTGTCCCCGGGTGGTCCATTCCCACCAAGCCGCCACGTCCGAATCTGAACAGTGTCAAGGGCTGGAAACAGCTCCTGGGGCTCAACCGCAGCACCTGGTTCACTATCACTGCTGAACCACAGGCCGTGGTTGAGGTCAGCAGAGTTGCCCATGACGGCAAAACTTTTGAAATGCTCATCGGTGATCAGCGGTTCTATTTCTCACCGGAGATCCCCTTGGGCGTGAAGCTGTCCTCTCTGCGTAAACACTGGCGCATCTCCGCACCGTATGTCTGTGATAGCAGCGTCCCCTTTGGATTTATTCGGATACAGGATGGGGAGACAGTGATACTTGGCCGATCAAATAAAATATTCCGCCATATCCTTCAATTTGACGCATCGATTGCTGAGCGTCATATGGGAATTACCAATCAGCGTGGAGACCTAACCTTTACTCCGTTGGCGCATGAGCATCCGGTACAACTCGTGCGCTCTGACGACATGGATTACAGGGAACGGGTCAAACTGGAGCGTGAAAACGCCTTTTATAGTATCAGGCAGATCTTTGGAGGACCGATCCGGCAAAAATCTGCAACCGAGGCTCTCCAGCTTCTCCAGAATACCATTGACTGCATCACCCGGGATCCTGCCCGTGAGTTTGCCAACTCAGGTCATGGAGGCGCGATCATCCGGCTAAACGATGAAACGATTCCCATTATTGTAGGAGACCTCCATGGCCAGGTTGACAATCTGTTAAAAATCCTCAGTGAGAACTGTATGCTGCGCCACCTCGACCAGAAGGCAGTAACCATCGTTCTCCTGGGTGATGCACTCCACTCTGAAATAGCTGGAGAAATGGAGAAGATGGACAGCTCCATTCTCATGATCGACCTCATTTGTACGCTAAAATTAAGGTTTCCTGAAAATGTTCATTACATCGCGGGCAATCATGATTCCTTTTCAGAAACAATTAGTAAAAATGGTATTTCCCAGGGCCTGTTATTAAAAAAAGAGCTTCTTGATCGTCGTGGAAGAGACTACGTCAACGCCATGGATACATTTTTTTCGAGTCTTCCCTACATTGTTCAGGCAGAGAGTTTTTTTGCCTGCCATGCAGCCCCACCAATTTCCACAGTCACCTACAACGATCTGATCAACATCGCCCAGAATCCTTCACTCATTCGGGAAATTACCCGCAACAGACTGCAACGCCCCCATTACCCAGGCGGATATAATAAAAAGGATATTTCCCGGTTTCGCAAAACCCTGGGGTGTCCCAAAAAAACGCCATTTATCGTCGGGCACACCCCGGTCGATCCCTTTGGCAGTGCCTGGAAGAATGTTGACGGCATAAAAAATCATCATATCATTTACAGCGCCCATCAGGATGGCCCCGCTGTCTTCCAATATATCAGAGGCCAATTTGTTCCGTTACACTACCCTGCTGAACCTCTGACAAAATTGATTAACGGCCTGAGGCCACTGTGAGTTCGATAGGTCGGAGGAAGAGAAGAGGCTTCTCTCCCGAAAAAACATTGACAATTAGTCTGGATTAGGCTTGAAACGCAGGGTACATTGAGGACCTAACAACCCCCAAACGCATAACAGGGCTTTTTGTATCCCCCTTAGGTTTGGATACTATGTATTTGCCCTGATATTATCTGCCTGTCGCCAGCCACAGGTTCTGACGGAAAACACTGCTAAGGAGATCGAGGATTATGCCTATCCGATCTACTACTCCCCTTCCCGGACTTTTTCGACGTTCACCCTTCATTCCGCTTCAGGAACATATGCGCACGGTTTTTTCCTGCATATGTCTCATTCCTGCGCTTTTTAATGCGCTTTATCTACGAGAAGATGAGCAAATTGCAGACCTTGCCGCTCAGATAGATAGCCTTGAAACCGAAGCGGACAAAATCAAGTCTAACTTCCGCCTGAACATGCCCAACTCGCTGTTCATGCCCGTAGCCAGGCGGGACCTGCTGGAGCTGCTCAACGATCAGGATACGCTTGCGGATATAGCCGAGCACATCGCCCAGATAGTGGTCTCCCGTGATATGGTGGTTCCGGATGCCATTAAGACTCATCTTGATGCCTTACTGGATGAAACCATGGAGGCGACCTCAGTAGCCCTGAAAATAATTGAGGAGTTAGACGAACTGCTTGAAGTGGGCTTTGGAGGACGAGAAAAAGAGAAAGTCAGCGCGATGATCGATGATGTCCGCAAGTGCGAGAATAATATCGATAGAATTTTACATAACACCCGCCGGGCACTCTTTGCCGTGGAGGATGAACTGGATCCGGTTTCTGTTATGTACTGGTATAAAATTATAGAATTGGTCGGAGATCTGTCAGATCAATCCGAAAATATTGCTGACCGGCTTTTACTGTTTCTATCAAAATAAGGGAAAAAATGGAAATTATCGCAGCGTACGGGACCATCTTGGTCATCATGGCAGTAGGATTTGGACTGTTCATGACCTGGGGCATTGGGGCAAATGACCTTGCCAATGCAATGGGGACCTCTGTGGGAGCTGGAGCTGTCACTATTAAACAGGCGATTTGTATCGCCATTGTTTTTGAATTTCTCGGCGCCGTTCTCGCCGGCGGGAATGTGACCAAAACCATCAGAAAAGGCATTATTGACCCCAGCAGTATTATTAGCCAACCAGAAATTTTGGTCTATGGCATGCTGGCTGCGCTTCTTGCCGCAGCTTTCTGGCTCATGATCGCCTCTGCTAAGGGCTGGCCGGTCTCCACCACCCATTCCATCATAGGTGCCCTTGTCGGCTTTGCCATTGTCGGGATCGGACCTGAATCTGTAAAATGGGGAAAGATCGGCTCTGTGGTGATGAGTTGGGTCCTCTCCCCGGTCCTGGGCGGAACAATTTCGTATATTCTGGTACTCTCCACTAGAAAATTTATTTTCAACACCGACAATCCCCTGGGGAACGCCAAAAAATGCGCGCCGGTCTATATTTTTCTGGTGGGTTTCATTATTTCCCTTGTCACCCTGTTCAAGGGACTCAAACATCTCAATATCAATTTTTCGTCCGGTCAGAGCTTTGCACTTGCGGTCGTCATTGGTCTGGTTACAGCAACCATAGGCTGGTTTTTTGTCCGTAATGTCAAAGAGGACCTTCAGCGCAGCCGGGACTTTCACTTTGAAGCAGTTGAAAAGGTCTTCACTCCGATGATGCTTTTCACGGCCTGTTCCATGGCGTTTGCCCATGGCTCCAATGATGTTGCCAATGGTATCGGGCCGCTGGCTGCTGTGGTGAGCATCATCAGTTCTGGGGGAGAGGTCATGCAGAGCTCTGAACTGCCACTCTGGATCATGTTGCTGGGTGGCGGCGGGATTGTGCTTGGTTTGCTGACCCTGGGCTACAGAGTCATGCTGACTGTGGGCAAAAAAATCACGGAGCTGACGCCTTCCCGTGGTTTCTGTGCTGAGCTGGCAGCGGCAATCACCGTTGTCCTGGCATCCCGTACCGGCTTGCCTGTTTCAACGACCCACATTCTGGTTGGTTCAGTCCTGGGTGTTGGGTTTGCCCGCGGCATGGGAGCGCTTGATCTGCGTGTTGTGCTCAATATTATTATCTCATGGCTCGTCACCCTGCCGGCCGGAGCAATTATGGCCATGTTCTTTTTCTTTACTCTCAAAGGAATTTTCAGCTGAGCAACGCGAGGCTCACATTTGGCCCCCTCTTTCTTGAGAGGGGAAAGAAGGTCTGGTGCAAAAAATAAAAAGGGTACGCGTAAGCGTCTTTTGCCCAAAAAACGCCATGGCCTCACCCTTTATTGTACTAGTCGCTCTCGAGGGTATTTACACCTGTACAAACGTTTACGGCACAAGGTAATAGACATTTTCATAGGTTTGTTGCACCTTTTGAGAACGACATCCGTTCGTGAAATGGGTACGCAGCAACTGGTTTTTCACCAGGTTTGAGCCCCAAATTTGCACAGGCAGAAGCAGAACCAATTTGACAGGCCTTTGTATAGTATTTTTCAACGGTGACAGGGCTATACTGCCCTCCATCGCCACGCTCATAGACAAAGCCCAATTCTAAACAGCCATCAGCGTAGCCCGTATCGCAGGCATCTTTATAGTACCGCATCGATTGGCGAAAATTCTTTTCTTTTGCATAGGCGAGTCCCAAGGCAACGCAGCTGAACTGATCGCCCTGATCACAAACCCGCTGCAGGTACTCTTTTCCCTTCTCACGATCAACCGTCGTACCAATTCCCTTCAGATACCCCTGACCGGCCTTTCTACACAAGGCCTGCTACTGGACACATTGAGATGCGTCATCTTCCCTCATTGGATTGACGGAAACATCGTCCGAGTGTGGCACAGGCTGCACCACCATCCCCTCCCGATGATGACGATCCACCATTTTTTCTTCTTCCGCCCCTACTCCATCACCAAAGAGTAGACTAAGCCCATAGAGAGCACGAGTAGATGCAGACTGTATTTCGTTGAGGGATCATGCCGAAAAAGTCTCGAGTATGAAAGAGATAGAGCACATAGTTACCGGAGACTGTGCCGATGGCAAGCAGGACCAGACCTATCAAATGGACGACTGGGGCAGCGATTGAGAAAGCGAGATGTTCGAGCTGCAGGCCAAACTGTCTGCCGAAGATGGGAATGACCTCCCCGATGATGCTGAGGAGATAATCCAGGCGATAGGCAAGCTCTCCGGTAAAGACGAGGGGCACCAGCACTGGAACCATGGGGGAAAATTTTCCAAAGAGGATCTTCAGAGATGGTGAACAGCGCTGAACCCAGCCCAATGACCTGGACCGCTCCCAAAAAGCCCAAGCCTAGCAGCAGGGTGAAGGCCAGCACATTGGAGTCAAAACACCACTCTTGAATCACCCCATAGGCAGCAGTGTGCTGGATGAACCGGGCCAATTGGGAACCAATCAGAAAAGGGATAATCCTGGAACAGGTGAGATGGCGCCCTTTATTGATGATCAACTCAACAAAGGGATTGCGCAGGTTGAGTCGAGGGCTATCCTTATCGCAGAGCGTGAGACAACGACCACAGAGCAGACAATCGATATTGTTTTTTATGTTAAACGCCCCCAGATAGACCGGGCACCCAGCTACCTCAGCTGTCCCTCGCTTACAGGCAAAGGTTTGGCAGGCTCTGCACTTGTCGAGGTCTGGCCGGAGCTCGATCATGGAAAGCGTGATAAAGGGTTCGAGAGTAGATGAAGATTCGGCAGGTGGTTACTTTGGGTCTCCTCGCCGGAGGGGCACCCTTTTCTTTGCTTGCCCAAAGAAAAGGGCGAAAAGAAAGGGCAGCCGTGCCGCTGAGAAAACCCCGGTCGGCGGGGTTTGCAACCGGCTGGATTGTAAACTCGCTGCGCTCAAACAGTACAATCCCGGTTCCCGGTTCCAAACCCCACCGCCCGGCTCAGCGCCAATGGCCTCTGTTTTCCCAGGATAGGCTGGTACTTTTTGAGCCATTCTCTACTGGGCGCTCATTTCAAACTACGCAAGGTTCAAAAAGTAAAAAATAGATACAAAGTGGTGCATTATTTCCTATTAAAAGGGCTGTTGCCGAGGTTACGGTAAACAGGAGATATAGAAACTCGTGGATCTGACATTCACAGTAGTAGGTTTAAAATTGGCAAGTGAAGGAAAGGTCGCACCTTCGATGTGGCAATGTTAACGGATAAACAGTCTGCCGGGCAGATATTGAACCCCCTTACCGAATGCGCACATCGGCTTTATGAGCAAGGAGCCGGTTATCGACTCGACTGTACGTTCTGCGATGGTATCAGGGTTGCGCGGCGCAACCGTTAAATAGTCCAAAGGTTCAAATACATCAAAGAGGCTCAATCCTTGATACAACGGACACTGAAGGCCTGGGCACGAGCCGCGGAGTCCATATCCGCGTATCCTTTTTCAATCATCATGTACGATGAAAAATAATCCCCCGCTGACGATGTCCAATAAACACCCACCGATCCCATATAAGAGGGCTTTGATTGATATGAATGACATAAACCTGCTAATACCAATTTGAGCGCTGAGTCAAAAGCATCCTGGCTGTCCCTATTGGGCCACTCTAACAATTCGGTATACCACTCTGTATATGTGGGCAATCTGAAACCTGAAGGGCAGGGATTGTTAATACCGGAAGCTCCCTGCCAAAGATTCCCGTTTTGCGTTTCTCTCCAATCCATGGGCCAGGCGTTTGTCTCGATAAAATAACCATGCCCCGGTGTATCTGTACTACTCAGAGTATCTGTGGCTTGGCTATCCCGTTTCTCATGCCCATCTGTCCCGCGACCCCATTGATAGAGATCACCATATGCTTCTTCATCATCTAGACTTTGTGCAACACGAGAGGCTCCAAGGTTGCGATCCATCCATACCTGGCCTGTCGTCGATGTTATACAAGAAACCTCGCTGGCTGTTTTACCAGTATTCCCACCTACGCAGATGCCACAGCTATCGATATAAGCTGAACCACCTAAGTCACTGTTGCAATCCAGGTCTGGGGCGGAGTCACTAAGCAAGAGGTAAATAACCGGAGATAGATTCTTTTTTTTCTGTGTATCAGCTGCAGCACTCCCGAGGCCAGATAAAATTAATATACAGCAAGTAAAAACTATTTTTTTCATATTAACCTACTCAGCACTGAGTTCGCATTATTACGTGCCTATGCTATCGAGTGCTATTTACACTGCTTTATGTTGTGATTTTTAGCCAACCAGAACGGCACGCCCCCTGTGCCCCTTGTTCCCAGTCGAGCATATTGCTTTTGGCAACCTATCCGTTAAAGACCACCACGAATTCTCCCAACCAAAAAAAGTGAATGCGAATTAAATTTAAACAGATACATACACCCATAGATCGATTTTCTTAGTTTAACATATCAGAGATATCGTTTTTAACTACCCCAAAGGAAACTAAGTCGC
Organism: uncultured Desulfobulbus sp.; assembly: GCF_963664075.1. Lineage (NCBI taxonomy): Bacteria > Pseudomonadati > Thermodesulfobacteriota > Desulfobulbia > Desulfobulbales > Desulfobulbaceae > Desulfobulbus > uncultured Desulfobulbus sp. The sequence goes on from NZ_OY760916.1 coordinate 2,736,936, forward strand.
AACCTCGGCAAACTTACCCAATAACAAGTTAACATTCCGTTAATATTAATATGTAAAATTTAAACTTAATATTTTCCCCGTCTAAAATCTCCCACTCGGATTAATTCAACAGCAACGAGAGATGGGTTCGTTTTTCTGGATAGAATCTTGGAATAATTAAGATGGGAACTGGCAGTCTTAATTTGCTCTACACAGGCAAGCCTTGAGGTGTTTCCTGATGCTCTTTCATGGAGGAACTGTGAAAAAAATCGACGTCCATGAAAATCAGGATCGGCGGTGTTTATCCCTGCCCGTGAAAGTCAATATTTTTCCAATTTATACGTACCTCTCCACAGTCAAAAAAAAACTTACCCATCCATCCCAAAGAATTTTGGTTCTTTTCGTTCACTGCAGTTTGCATTCAGTTTGTGAGCAATATCAGGGACTGTACTTGATTCCCAGATTCTTGCCTGTTCCGGGCAGCCTTTGATGCAGGCACAGCAGAGGATACAGGCTTCGGTATCCGTTAAAACAGCTGTTTCCTCGATTGAAATAGCGCCTGTTGGGCAGAGCGTAGCACAGGTGCCGCAAAGCGTACACGCACTCGCCTTGGTTACCGGGGAGATATTCAAGGCATGTCGTTCCCTATAGGGGTGATTCCCCGGCAGAAGCAGATCGCTGAGCTCTTTCCATGATTGCAATGCGGTGATCTTTTCCCTCAGCTTGCTTCCCAGATGGACCGCCTGCTGCACATCTTGATCATCCGGTCGGCCATTGGCTATGGGGACGTCCTGGGTTGCAAAGGAATGTTCACCGATGAAGGCAGCACCGGCAATGGGGAGAAATCCCTGGGACAGAGCGAGTTCTTTCAACTCCAGCAAAGCATCCTCAAAGGCCCTGTTCCCGTACACAACAACAAGAAGCGCTGGCGTCTTTTTTGCCCGGAGCTGTTGAAAGCGCTTGATCGCATCAAGCGGTAGGCGGCCCGCATAGACAGGAGCGCCAATAACAGCAAGTTCATCAGAGGAAAAATCATTGTCCTGCACTTCTGGCTGGGGCAAGGTCAAATTCATCTGCTCAATCTGTTGAGCTGCAAGACCTTCAGCTATATTTTCTATAATTTTTTGGGTGGTACCGGTTGGTGAAAAAGTGATGAGTCTGACTTTTTGTATCTCCATCTCTCCTCCTGGTTTTTTCAAGGATTTTTGAGGCATTCATTTTTGTCGTTCTCGTAACCCCCCCCCGAGAACGACGTTCCGAGCTTCGTAACATGCCTGATTCTATTCAACCCTTGGTTGATCTTTTTTGGCTTTTTACGATGTCATCATTTTTCACTACCATGCGTTGTGCGACTGTGCAACAGGCTTGGCCAATCAAATTTATCTCGAAAAATCAGCGCACTACACTGTGGCAGTTCAGTCATCTCCAGTCCCCTTAACCGCTTACAGTTTCAATAATTCAAGTTCATTCAGGGAATCCCCCCTGATCGTTTACGTTGGGGTTCCTTCGTCACCACCAACCTACCAGAGTCCCGGGAGGTAAGGTAGGTTGGTGGTGAGGTACGAACCCCAACAGAAATAGCGCTTCAAATACATTGTTTGACATGCTTCGGGACGTTGAGCTGAGTTTCAGCGGTAAGCAAATTGAAGGGTGTCTTGAAGAATTAAAAGTTTCATTTTGAAACGAATGCCCACTCATCTGTTTCAGATTGAACCAGCCCAAAGCACCTCATCACCTATCATCCTGTAATTCTGAGATGTACACTTTGGCATCAATCCTGCTTTTCTCATACCATGCGTGACGAACAAAATAATTTGCGGCTGACAAAATCCCAAATCCGTGACGGCGGATGCTCACGGATTCAGGAAAACAACAACATTGTTTGCATATTTTCCCGCAAGCGATACTCTTACTTTCCTGCAATCAAAGGGTGCACAATGCGACTCCTTCTTGGTATCTATCAAAAGAAAGAAGAAATTGAGAAAGAACTGACAGCCCAAGGCATCAAGGGGAAACACATCTGCCAGGTAGGGCCCTTTGATTCACGGACCCTGGCCCTGGAATGGATGAACTTCATGGAGCAACGGCACCAGCCGGGGCAAACCCAAAAAATGATCGTAGGCCATATCTATCCCAATACATGGTATGGGACAGCGTTGGCTCTTGACTAGTGTCCATCCAGAAACGGTCTTCTGCCCAATTTCTGGATGGACACCGGCTAACCTGAAAACAACAGCCGGACCTTGTTTAATTCACGGTGGAAGAGGGAAAGAAGGTGCCGAATATATTTGCCATTGGCGACATACATGGTTGTCATCAAAAACTGGTTACATTGTTGGGTCGCCTACCGGTGAACCGGGAAGAAGATACCCTGATTTTTCTTGGGGACTACATCAATCGTGGCCCGGATTCACGCAAGGTGCTCGACACCCTGATCGGGGTGCAACGGGAATATCGCCATACGGTTTTTCTCAAGGGTAATCACGAACAGGCACTGCTTGATTATGAACTCTATGGAGATATTGAAGATCTCCGCCTTTTGCGAGTAATGGGGATCGAGGCCACAGCCGCAAGCTACGGCGTCCCCCTGCGCCGCCTGACGGATCTTTCCTGCATGTCTGCAGAACACCAGGATTTTCTCTTTCACTTGCAGCTTTGTTACAATGCGGGCAGCTATCATTTCTGCCATGCAGAATACACCCCCTCCCCTCCGGCATCCCATCCGGAGGAATCCCTGCAACAGCGGATGCAGCGTCGTTCTACAGAGGTCCAACTCCTGGCAAGCCGTCGACTTGGCCAGGAGGAGGATCTCGCTCCAAGACCCGAGCAGGTGGTGATTTTTGGCCACCTGCCCTTCGCCACCCCGTTGGTCAGAGCCGATCGCATCGGCATTGATACGGGAGCGGTCTACGGCAATCTTTTAACCGCAGTTCAGCTCCCCGAGCGTATCTTCTACCACGCCTGATCATTAGGGTATCTTGAATAATTGCTTTTTCTGCCAATCCCAGCGTCACGCTTAAAATTTTATCCTCGGAATATCGACTATATGCCTGCGGTAAAATTTTGCGCAATCCTTGGCCTTGATTAAAAAATCTAATTATTCAAGACACCCTTTAGCTTCGATCTGGCGCATGGCCCTCAGACTATCAAATTCTCCCTGTAAAAATGCATTGGCCAGGGCTATGGGGATCTCGTCATTTTTCATCATCCCATCGAGAAAGCGACTGAATCCAAAGAGCCGCCCAATCATGATCAGCTGTTCCTGAATCCTTTTCTTCTCTGCCCCGACAAGCGAGGCGGTGACCAGATCGCCGACCACAGTGGTATAGAAGCTGTTGTGCTCAAGCACGTGCTGAAAGAACAGGGCTCGGCGATGACTGCGCTCATGGCCGGCACCACCACCCTTGAGGCGAAAGCGGATGTAATTGGCATGGGAGTCACGTCCGCAGACCGCATCCACCATGGCAAAGTGAAACTCAACCCGGGCATTGAGGTTGAGGTAATCACGAGCGGTCAGAGCGTAGTTAAAGGTTCCGGCGGGACGGGGCCCGCGGCTATCGAGCATGGTGCGCGACATGACCGAGGGCAGCACATCCACATCTGCGGGAGCGACCCAACGTAACCCCGGCGTGGTCATCCCGTCACAGAGAGCGGCCAGGGGCACGGAAAGGACATCTTCCCGTTTAAGAATACGCCGCAAGCGCAGGCGTCGCCGTTTTTGCGGATTTTGCCTGCGGATGCCGCCACCGAGATCAACCACGAGAAAGGTAAAAGGGATGCCGATATCCATGGGCCGCAGCAACCCGCCCGCATCCTCCATGACCTGATCCCCGGCGGAGAACATGGTCAGCACCGCCATCTCATGGGTATAGCGGATGATGTCATGGATCGAGCGGCACTCGGCCAGGGAGAAGGTGGGGCCATAGGCATCGGTGAGATTAAGCGCCACAATACGATCACGCAGGGTTTGCCGAACCGGAGAGAGGCTCATACTTGCCGGGGATGCGCTGTTCTTTTTTACCTCCCCAGTTGCTGCCCGATCCTGCTGATGGGCCTTGATGGCCTGCTCACGAACCGCATCAGGAACATCCAGCACCAGTCCGTGATCGGCATCAATGAGAACCCACTGCTCCGTTCGCAGCTGCTCCAGACTCTTTTGCGCGCCTGTGATCATCGGCACGCCGCACTCCCGGGCGACACAGGCAAGGTGGTCAGTGGGGTTACCAAGATCGACCACCAGTCCGGCGCAGCGGGGAAGAAAACGAGCCGCATCCACAATGGAATGGGGCAGCGCCAGAATCAGCGGCGCTTCGGCGAACCATGCCGCAGGCTCTGCTTCCAACTGCTGGAGTTCAAAGATGGAATGAATCAGCCGCACTCGGCCCACGGCTTTTCCTGCAGAGGCACAAAACCCGGTACAGAGTGGCTCGCTTAAAGTGGGCAGGTGCGGCCGCTGTCCACCAGAACTCGCCACTCGCAGCGGACGGGCCTGGAGGATGGACAACTGCCCGTTAGCTAAGGCCCACTCGATATCCTGGGCAATCCCCTCCACACTCTCAATGGTGCGCCCAAAGCGTACCAGGTGGGTGAGCATCTCTACGTTGAGCAAAGCTTCCTTGCCCTCGGATTCGGGCACAGCCTCCAGTTTCAATCCGCCTTTCTTATCAGGAACCTCGCGATGAGTCTTTTGCGCGATGACCTGGTGGCTCAGGGGAGTTTCCGTTTCTAGGAGATCGCCCAGAGGTACTGCATCTTCATCGGACAGGAAGCGCAAGGGCCGGTAGAGGTCGGCAGGAACCTCACCGCCCACAGCGGTGGTCCCCAGCCCCGGCACCGCACTGATCAGCATGCGGCCACTCTCGGGCCGAGAGGGATCAACCGTAAAGAGCACACCGGCAGCCTCCGCCGGAACCATAACCTGTACCAGGACGGCAAGATCAAAATCAAAGGGCGCCAGCCCGGCATTCATCCGATAGGCAATGGCCCGGGCACTGAAGCCGCTGGCAATAACCTGGCGGCAGGCATCTAACAGTGATTCCTGACCACGGACATTCAAAAGAGAGGTAAACTGACCGGCAAAGGAATGCTCCACCCCATCTTCAGCCGCACCGCTGGAGCGCACCGAAACCGCAAGAGGTTGTTCAAAGGTCCGCCCCTCGCTCTGCTCCTGCGATGCCAGATCCTCATAGGCCTGAAAGAGCGCAGTGGTCACATCAGGTGGCAGAGGGGTGTTGAGAATCAACGCCGTGATCGTCTCTGCAGCCTCCTCAGTGGGGAGACGCCCGATTTCCACATCGCGCAGCAGCGGGCGAATTTTCTCGGACAACTCGGAACTGTGCAAAAACTTTTTACAGGCCCGCACCGTACAGGCAAAACCGTTGGGGACCGGGAGCCCCATCTGTTTGAGGCGGGCCAGATTAACCGCCTTGGCCCCGGCCTGCATCAGTGATTTGGGATCGAGCTGATCAAGGCTCACACAGGCTTTTCTGGTCAGCGTCATCTGCCCCAGGCTGCGCAGCTCACGGTAAATCAACTCCCCGAGGTTGCCATTAATGGCATAGAGCGACTCATAGCGGCCATGACTCAGCAGATTCAAACCATCAACCAGCTCACTGCTGACCCCAAGCAGTTCATCAACAGTTGCCCGAATATCAGCGGCCTCTGCCCGATGCAACTGTCCATCGAGACTGACGATCAACTCCAGGGCCTTGCCATTATTCTCCAGAAAAATGCGAAAGGCATGGTAACGGGCCTTGAGCATGACCAGCGCGGCCTGCTCTCGATTACGCCGGTTTTGCTTCCATTTCTCAAGAAGCGACTTAAACGGGTTCATCTGTCTCCTCCGGATCGGAGCTTCCCTGACAGAAGGCAGGAAGAAAGGCGGTGGCAAAATCGACAAAACAGCGTTCGATATCTGCCTCGCTCTTCATATTGGTATCCTGCTGGCGGGTATAGCCAGTCAACGCCCCCAGGGCAAAGAGCGCCAGGCGCAGAATATCAGGCTCCATCAGTTTGAGACGGGCGGTGATCAGATCACCCTTGATGCTGGTTTTAAACTCCATGGCCGCCAGCACCCGGGCTATAAATCGAGCGCGGCGACCGCGACGTTCTGGATCGGCCAGCCCCCCGACAAAACGAAAGTAAACGTAATTTCTGCTGATATCCTCACCGAGATAGGCATCGATCACACTGAAATGGTAGCCCATGCGCAGACTGAGATTGATATACTCGCCACCAATGATCGCCAGATTCACGCCCAAACTGTCCGCCGGTGCGGCCAACAGCCCCATACTGCGGGGCATGCCCGCGAGAATATCGCGCATCCCCAGACTTGGTGCCTGGGTATTCCAGGCTCGGGTGTCGGTGAGCCCCTCCAAGAAGGCATGAAAGGGAAGCGAGACAACCTGTTCGATGCCCGGCGCAGGGCCTGATTCCGGATCCAGGCCGCCGCCGACATCCAGCACGCGAATATCCATGGGGAGGCCAAGCGCCATGGAACGGGTACGCAGAGCCCCTATCCCTGGATGCCGTTCCTGAAAATGGGCCAGTTCGTCAACGGCGCTTTCGTGGCAGAAATGAATGATATCATGGAAGGTTCGGCAACTTTCCGCGGTGAACTCCTGCGTTTGGGGATTCACCAGGTTCAGCGGTTGAATAAAGCGCAGCAGACGACGTAAAAGCCGATACTCGCGGTCCTGGGGCGTCAAATCCAGACGGGTGGCATCAAAGCGTAAAAGCTGCTCCACAATGCCTTGGTAGACCGTGGTCTCCCCACCATCGACCGTCACCTCAATCCCCTGGGGCAGTCGCTCAAGGGCCTCTGGCAGACCAAAAATAGAGGGTAGGCGCAACTCACGGGAAACGGTGGCCAGGTGCCCTGCGGCAGAGCCGAACTCGGTCACCAGTCCGGCCGCCCGTTGCAGGACCGGGGTCAGATGGGGGGAGGCCACCCTGGCTACCGCCACGGCTCCGGGAGGAAAATCCTGGGGATCGGTGCGCTCGTCGATATGATACACCGGACCTGCACCGACACCGGATTGCCCGGTTTGCCCCCCCTGGCAGAGGACAGGAGCGCTCACCGGCTCTTCGCAGGAGCCACCAGGATCATGCTCGACCTGCAGGGGACGCAGCCGGGTAATGCGAAAGATTTTATCTTCCCAGAGTTGCCAGCGCAGCTCAAGCGGTGCCCCGTAAAGCCGTTCCAGAAGCATGGCGGTCTCGGCAAGTTTTTTCATCTGGCCGGGTTCAATCAGGCCGGTGCCATGACCAAGATGCCGCCTTCCCCTGGCCAGGTCAGTGGCCCGATACGATCCGGCAAAGCTGTACCCTGCAGGCCGCTCAGGAATGGACGACTGTAAAAGATCAAAAGGAGAGGTTCGACGCAGCAGGTAGGCATCCTCCTCGCCATCGGGGGCATACACTCTGGCGAACAGCCCATCCACTGCCCCAAAGGGGTTTTCCCCTAAAGGTCTGGTCTGAATGGCTCCCCGCAGCACAAAGGCGGGCTGAGGATGGACAAAGAGCGCGCAGTTTCTCTGTGCTGCTGGAATATGCGAGAGCTCAAGCCCTATCTGTTGCACGATCTCCTCAAGCCCATGGAGGAGCAGAGCAATCTCTTTGCTCTCAAAATCTGTACTGCCTCCCAGCTGATGCTCGGGTAAAGGCAAGCGCTCCTCGCTCAGCAGGGTCATCTTGTCGACATCTACTCGGGTCAGCTGTACTGCCGAATGCAAGACATCGGTCCGCAAACGAAAATAGCCTACCTCTTGCAGGGGTTCTTCATCTGCATCTATGCGGGTCGCCACCACCGTTACCGGGTCAAGCGGTATTCCTCCAACTGGTGATGGAGATGATCGATAATGGCCCCACGGGCCTCTTTCAACCGCCGGGCGGAACCATGGGTGCTGTTGACAGGCCAAACCTGTTGAGAATCCAGGGCGCGAATACCATCGAGGGTAACGGCAAATCCGTCCACCGGATCCACCCAGGGATGATAGAAGAGTTCCGCCAGACAGACCAGATCCATCCCGACCAGGGACTCATGCTCCCAGCCAATGCCACTTAAGGGGGGGACGGCCTCGTCGGCCAGGGCATGGAGGTTGTTTGCCAGGATATCATCGAGCAGGGTCCGAATTTCCTGGTAGCGATCATAGAGGGGAATATGACGGTTTCCTGTCAGGGCATTGAGGCTGTAGGCCACGTGGTGCACCCGCCCCGCGATGTTGGAGACAGAGGACTCGAGAAAGGCACGGTCAAAGATGTACTCACCACCAAGGGCTCGTTCCATCTTTGCCATCTCTTCCAGGATGGAATTATTGAGCAGAAGAATACGCTTGAAGTTGTTAAACAGCGCCTGCAAACGCCAGAAACTGATCTCTTTGGCGCTGGCACCACCACCGTGCCTCAGACGCTGCCACCAGTGTCCAGGGGTCTCAGCCATATCTCGCCCTTATGCTTCAGAACCAGAAGCTGCATCCTGGCGCTGTTGTTCTATACGCTTGACACAGTCGAGAATGTCACGCAGTTTGAAGGGCTTGGCAACAAAATCAAAGGCACCTTTGCGGTAGGATTCTTTTGCGGTTTCCAAGGTGGCAAATCCGGTAATGACAATCACCTGTGTATTTGGAGAGCGTTTCTTGGCATCATGAAGAATCTGAATACCATCAGCCCCTTCCATCTTCAGATCGGTGACCACGATATCAAAGGGGTGTTCACCCAGACGGGCCAGGGCCTTCCCGCTGTCGGTGAACGTCTCCACCGTGTGCCCCATTTTTTGAAAAGCTGGTTTCAACCGTTTACAGACGATGGGTTCGTCATCCAGAATAAGAATCTGCATGGGTTCCCCTGCCCCCGTTGCTGCTGTCATTCTCCCCTCCATTCTTTCTCCCTTTACTTTCCCTCTGCTGGTCCATGAGCCATTTGCGCTAAAAACAGTTCGACATGCTGCTCCACATCGCTGTCTGCATGCATGCGGGCATCGAGTTGCCGGGTATATCCGACCAGCCCTCCGAGCATACGCATTCGGGCAATCATTCGCTCGCAGCTGAGTTTTTTCAGACGCCCGACAACCAGATCTCCATGGACCTCAACGATAAAATCATAGCGCTCCAGGATTTTGGCGATAAAGGCCGCTCGCCGCGAGCGACGAATAAGCTCGGTCACCCCGCCAAGGAAACGAAAGTAGATATAGTTGTCGTTTATGTTTTCTGCAATATAGGCATCGATCAGCGTGAAATGATACCCTAATCGCATATTGATATTCATGTAATGTTTTAAAACCACAACCAAATTTCGCCCGATCTCCTCCGGCCCCGCCTGGGAAGCGGAAAAGGTCCGGGTAAAACTGGACATGAAACTGCTCAGATCTACAGCCACCGGTTTGGTACACCACATGCCCAGACCGCTCACACCCGCAAGCAACTCTTTGAGCGGCAGACTGACAATCTCCTTTGGTTGCACCACTTTTGCTTCCGGATCACAGGTGGTGCCCCCGCCCCCATCTATCACCATCAACCCAAGAGGGAGTTTTGTCTCTAAGCGTTTGGGAGCAGAGAGATACCGGGCCCCCTTTCCTTCGCTGAGATGGATCAACTCTTCAACTGCCTTTTCATGAATAAACCGGGTGATGTCATGATAGGTCCGGCAGGCGCTCGGCGCAAAATCCTTGCCCTGAGGGTCCAGAAGATGGAGAGGACTCATCAACCGGAGCAGTCGTCCCAGCAACCGGTATTCATAGGAATCCTCAAAGACTTCTTCCTCAGTCAACTCAAAATGATCCAGCCCCCCGATATTGCCTCGGTAGACGGTATTCTGGGTTGCATCTAGAGTCACCTCGTCCCCGGTCTTCAAGAGGGAGGTCGCATCCTCGGTGTTGACAATGGTTGGAATTCGGTACTCGCGCGACAGGGTTGCCATGTGCCCGGTGGGCGAACCGACGTCGGTGATAATCCCCTGGGCCTTGTGCATTACAGTGGCATAGCGAGGAGAGGTGTAGCGTGATACCAGAATAGCACCATGGGGAAAATTTCCCAAATCCTGATCGTTGTTTACAACAAAGACAGTGCCTACGCCAATCCCCTGCTGGGCAATAAACCCTTTGCCTGAAAAGATAACTTCCGCATCGCGAAAGGCCGCAGAAATTTCAGGGCCGGGAGGAGCCTCAAGATGCAGATGGAGGGGCCGCGACTGAAGAATATAGAGCTCTCCATCATGGTCAAAGGTCCATTCGATCTCCTGGGGGCGCTTGTAATAACGCTCAATACTCATGGCCGCGCAGGCCAATTGCTCCATCTGCTCTGCATTTAGGCTGGCAGCAAAGCGTTCTCTGGTGGCGAGATCCTGCCAGCGGGTTCCACTGTCGTTTGCTGCCACCAGCTGTCGTGGTTTTTCAGCCACGGTGAGATCAACGAGATCGTAGGGTGGCTTCCGACTGAGGAGAACGGTATCGGCAGAATGATCCCCCTGAACCACCGGCGCGCAGAGTCCCCAGACCGAATTGGCCAACATCACGTTCTCTCCCGCCTGCGGAGCATAGGTGTGAATAACCCCGCTCACCAGCCCCTGGACCATGAGCTGGCAGCCCACAGCCATGGCCGTCTCGTTTTCATGAAAACCTTTAACCAGGCGATAGAGCCAGGCCTCCACATCGTAGGCACTGGCGAGGACCTGGCGATACTTATCGATGAGTTCATCTCGGGTTACATTGAGCAGGGATCGGTACTGACCGGCAAAACTGATGCTTCCGTCCTCGCCCCAGGCACTGCTGCGCAAGGCTACCTTGGGGGTGCGATTGCCACAACGCTTAGCCAGCGCATCATAGCTGCCAAGAATTTCCTGCGAGATGCGTCGGGGAACAGAACCACCCAAAATGCGCTGCTGCACCTCCTGGGCTAACTCCTCCAGACTTGCGAGATCATCGTTGGTAAAGAGCTCAATCGCCTTTTCTGTCTCGGCAAAAAGGTGGTTGCGCTGAAAAAATTCAAAAAACACGCGGGTGGTGATGACAAATCCATCTGGAACCTGAAGTTCCAGGCGGCTTTGCACAGCCCCCAGGGTCGTCATCTTGGCTCCTGCCAATTCGGTCTGTTCGTAGTCGATATTGGCAATATCCAAAATCCGATCGCCCCTTGTCGTGACAGGGTGCCCGGCTATCTCTTCTTCGATGGCGTAGCGTATCCGCTCAAAGGCAAGAAAGAGTTCTGCGTTTTTATGCTGATTGAGAATCGAGTAATCGGAGATGAGTTTAAAAACCTGATCCCCGATTTTTTCAGCGGCAGCTCCAATATAGTGGCCATCAAAGATATACTCGCCTCCCAGCTTGTCTCCCATATCCGCCATGAGTTCCAGAATCTGGTTATTCCTCTCCAGGATACTTTGAAACTTCTTAAAGAGCACCGTAAAGGGAAGAACCTCCTGGGAGGGCCGATGGAAGGCGAGTATGTGCTGGAGAGCTTTAAACATCTTAATTAATGCGCTTCCTTACTTTGAAAGACCAGCCCAATAACGAGTCCGCTGACAAGGGCTATCACGGTGGCGATAACACCATAGAGAACACTTTTCTGATAGGCCAGATCACTCAGCCATTTGGGAAACCCGGTCAGGGCAGCCTCAATGGAGGCCTGTTCGCGCCCCACCACCTTTCCATGATTGAAAGCAACCGTTTCCACCGTATAGGAACCTGGCTTTAAGGTTGAAGGTACTTTGACATGGGCAGTGTAGTGCTGTACCCCGTTCTTGACCGGGCCAAAGCTGATAGCCTGCACCTCCTGGTTATAAAGCCCCTCTTTTTCTTTGAGCAGCAGTAACTGGTGGCGCACATCCATATGTTGATCCTGCCCCTCTTCTTCAACCCCAACCCCTTGGATTACATTTTCCAGAGTGTAGGGAAGCGCCCCTTGTCCCAGCTGGGCAAGCGGTTGGCTGGACCGGGTCAGGCAGACACTGGGCACATTGCTCAGCTTCACCTTGCCCACATTCATCCAGAGCAGACCAAATACCTTCCCCTTTTCCCGAAGATGCAATTCATCGGGAGTGCCAACGAGACGAACGATCACCTGGGAATCTGCGGGCACCTGCCCGGTTATTTCAATATCGGCCCCATTGTACTGGGCGCCCATGTCAATCGAGTTTGGCTGCAGACTCAGGGTGGTGGTGGCTGCCAGCCCCAGAGAGGGAGCCGCCAGGAGACAGGCCGCCAGGACCAGCGGACGAACACGAAGAAAACTCAATATGCGCATGTTAATGTCCTCCCGCATAGCTTAAAAGAATATCAGGCGTAATCAGAAGATCGCAGAGCATCTTGACCATGACCACCAAGACCAGGGTTGCCAGCAGAATTTTTAGATGCTCACCACCAAGTTTTTTCCCCACCTTGGCCCCAATCTGAGCGCCAATGGCCGAGCCGATCAAGAGGAGCAGAGCCAAAACGAAATCCACCGTGTGATTTTTGGCAGCCTGCATCACGGTGACGTTCATACAGGTAAAAAGAATCTGGAAAAGGGAGGTACCAACGACGACATGCATGGGCATGCGCAGCAGATAGACCATCACCGGAACCATGATAAAACCGCCACCAACGCCCATGATCGCGGCAAGCACGCCAACGAGGATGCCTAAAACAAAGGGCATAAACAGGGAGAGGCGAATACCTGAGCGCTCAAAATCCATTTGAAAGGGAAGAATACCGATCAGTTTCGCATAGAGCGATTCTTTTGGCTCAACCTCAACACTTCCCTCCTGCTTGGATTTGCGCATGGATTGTAGGCTTTCAAGAAACATATAACCGCCGACAAAGCCAAGCATCAGGACGTAGGTTACGGTGATGAGAAAATCAGCGTTGCCCATCTTTCGTAAAAAGGCAATCACCTGAACGCCCAGGGTACCCCCGACAATACCGCCAATGAGCAACAGCAGCCCCATCTTGATATCCACATTGCCCTGGCGAAAGTGGGCCAGCGTTCCAGAGGTCGAGGCACCGACAATCTGATTGGAGTCCGATGCCGCTGCCACTGTGGGGGGAATCCCCAGCATAATCAGGAGCGGGGTCATGAGGAAGCCACCGCCGACACCGAAGATGCCCGACAGGAGGCCGACCACTCCACCAAGACCGAAAATCGCCAGACAATTGACGCTGGCTCCGGCTATGGGGAGGTAAAGATTCATTGAAAGATCCATCTCATCCTCTTGAAAATTTCTGTTGTTGTTATCGTCCCCACCTTCTGGCTGAGAACGCTCTTACTCAATTCGTCCCGTTTACTTACGTCATTGGAGGCAGGTTCTCGGCAAGCAAGGGAGCCTTACCGGCAGCCACAACCTCCAGTTTGCAACGCAACCGGTGACGCAGGGCTCGCAAAAAAAGAGCCTCTTTGGCACTGATCCTGGCTGCGGAACCTGTCGTTTCACAGACCAGAAGCCCTATCCGGTAATGGTTGACAAATTGAATGATCTCTTCTTCATACGTTCCTTCGCTGACAAAATAATTGATCCTGATCCCCTTGTTTTTGGCTGCTTCCAGCAACAATTCAAGACGGCTTTTTATCGCCGCCTCCAGGGCGAACTCCGCAGAATTTTGCTTCTCTTTAGAAGAGGGATGCACCAGAAGCACATAGAGCTCCACATCCATCCGTTCGGCCAAGGAACAGGCATGGGAAAGCGCTGCCCATGCACCATGTTTTGTATCCAGAGCTACCAGTATTTTTTCCATGAACCTCCTCGTTTGCCCAAGAATAGCAAAGAAGATGCCATTAAATTTTATCGTAATATTACAAATATTTACCGCTTAACGACAACAACAAGGCTATTCTTTTATTTCATTTTGAAACAATTAGTCGTATTATCAGCAAGCATCGTTTCAATATGAAATAACTAAACGATATCATTCAACCGCCCCTCGATAGGGAGGGAGCGGAACACTGAGAGCTGAGGGGAAAAACAGTGGGCACACATCTGGGAAAACTGGGGCAGGAGGTCATGGGAGCCGGGAGCCGGCTGGTCAACCCAGGATCGATCAAAGGAAAAATTTTCACCATCTTTTCAGTGGCATTTCTCTCGATAGCCGCGCTGACAGCACTGAATCTCTGGAATTTTGGAACACTCAAACAGCATCTCTTGATCAGCGAACGCTACGATGACCTGCTCAATAACATTCTTGAGGTGCGTCGCTTCGAAAAGAACTTCCTTATTTATGGTGATTCCCGCAACATGCAGGAGAGCCTTGATTACCTCGATCGCATCGATGAGCTGGTCAAGGATCTATCCACCGATTTAAGCAGCCTGACCAGCGAGCAGTCCCTTGCAGCCTTCAAGGCAAACCTTAAAGAGTACCGACTGATGGCCTCAAGCCTTGCGGCCAACGCCAAAATCTCCCCTGCCCCGATGCGCACCATTGGCAAGGGCCTCACCGACGAGGCGGATCAGTTCCGTCAATCGAAAAGAAAGCGGGTCCACGCGGCCATTGTCCGCATTTCTTTCCTTCCCTTTGCCTTTCTTGCTATTCTCCTTTCTCTGCTGCTCCTGGTACTCTGGCTCATCTCCCATGGACTACTCAAACCACTGACACTTATCAAAGAGACGACCAGATCCGTGGGACGGGGTGATTTCAGCCCCATTGACTATTACGGCGTACCCCTTGAAGAGATATCTGGGTTGATTCAAGCCTTTAACCACATGGCCAAAGAACTTGAGATCCATCAGGAAGACCTCATTCAAACCCGTAAGATCGCGGCGATCGGCACCTTTACAGCCGGCATTGCCCATGAGCTCAACAATCCGATCAACAACATCGTGCTCACCGCTGAGAGCCTCAAAGAGGAGATGGAGGATGAACCGGATCCCGAGAGGATGGAGATGCTGACCGATATCATCACCCAGGCTGAGCGGGCGGCGGAGATCGTGAAGAACCTGCTTGATTTCAGTCGTACCGAGCGCCCCATCTTCAGCCAGCTGGACCCGGAGTTGATCGTGAGCAGCAGCATCAATCTGGTTAAAAATCAGCTCAAGGATGTCGGGTTGCAGTTTGAAACATGCATCGGAGACGATCTGCCCCTGGTCTGCGGCAACCTGGGCAATCTGCAACAGGTCTTCACCAACCTGTTGCTCAACGCCATCCAGGCATCTCCTCGAGAAGGACGTATTCGTTTCTGTGCGGAACTGGCTGAAAAACCGGGATTCATAGCCTTCAGCGTCCAGGACTTTGGCGAAGGCATACCGCAGGATCTGCAACACAAAATCTTCGAGCCTTTCTTTTCAACCAAAGAAGTCGGCAAGGGAACGGGGCTCGGATTGGCCCTGTGTTACTCGCTGATCAAACGGCATGGAGGCACAATCAAGGTGGAAAGCCAACAAGGCCTAGGCACCCTCTTCACGGTTCTCCTGCCCTATCTCGAGCAGACAGCAGAGGGGACCCAATTTGGAGGTATGGTATGAGCACACTGAGACTTGCCATTGTTGACGACGAGGAGATCGTCTGCCGCCGACTGGGGCAGGCCCTGGCCAAGGAAGATTTTGCCATTGAATCCTTTATCATCGGCCGCTCCTTTGTCGAGCGCATGCTTCAGGATCCCTTTGATATAGTCCTACTGGATATGCGGTTGCCAGACATGGATGGGTTGGAGATACTGGGAAGGATCAAAGCCCTGCGTCCTGAAACCGAGGTGATCATCATCACCGGCTACAAGAGCGTGGAGAGTGCGGTGGAAGCCATTCGTAAGGGGGCCTTTCATTATATTGCAAAGCCGGTCAACCTGGCTGAGATTCGCCTCCTGGTGAACAGCGTCCGGGAAAAAATCCTCATGCGCCTGGAAAATCAGCGATTACGTGAAGTGCTCAAAGGGGATTCCGGACTCACCTCGATCATCGGTAACAGTCCGGCCATTCAGGAGCTGTTTGCGATGATACGTAAGGTGGCGCCCGTGGATTGCAATGTTCTCATTCAAGGGGGGAGCGGTACAGGCAAAGCCCTGGTTGCCCGTGCCATTCACCAGCTCAGCCCCAAACACGACCACCCCTTTGTGGCCTTTAACTGTGGGGGATTTACTGACGAGCTCATCAACAGCGAACTCTTTGGCTATGAACGCGGCGCCTTCACCGGGGCAACGGCCACCAAGGTCGGCCTGCTCGAATCAGCTGCCGGAGGCACAGTCTTTCTCGATGAAATCGGGGAGATGCCCCTGGGAATGCAGGTCAAACTCCTCCACGTGATCCAAGAGAGACGTATTCTCCGCGTTGGCGGCACCAAGCCCATTGAGCTAGATATTCGTATTATTGCCGCAACCAACAAGGATCTGAAACACGAGGTGGAAATGGGGACCTTTCGTGAGGACCTCTATTTCCGGCTCAACGTGGTCAACATTTCGCTGCCGCCCCTGGTCGAACGCAAGGAGGACATCCCCTTGCTGATCCGTTTTTTTATTGAAAAATACAGTCTCGCCTTCCACAAACAGGTGCAGGGAATCTCCCCCCAGGGACTGGATATTCTCTGCCAGTACAGTTTTCCAGGCAATGTGCGTGAATTGGAGAATATCATCGAACGGGCTGTCGCCCTGACTGAGAGTGAAGAGATTGGCCCGGCTGATCTTCCTAACGATCTCCAGGACCTTCAATTTGATACCCTGGAGGGAGATGGGCTCCCCACCCTCCAGGAAATGGAACGCCGTTACATCGCTAAGGTGCTGGCAAGTACAGAGTACAACAAGGGGTTGACCGCTCAGATTCTGGACATCCCCCGCACGACCCTCTGGCGTAAGGTCAAGGCGTATGGTTTAGAGTAACCTTCAATCTCACCCTTCTTTCGGCAAACGCACTGTCACCACCGGCACCGGGCTCATGCGCACAATTTTATTGGCCACAGAGCCCAGCAGCATATCGATAAAGGGCCCCTGTCCGTGGGCCCCCATAACCACCAGATCGTAGGCGCCATTTTTCAGTTCCTCAAGGATGCAGGCCGTTGCATCCCCCTGCAAGACCTTGATGGTTGCCTTGGCCACAGGGCAATCGGGGTCATCCAGGCGGCATTCGGCGGCCATCTCCTCCACCCGTTTGTGCGCCTTCACCTGGGCAGCCGTCATTGCGGTTGTATTGATATTTTCCCAAGTCGCCAGATCAAAATGGGTCGCAATATCTATCCCGGCGTTCTCGCTCATGATCTCCACCCAATCCGGGAGCACATGGATCATGGTCAGCTCGGCCTTGCAACTCTTTGCCAGGGAAACGGCATAACGCAGTGCATGACGCGCATTATCCGAGAGATCGGTGGCATATAAGATATGGTTCATTTCAGGAAGCATAGTGTTCTCCATCTGTGTAAAGAATATTATTTGGCTTCAGCTGGTTACGCTGCTGGCGCTGCCGCTGGTTCAGCTTGCGGCGCCGGACCAAAGAAACGATCGGTGAACTTGACGTACCAGGCCGCTGACTGCACCTGAATAATATAAGCCAGGGCCACGACCAGGGCTGCATCCGACCCTTGAGTTCCAAAGGCGTTAATCGCCACGGCTAAGGCAATAGAGAGGTTCCGCATAACGGTTCCATAGACCATGGCAATGGCATCACCACGGGGGAGAAGCATGCGGCCAAGCACTGTACTCAACATATAGTTGATCAGGTAGACGATGGCCAGCGGCACCAAAATCTGCACCAGCATCTGGGGAGCAGCCATAATGGTCTTGGCTTTGAGCGCCAGGGCAATAAAGACGATACCCAACACCCCCAGGGTGGACATGGCGGGAAATCGAGGGGCAAAACGCTGGGCAAAAGTTTTCTGTCCGTAACGGGAGATAAGGGTTCGCTGGGTGGCATAGCCAAGGGCCATCGGCAAAAAGACGATCAAGCCAATTTGCTTGAATACGGTGACCATATTCATGGAAACAGTGGCCCCCAGGAGTCCTTTGACATACAAGGGGGTCAAGAGTGAGCCCAATGTCAGCCCGATGACCGTCATCTTGACTGCAGCGGCCATATTCCCCTTGGCAAAACCGGTCCAGGAGATGGTCATACCGCTGGTGGGTACCAGACCAGCCAGCAGTAGCCCCAGCATCATATAGGGTTGCTCACGAAAAAACATCCAGCCAATACCAAAGGTTAAAAAAGGCACAACGGCAAAATTCACCAGCTGGGTGATGAGCTGGGCGCGCAGATTCCCTCCGGAGAACACCTCACGCACCTTCAAGGTCACCATCATGGGATAGACCATGAGAAAGGTGAAGGGGATGATTAAACTTTTAAGCCAGGCCATGTCTCCTACTGCTCCGGCAATAAAACCAAACACCATGACCGTGGGAATAGCTACCACCAGGTTTTTTGAAACCATCATTAAAATCTTCCACATGGATGCTCTCCTCTTGGGTTGACTCAATACAGCAGTATCTCTTCTTCTCAAATCCGTTAATCCGAGTGATCACTGCGTTGCTTCCCCATAACCTATCAAAAAACATACCAGTAGGTACAAAACCTACAAAGCAGACAATTACAAACAAAACACTCTATTATTTTAAATAGTTATAGAAAATAACCTGCTAAAATCAGACGATCCCCCTGGGACAGGAGTATTAAAAAAACTGTCAAAAAACACAACAGGTGTTAACATAGCAGTGCAACAACTGTTACATATTAAACAGGTGAAACATGCAGGAAGATGAGCTGAAGGCGTATTGGAAAATTGTGGTCGACACCATTCAGGAAGGGGTCATGATTGTTGATCTCAACGGCACCATAGTTGCTGTCAACCAGGCTCTAAGCGAGTTGACGGGATTTAAACCTGAAGAACTGATCGGAAAATCCTGTGCCACGCTCAATTGTGCCACCTGCCGTGCCAAGCGGGATGTGGAAGGGCATCACTGGTGTTCACTCTTTGACCAGGGGCGAATGAACAAGCAGCGTTGTGCTCTGGTTCGTAAGGATGGCCGCTACGTACAGGTACTTAAAAATGCCTCTGTATTGCGAGCCCAAAACGGCGAGGTCATAGGGGGCGTGGAGACGCTTACCGATATCAGTGATCTTCTCGAACGGGACACGGCCATCGAAGCCTTTCGCCGGGAACTCAGTGGCAAAGATACCTTTCATGGCATGGTCGGTCGTTCTGCAGCCATACAGCGAGTCTATGACCTGATTGACAACGCGGCTGATTCCGATGCCCCCTTAGCTATCTACGGTGAATCGGGCACGGGCAAAGAACTAGCAGCAAAAGCGGTACATGAACGGGGTAAACGGCGCAACAAGCCCTATCTCAAGGTCAACTGCGCTGCCCTCAATGAGGCGCTGCTGGAAAGTGAGCTCTTTGGCCATGTGCGGGGTGCCTTTACCGGTGCCCATCAGGGACGAACCGGTCGTTTTGAGGCGGCCAATAGGGGCAGTCTTTTTTTAGATGAGATCGGCGATCTGCCCATGCTCACCCAGGTAAAACTTTTACGGGTCCTCGAAGAAAAAACTATCGAACGGGTGGGGGATCATCAGTCAATTCCAGTAGACGTGCGCATCATCACGGCCACCAATCGCAACCTGGAAGCCATGGTGGCCGAGGGAACCTTTCGCCAGGACCTCTACTATCGCATCAATGTTATCCCGCTCACCATACCTCCGCTGCGGGAACGAATTGAAGATGTCCCCCTGCTGGCAGAATCGTTTTTTCGCACCCTGCAACTGAAAAGCGGTAAAGCCATACAAAGCATTTCCCGACAGGCCATGGACCTACTCATGGCCTACTCCTGGCCAGGCAATGTACGCGAACTTCGCTCCACCTTTGAGTATGCCTTTGTCACCTGTCAAAAAGACTCGATCGGCCCCGAAGACCTGCCAGCTAGCCTGGGGCTCCCCTCGAAGCGGGTCACGGGAATACACCAGCAATCATCCCTCACGCCGCGCCCCAAAAACAGCGATCAACGCAAAAAAGAGGCCCTGACCAGGGCCCTGCAGGAGGCGGAAGGAAACCAGAGCCGGGCGGCTGAACTCTTGGGTATATCCCGGGTCACGGTCTGGAATCAGATGAAACGCTTTGGACTCAAAGCGGTTCGTGAGGTCAAAGAGTAGCCTCATTGCTGCTCTCCAGCTCAAAGGGACCACCTCCCCTTACCGCGAAAGGAAAGGGGCAAAGCAAATAAGGTTAAGATTAAAGATCTCTCTCAGGCAGTCGGTTCACATTCCTCTGCTTCCTGCTTCTCTTCTTCTTGGATATGGGGGACCCGAATCTCAAACACCACCCCACCCTCAGCACGGTTTTCGCAGGTTATAGCCCTACAACGCAATTTACCAAAACACCGCTTGATTTAACCCATGCCTACCTGCTATCCTGTTCGAAACTCAAACAGGAGGTAAGCTATGTTGCCAGATATTCGTCAAAACGACTACTTGTATGCTATTCCGAAATTCGAGTTGGACAGAAGTGACGTAACTGGATTGCTCACTGAACTTAAAGGATTTCATGAACATTTTTCCGATTGTTTCCTTCGGAGTGAACTGCGAGATAACTTTTTTCGATACATGGCCGGACAATTCAGCCAACTTGAGCGTAAATCCATCGAACCCATTGCATTCGCGGTTGAAGGGGGCAAGGTCAGGGCAATGCAACGCTTCATATCCGATGCTCGCTGGGATGATGAGCGAATATTGGACAAATATCGTAGTCTAATTAATGAAGATATGGGGCACCCTGACGGCGCAATCGTTTTTGACGAAAGTGGTTTTGTGAAAAAAGGCAACGACTCTATTGGTGTTGCTCGGCAATACTGCGGCACCATCGGTAAGGTCGATAATTGTCAAGTCGGTGTTTTTGCCGCTTACACATCCCCCTATGGCTACGCTCTTGTTGATAAACGTCTTTATATACCTGAGCACTGGTTCGCGGACGAGCATTCCTTAAAACGAAAAAAATGTGATCTTCCCGATGAAATAACGTTTAAAACCAAACCACAATTGGCGGTTGAGATGCTTGGTGAGATTACCTCCAATCAGCAACTTCCATTTCGTTACATTCTTGCTGATTCTGTCTACGCAACCAATCCGGAGTTTATTGAGGCGGCAGAAGCCATTACAGGCGTGACTTACCTGGGGCAAGCACCAGAAAACACGCTCTGCTGGCCGAAGAAGCCGTCGGTCATCAAAAAAGAATACAAATATAAGGGCAAGCACCAGAGCAAAAAGGTCCTGGTAGACAGCACAAAAGAGCCGATCTCTTTCAAAACGCTCGCCTGTAGCATCAACGACTATTTTTGGTACCGAAGAAAGGTCTCTGAAGGGACCAAGGGCCCCATTGAGTATGAATTCACAAAACGACGGATCGTCCTTGCTCGCCAGGGGCTTCCCGTTAAGACCATCTGGCTGCTTATGCGAAGAACTTTGGAAAAAGATCCTCAATATTCGTATTTTATTTCAAATGCGCCGGTCAGTACCAAGCTGGAAAAATTTGTTTGGTTAAGCGGCCTGCGGTGGTCCATAGAGCAATGCTTTGAAGAAACCAAGACGGAACTGGGAATGGATCAATATGAGGTGAGAAAATTTCCAGGGTGGCACCACCATATTTTGACTTGCATGCTTGCTCATTATTTTCTCTGGCACCTCAAAATCAGATTGGGAAAAAAAAGCTCCAGCTATTACGCCATCGCAGCTTAGATTGCTACTTCGAGCAATCTTGCCGATGAGAACAATGAATATTGAAACAGCAATTTGGCTTATCCAATGGATTCAGCTTCGAAATCATCGGTCCTACCTTGCTCATAGGAGGAAGAGGATAAACGAACCTGATTCTAGGCGTTAAATTGCGTTGTAGGGATAGTCCCCTTATGGACATTGACAATCAGGTTATGGGCAAAGGCTAACCCCTGTCCGGTCCCTTTGCCGACCTTTTTGGTGGTAAAAAAGGGTTTAAATATCTCGTTTTTTTTCGACTCATCGACACCGGTCCCGTTATCCATAATCCAAAGAACTATCTCCCCCTGCCCTTCCTGGGTTCGAATTTCGATCACCCCCGGCCCGGAAGAGGCTGCCTGACGGTCTTCAATGGCATGGGCACAGTTAACAATGAGATTGATCAGCATCTGAATCCATGAATCGGGGTTACAGCGTACGGGAGCGAGCTTAGAGTCCAGATCGGTGGTCAGTTCGGCAACATATTTCCATTCATTTTTGGAAATTGTCACCGCATTTTCAATGGCCCTGTTGATGTTGGCAACCGTACTTGCCCCCTCACCGGGATGGCTCAGCTCTTTCATGGATTGGACAATCTTGATAATCTGGCGGATTCCCTGCAGCGTCTCCTCGAGACTGCTGGGTAACTCTTCCTGATAATAGCCGAGATCGTACTTCTCCCGCATGGCATCCAGTTTGTTTTTTGCCTGCGACCAATCAAACTCCTGGTTCGTCGAGCGCAGTTCTTCCTCATCTTTAAAATACGCAAAAATATCCTCTATGGCCTCTCCCCAAAAGGTAACATTGCTCTCAATGTACTGAATAGGTGTCCGTAGTTCGTGGGCCACCCCGGCTGCCAGTTGCCCGATCGCCTCAAATTTCTGGGTTTCGATCATACGATTTTCATTGGCCAGCTGCTCCGAGATATCCCGAAACACAACCACCGCCCCCAAGACTGCATTGTGTTTCTCCAGTGGGGCCGCATGAATCTCAACCGGGAGACAGAGTCCCTCCTTGGTGCAGTACCTCCCCTCCTCCTCATAGAGCCCTCCCTCTTGCAACATGGCACAGAGGGTACAATTTTCACGAGGCAAGACCGTACCATCGGCGCTCTTATGAATAAGCTGATGAATGGATTTGCCCAATAACTCCTCTGCGCGATACCCAAGCATTCGTTCAACCGCAGCATTGACAAAGGTGGCACGTCCCTCTTTGTCGACACCCAAAATGCCCTCACTTACCGACTGCAAAATCAAATCGTTACGGTCGGCAAGTTCTCGGGCAATGGTCTCAGATCGCTTTTTCTCCTCCAGAAGGACCTTGGTCGCCTCATGGGCCAGCTCCACTTCTGCGGTACGCGCGGCAACCTTTTCTTCAAGGCTGGCGTTGAGTTGACTCAAGGCATTGCGTGATTGTTCGAGCTCGCTCTGAATTTTTTTGAGTCGGCGATTATGCATAACCAGAAACAGGGTCAGCCCACCAAGGGGCAGGAGCACCAACAGCGCTACACCAATGGCCTTAAGCAATATTCGCCGGTGAAGATGATCATCGGGTTGGAGCCGAACCCATTTGTTATAAATCTGGTTATGCTCCTTTTCGCTGACAGTGGCGAGCACCTTGTTAATTATGGTCACGACCTGCGGGAATTTCGGATCGACACCAATACGATGCTGAAAATTGAACTCTGTTTTTCCGGCAATTTTCAGATCAAAATGAAGTTCATTTATATTGTAGCTGACAACGGCCAGGTGGCCGACAAAGGCATCAATCTCCCCTTGATGCAAAAGCTTCAAACCAGAAGCAACATCCCTGGTGGCCACCAGGTGAATGCCTGGGTAATGAGACCTGAGGAAATGCGCACTGGTATAGCCTCTGCCCGCACCGACTTTTTTTCCAACCAGCTTACTGGTTTCACTGATAAATTCGGTATCCGTCCGGGTGACTATCACCAGGGGAAAAACGGCAAAGGGATCAGTACAGAGAAAGGGACGGCCGATGGTATCTTCTTTGGCCAGGGCGGGAATCAGATCGATTTTCTGCTGGAGATAACTATCAAGCACCTCCTGCCAAGAACTACCCGTGGCAACAAACTGCAACTGAAGACCGCTGCGTTCTTCAATCAGCTGCAGATAGTCGGCGATCATGCCTTGATAATCGGGGGAGGAATCGATGTCAGAGAGGGGCTTCCAGTTGACTTCACTAAAACGGATACTCTGCCCCTGTTTGATAAATGCCTGTTCTTCCTGGGTAAAAATCGGTGACTCCGCAAAACTAGGGGAAACACCTAAAAGAAACGGAACACAAAGGCCCCAAAAACAGGAGAAACAGAGCGAGCGCCAGGTACACAGAGACGGCAGGTGCAGCCAATAACGCAACAACACAGAAACCATACAGCCTCCTGGTTAAGGGCGGGCAGCTGAGCTTTTTATCGTTTGTCTTGCTCTGATGGTCTGCGAGCTTGTTTTTGGGGCATCAACGGCACAATAACCTCTGGAAATTCAAGCACCAGAGCCTGCTCAATGCGCTTATTTCAGTGCGTGTGATGAAGCAAAGCCATCGGAAAATTTTCCATCAGATCTCCTCAAAGACTATCACAGGAAAACTTGCAGGGCCAGCCACAGAAAAAATTTCTTCTGAAAAGATGCCCATTTCGCCCACAACAAAGAGCGAAAAATAAGCAACATACTGGAGGGGGTACTCCTCTTCTTAAGGTTTTTCCCAGCGGGTGGCGAGGAAGGCACCCGTCTCTACCCCCTGCGCCATTCCCTGCTGCTCAATGGCCTCGACCCTGTCTACAGATTCTTGCTTACTGAAATGAATAGCCGTTCTGATCTCACAGGGATGAGGGATAAGCGAGCGCATTTCATCCGGGGAACGAAAGGTTACCTGTTCAAAGAGGGAATGGCCGTGGCTGGCAGCCTTTTGCAACCGTTGCGTAGCCCAGGGGCTGAGACTGTTAAGCGAGGTGACCACCACTCGACCTCCAGGTTTGACCACACGGTTCAGTTCTTCTATTGCCTTTGCTCCATCCGCAACAAACTCGATTGCAGTCATGGAAAATACTCGGTCAAAGCTGTTATCAGCAAAAG
This sequence comes from uncultured Desulfobulbus sp., assembly GCF_963664075.1. Classification (NCBI taxonomy): domain Bacteria; kingdom Pseudomonadati; phylum Thermodesulfobacteriota; class Desulfobulbia; order Desulfobulbales; family Desulfobulbaceae; genus Desulfobulbus; species uncultured Desulfobulbus sp. The sequence goes on from NZ_OY760916.1 coordinate 2,761,616, forward strand.
GGAGTGCGCACATATCGGCGCAGAGACCGAAAAAACTTGTATTCCCCCGGGCAACAGCTCGACTGAGCATGGCCGTGGAGAGATCAATGCCTGTAACCTGCGCCCCTACTTTGAGCACATCATCCGTAAAAATACCGGTTCCACAGCCCACATCAAGAATATGTTCTCCAGGAAGTGGCTCAAGAAATTTCAACAAAAGCTCTGCTTCATACCAGCGTACCAGTTGGCCGATGGGGGTGGCAAACCAGTTATCGTAGGTGTCGGTCCAGGAATCAAAAAGAGCGGTGGCCATGACTGTAGTCTAAAATTTTTTTTATTGTTCCCGCAAATATAACGAGAACAGCGTTTCGTGCTCCGCACCTTACTCTTTGAGAGCTCTGCACTGGATACGGTAAGAGTTGTATACGAAGCTCTAAAATTTCATCCATGCGACTGTATTACGCCGCCTGAATAAGGGTCCCCTAACACGGACAAGTTCTACCCCATTTCCGGGAGAAAGCCGAGCAGATTTCTTTGAAATTCCTTTTCTTTTGTTCAACAAAAAAAATAGCGAAACAACCTCATGGATTGTTTCGCCAGATTTTTTCAGTAAATGGGAACTGTTGAGTCAACTCAACAGTTCCCTACCCGCTGACAACGGTTGTCACTGAAATAAAAGCCTACAGTTTCTTCATAGTTGGTTGGAGTTAACGAATCTTAACCGGCTTGCAGAGATGCTCAGCGTCTGGAGCCATGCCGCCACATGATTCACAACTAAAGTGCATATCCTCCCGCCTTTCTTCACAGACTTGGTCTGTTGCCGTGGCACAGAAATTAGCATCAAGCTCTTCACTGGTGGGATTACACAATTGACCAGCATCGTAGGAACGAGAGCCGCAGTTGACACACGTATATTTCATGGAATTTCTCCCTGTGTTTATCTATCCTTGAGAAGAAGGCTCTTCCCCTCTTTTTTCCCAGTTCCTCTACAGTAGTCTCTTTTCGACTAATGTCAATAATGATAATTTATATTATTATCGTCACCCCTGTTAATATAAAAAATCATTATTATAGTAACATATAAGGACCTAGCAACGAATGCAGCCGTTGCATTGTCCTAACAAAGATGACTGCTCATTCAGCCAGGAGGTTCACCATGACCACCTTGTATACGAACGGGAAAAATATTCATGTCGACGAAAAAGGCTACCTTGTCGATCCCACCATGTGGAATGAGGAGGTGGCACAGACCCTGGCTCATCATGAGGGGTTGCCTCCTCTTGACCAGAGCCAATTAGAGATAATCCGGCAGATGAGGGAATATTACTCCACCAATAAAGTCTTCCCAATCTTAGATAATATTTGCCGCATGACGCATAACCCAGGTCATTGTGGGTACAACGCGTTCACCAATCCTGAGAAAGCATGGAAGATAGCCGGATTACCTGAGCAAGACGGTGTCCATTTTATCACGATGGATGGGACTCATTATTTCATGGAACCCTACTGCTGATGCGAAATTTCAGTGTAACCGTCCCCCGCAACTGAACACCCGAAGGAGGCTTATTATGTTACGTTACGACAGAAAAGATCTCTGCCAGCAAATTACCAACCTGTATCCAGATATTGGTGCATGTGGTCGGGACATTACCGTTACCTACGATACGACAGAGCAGGCATGGTTAGTTCACCTGAAAGATGGAACGCACTCTCTCGACCATTTTCTTGAGCGAGTCGATGCCGATTCTTGTATGACTGGTAAGCAGTGTATTGGACTGGGGCTGGAAATTGCCCAGCTGAAAAATAACCTGCAAGGGAAACAGTTCTAAGCCGGTGGGGCTCACATAAAATGACTCAGGCTCTATAATCAACGCCTGCCCCTTAAGCGCGGGTGTTCGTTGAACAACGTTTTTCTCACAACAGACGAAAACCCTCCGTGAAGACTGACATTGTTTGGCTTCTCCCGCGCCCTTCTTAATCCCTTCCTCGTAGAGCAACCTATCTGCACCAAATCGAAAAAACAGCCCCTATTTGCCTCTGCCACTCGACGACATGATGGAACAGTCTGCGCTCAAAGTTCAGGGTATAATTTGAACTCATTGTTGTTCCATCTGTTGACTAATGAGAGAGAAGAGTTACCATTTTTAACTATAGGCTGCAAAAAACACACTGAAGTACAATCATTTCACGGAGGAGACTATGAGTACGTCACAAACCGACAAAACAGTCTGTCCAACCTGCATGGGAAACAAAGTAATCAGTGGTGTCTGCGAGACCAGTTCAGAATGGGAAGGGATTAAAACCGCTGACCAGGAAGAATGCACATCAAGCGACAGTTGTTCCGGTCAGGTGTGCACACCTGACACGCCCTGCCCGACCTGTAACGGCACAGGATACGTTTAAGTCCTGACCGCAATTATCTTTTCAACTCTTCCATCTATAACTCCACGCATCTACAGCTTCCCCTTGCGTGAAAGTTGTCTTGCACGACTGCTGCCTTACAGAATTCCTTTTTTTAACAAGTCGTGCAGTCTGTTTGCAAGGTGTCCTGCATTTCCTGCGACTGCTGACAACAGGAGTGCAGGACACTCGTCTTTGCCGGTTGAACCTGAACGCTCCGTACAGCGCACAGCCATCAGGTCCCCCATGGAGCACGTGTGTGCATGCTCTCTCTGTTTGAGCCTCTTAAACGTCTACCTTCGGGGAGCTGATGACGGTGCTCGTCTGGTAGCTCAGGGCAGGTGCGTTCTGCCTTGAAAACGATTTTCTCTCCACGATGACTCCACTTTTTTCAAAAGGAATTCTTTATGGCCAATCAATCATCCACCTTCCTGAACGTGATGTTTGGAGGAGAAGCCGGTCAAGGCTTGCAAACCCTTGGCCTCATTTTGGCCCGAACCCTCCGTGGTGGCGGGCTCCATGTTTTTGCCATCAACGAGTTTATGTCCCGCATTCGTGGTGGCAGCAATTCGCTAACCTTAAGAACCTCTACCGAAGCTGTCCGTGCCCCCTCCGACCAAATTGATTGCTGCGTCCTGCTCGATAATGACGCGCTACCTCGACTGAGAAACCGCCTGGGCAATAACACCTTGCTTATAGGTGATCCAGCCATTTTTCCTTCCGAGCAGGAGATAGCGCCCCTTCCCTTGCAGGAACTCTCCAAAGAGGCCGGAGGAGCCGTTTATGATAACAGTATCGTCTGTGGTTTTATCCTTCGCTTGATCGGTTGGGATCTTGAGCCCTTAGATACCGCACTGAAACAAACCTTCTCTGATGAGGAGATCCAGAAAAAAAATCGCCACGCTGCCCAACTCGGCTGGAAGCATGCGGCTGATCTTGAAGGACGCTTCCCTCTCCCCTGTAATCAGCGAGCCCATAATCGTCTGCTCCTTGATGGTTCACAGGCGGTGGCACTGGGTGCGGTCGCAGGCGGCTGCTCCTTTATTTCGTCCTATCCCATGTCGCCAGCAACGGGTGTCCTCATTCATTTGGCCAGGCTGGCCGCTGATCATGGCATCGTCGTGGAGCAGGCAGAAGATGAAATCAGCGCGGTCAACATGGGCATCGGTTCCTGGTACGCTGGTGGGCGTGCACTGGTCAGCACCTCAGGCGGTGGCTTTGATTTAATGGGTGAAGGGGTGAGTTTAGCCGGTATCATGGAGTTGCCTCTGGTGATCCATATAGCTCAGCGTCCTGGCCCGGGAACAGGCCTTCCCACCCGGACTGAACAGGGAGATCTTGAAATTGCCCGCTACTCCGGCCACGGCGAATACCCACGGGCGATCTTGGCTCCCGGCTCCCCGGAAGAGGCCTACGACTGCGCTCGCCATGCCTTTACCATGGCGGATGCCAGTCAGTCTCCGGTTCTCTTGCTCACGGATCAGTATCTACTCGATTCCCTCTATGACATTGAGTCCTTGCCCTTGCCGCAAGAATCACCCCGTTCTGCGATCGTTGCGACCGCTCCAAGTTACGAACGCTATGCAGCCAGCAATACCGGCATCTCTCCGCGTGGTATTCCTGGCCATGGTCAAGGATTTGTCTGTGTGGACAGCGACGAGCACGATAGCCAGGGCAGGATCACCGAGGATTTTGACACCAGAATTGCCATGGTCGACAAGCGCATGGCCAAAAATACGCTTTTGCAAACGAGCCTTGCCCTTCCGCCTCGCCTGTACGGTCCTCAGCTCTACCAGACCCTCCTCCTGTCCTGGGGCTCTACCGGCCCGACAATACAAGAAGCGTTGGCACATGTTGCCCTGCCTGAGGTTGCGTTTTTGCATTGTACCCAGGTCTATCCGCTGCCACTGGATATGACTGCCTATATTGAACGAGCCAAACGCATCATTGTGATCGAAAACAACGCAACCGGTCAGTTTGCCCGCCTGCTTCGAGCAGAAACCGGCTGCACCATTGCTGAACAGTGGCTTAAATACAATGGCTTGGCTTTTAGTGTTGATGAAATTATCGAAAAGCTGCGCAAGGAGGGAAAGCAATGAGTGAGCATGTCTGGGTAAAAAGCGACAGTGATATTGCCTGGTGTCCTGGCTGCGGGAACCACGGTATTCTCCACGCCCTTGGCAAAACACTAAGCGAGTTGCAGCTGGACCCGCTGACCACGGTCCTGGTCTCAGGTATCGGCCAGGCGGCAAAAATACCCCAGTACTGCAACGCCCATTTTTTCAATGGCCTCCACGGTCGAGCCCTACCACCGGCAACCGCTATCAAGGCCAGTAATCCCGCCTTAACCGTCATTGCGGAAAGCGGGGATGGAGATATGTATGGAGAGGGCGGTAATCATTTTCTCCACTGCATTCGCCGCAACCCCAATATCACCAATATTGTTCATAACAACATGGTGTATGGGCTAACCAAAGGACAGGCATCACCCACCAGTCAACAGGGCTTCACCACTCCACTACAGATCAATGGTGTTGTGGCCGAACCTTTTAATCCCTTAAGTGTAGCCATCGCACTCAAAGCTTCCTTTGTTGCCCGGGCCTATGTCGGCAATCCCGAACAGACGCAGGCTATTCTCAAAGCGGCCATCGAACATAAAGGCTACGCGCTGGTGGATATTCTCCAGCCCTGCGTCACCTTTAACAAACACAACACCTATAAGTGGTTCAAGGAGCACACCCAATCGCTGCCCGAAGATCACGATCCCACTGATGCTATGCAGGCCTTTGGCCGGGCCTGTGAAGAAGGACCTCTCTATCTGGGGATCTTTTATCGTCAGGATAAGCCGGTTTTTGAAGAACAACTCGTCGCCTACCACAAAGACAAACGACCGCTCTTTCAGCGGCAGCTTGATCTCGACAAGTTGGCGAGCAGCATACAAGCCATGGGATGACATTAAGTTTACAAAGAGATGGAAGCGGAAAAAGGACGCTCTGCCTGAGAGTCGGAGCGTCCTTGTCTATCTCACGGCTGAAATTAAAAAAAAACGGCTACGCGCTTTAGGCATTCACCTGAATCTGTGAGCATACATCAGTGTGCCCGCCGTCACGGATTCGGGATTCAGTTTTTGGGCAATGGGAATATCAGCAGGCGACAACGGGTAGTGCAGCAGTTCCTCAACCGGTACCCAGCGGAGTTCGTCATGAACGGTCGGTCGCAGCGTCCCAGAAACAATCTCTGCCTTCATTGCCACCAGATGAATGGTACCATGCTCGTAGTGGTAGTCGCTGGTGGCGAAAACCTCCCCCACCCTAATCTCCACACAGAGTTCTTCTCTAATTTCCCGTTGCAGACAGGCAGCCAGTTTTTCATCCTGCTCGAGCTTGCCTCCGGGAAATTCCCACTGCCCTTCCTGCTTTTGACCGACTTTACGTCGGGCGATAAGGACACTGTTGCCTCGAGTAAGAAGAGCGGCTGTGACGATCTGCACCGCGCCTTTTTCCTTCACTCAGTAAATCCCTTTTCTGCCATGCGCTCTGTATTGGTAAAGAGGGCCATACCGGTTTTCATGCGCCTGAAACCAAGGGCTGTATAAAAATCTTCCTTTCCAGGAGCCGCGTACAAAATCACATTACACTGGCCCAATTTATCCAAAAGGCTGTGGATGATCAGCGATCCTATCCCCTGCCCCTGGTATTCGGGAAGCACGGCCACATCGTAGAGGGCTGCCTGGTAGACCCCATCGGAAAGCGCCCGGCCAAAGCCGATCAAAGCCCCCTGATGGAACACAAAAACTGTCACAAAACTGGCAGCGAAGGCTCGAGCGTGTTCCATGGGGGTAAAATAGGCCATGCCAACGAGTCTAAGCGTATCGGCAATCTGGGCGTAATCAACTGCTTTACTGTCATAACTGATCTCAACATCAAGCATAGACGTTGTCTTTTCCTCCTGCGGCAGGCTTACCGTTCGTTATTCTCTGATCAGATCCCCTGCACCTCAACCGCCACATCATAGAGGGTACTGCCCCGCCCCCGGTCTGTAAGTCGCTGTTCCATGAGTGCATTGATCCCTGAGGTTCCCGGCAGGAACTGACGCCACCACACGCCCTCGCTGACTACTGTTCCAGGAAGGGTCTCCTCACTTATGCTCAGTTTAAACTGCACCCTGCCAAGGCGGTTACGCACCTCCACCCGTTGCCCGTTAAAGAGATTCCGCTCCACCGCATCCACCGGATGCATCAAGAGCTGCATGCATGCCTGGGCCTCACGCAGCTCTTTTCGTTCATAAAAGCTGGAATTAAGCGCGTGGCGGTTGGGCGCGGACTGCAACCTGAGGGGAAGCCCATCCTTTGATGCATGGGTAGGGAGCACTCTGGGTAAGGGTTCAGCTTCCCGGCTGTTGAGTATTTCGATCTTCCCGGAGGGAGTCAGCCAACGCTCCTTGCCATTGCCAGGTGGAGTAAGGACAATGGGTTCGCCAGCGCGCAGTGGCTGAGTCTGCTCCTTCGAATGCCACTCATTTTCCTCAGCCAGGAGTTGCTCAATCAAATCAGCAGCAGATTGGCTGAAAAAAGGATCTTTCAGCCCCATGCCCTTGGCCAGCAAACAAAACACATCCCAGTTGGATTTGGCCTCCCCAACTGGTGGGATGGCTGCATAGCCAGTCTGGGCCGTATAACTTCCATAAGCCCTATAGAGATCGTCATGTTCAAGCGAGGTGGTGGCTGGCAAAACGATGTCAGCATAGCAGGCGGTATCGGTAAGAAAACGTTCATGCACCACTGTAAAGAGATCTCCCCGCATCAAGCCGCGCAGAACCGCATTCTGATCCGGTGCGATGGATGCAGGGTTGGAGTGGTAGACATAGAGCGATTTAATAGGGGATTCACTTACCGAGTTCAAGGCCTCACCCAACTGATTCATATTGATTAGTGGTGTGGGCGAAGTGATAAAATCCTCACGGGTTATACACTCTGTTGGAAAGGCCGCTCCAGTTGAGGTGGAGAGAAAGATGCCGCCACCTTCCCGCTGCCAGGCCCCTGTCAGAGCTGGCAGACAGGTAATGGTGCGCACGGTCATGCCGCCATTACCATAGCGACTCAGCCCGCTGCCCAGACGAATAAAGGGGGCACGGGACTTTCCATAGGCCAGGGCCAGGGATTCGATTCGGGCCGGTTCCAGCCCGCAAAGAGCGGCCATGGCCTCGGGGCTGCATTGGGGCAGCGTCTTTTGAGCCAACTCCTCAAAACCAAAGACCTGTTCTGCTATAAAGGCTGTATCAATGAGGCCCTCACGAACCAGCACATGCATCATGGCCAGGGCTAGAGCGCCATCGGTTCCAGGTTTCACCAGGATCACCTCATCGGCCATCTTGGCAGTGGGGGTGGCATAGGTATCGATCACCACAATCTTTGCCCCGGATTTCCGTGCCTGCACAGCTCCCTGCAACGCATGAATACTGGTCGCAGCCGCATTGATTCCCCACAATATCACCAGATCACTGTGCTCGATCTCCTGGGGAGCCATGGCCGGTGTTGCTCCCATAATCAAATTCCAGCCCGCGCTCTTAGCCGCCGAGCAGATGGTGCGATCAAGGCGGGCAGCACCAAGAGTGTGAAAAAATGCGTGTCCGGCGTTGCGCTGTACCAGCCCCATGGTTCCCGCGTAGGAATAGGGCAAGATCGACTGAGCACCGTAGGTTGCGATCAACTGTTGCCACTGATTGCAGATGTATTTGATCGCCTCGGGCCAACTAATGGGAGCAAATTCGCCCTTGCCTTTCTCACCGATACGCACAAGCGGCCTGGTGATCCGCCGGGGCGAATGCACAGTCTTTTCGTAGTGCTGCATCTTGGTGCAGAGAAAGCCCTGGGTAATCGGATGCTCGGGGTCTGCCTGCACCTGAACAACACGATTATTTTCTGTGGTGATGAGTAATCCACAGGTATCAGGGCAGTCATAGGGGCAGGCTGAACGAAGGGTTGGCATGGTGGCACGCATCTCCGGGAAGTTTGCGAAGGTTGAGGTGGCCTAAGGCTCATGAAAGGCACTATTTCAGCAGTGAAAAAGAGCGCTCGCCTCTTTATAAAGCGAAAGTTAAAACAGAGTCCAGAGGAAAGGGAAAAAAAAATCCGCCGCATGCAAAACAGATACGGCAGAGACCAACACCTTGAAAAAAATCAGTATTCTAGAGGGAAGTATGCGCTATACCACCGCAGAGCCCGGACGCATCTTTGTCCTGCGTCTGGAAGACGGAGACATTGTTCACGAGGTCATCGAACAGTTTGCCGATGAGCATCAGATCGAGGCAGCGACGCTGCTGGTTGTTGGCGGGGCCGATGATGGCAGCCGGCTGGTTGTAGGTCCTGGGCAGGATCGGGGGATCCCCCTGGAGATCATGAAAGAAACCCTCCATCACGTCCATGAAGTCGCCGGAACCGGCACCCTCTTTCGTGATCGCGAAGGTACACCGCTTGTCCATATACACATGGCCTGTGGCCGTAACACCCAGACAATCACCGGCTGTATTCGGGAAGGGGTACGGGTCTGGCACGTGATGGAGGTGGTGATTCAGGAGTTAACCAACTGCAGCGCCCGGCGTGCGCTGGAGGAACCTTTGGGGCTCAAACTTCTCCAGCCTTGAATCCCGCTAAGCGTGGGCAAAGGTATAGGTGTTTTTGCCGCTGTCTTTGGAGCGATACATAGCCTTGTCCGCGAGCCTGACCAAGCTCTCAACCCCATCGCTGTCCATGGGGAAAAGGGCGATGCCAATACTGACGCCGACACGCACCTGGCCCACGCTCAGGTTCATGGACTGGCTGAGTTCATTGATCACCCGTCGTGCAAAGGTATCGAGTTCAGCCACATCACGCAGATTGGCATAGAGGATAGCAAACTCGTCTCCTCCGAGGCGGGCCACCGTATCTGAACGCCGGCAGACTCCTTGCAGCCGCTTGCCCACCATTGCCAGCAGTTGATCCCCGACATCGTGCCCGTAGCTGTCATTGATCAGTTTAAAACCATCAAGATCAAGATAGAGCATGGCAAACTGGGAGCGGTAACGGCGGCTATGCTCGGCCATCATGTTAAGACGATCAAAAAAGAGAATTCTGTTGGGCAACCGGGTCAGTTGATCATAGAGTGCCAGCTCTTTGAGTTGCTTTTGGTAAATGCGCCGCTTGGCGGTGGAAAAGGCCACGGCCCAGGCACCGGAAAGTACGAGCAAAAAACCGCTGGCAGCAATAATCAGATATTTGGTGGCCAGCCCTTTGCCGGACTCGGACAAAGCATCATTGGAGAGGTAGGACACCATGTACCAGGAATATTCTGTGGCGGAGTACTGTTTTTGACTTGGAGCCAAGGGGTGAGCCGACCCAGAACTTGTATGACAGAATTCCAACTGAGCCGGATAGACCTTCTCAAAGGTGTAGACGCCCTGCTCGGTACGTATCTGGCCTTTGGCCTGGCGGGTGATCACCTGCCAGGCCTCGGCATCATCCTCTCCGAGGCGATGCTGCGGCTTGTGAAACATAAAGCCCCATTCTTTTTCAGATTCCGGACCGACCAGATAGTACCCGTCACTGTTCAGCAGCATGGTTGAGCCCTTGGCAATAAACGAGGAGTTGCGAACCTGCTCCAGCAGCCTTTCTCCCAGATAATTCACCAGGACAATACCCGCCTTTTCTCCCCCTGGCCCGAAAACCGGTGTCCCCACCCGTATCATCGGCTTCAACGGTTTTTCAATCTCTCCCTGTTCAATGTTCAGGTCAAAGGGAGAGAGAAAAATCTCCCCCTGATTAAGCAGAAAACAGTCCTTGAAATAGTAGCGCTTCCCTTTATTTTGCAGCTGTTCCTGGGCAACAATAACAGGATTCCCCCCGTTATAGTTAATGCGGACCGTCTCTTTGCCTTCAGCATCGATAAATCGGATCTGATCGTAGATGCCGTGATTATGTGCAAAGGATTGATATTCTTCTGCTACTTTAGCAAGGAGCTCGGGATTTTTTTCACGCAGGTAACAGCTGAGTTCGTTTTGGCGGCTTAAGAACAGAACATCCCCAAAAATCGCTGAAAATGCGTCATGGATGGCATGGTGCTGGAGACTGACGGAGTACCGCTCGACTTTTTCCAGGCTCTCGACCTGATAGCCTTTTTCGGTCATAAAGAGGACAAAAAGGACTGCATTCAAAACAGCAGAGGCAGAAAAAAAGAGGAAGAGGAAAATACGCAGTGCCTTACCAAAAATTGGTTCGTTATTTCCACTCTGGCAAGGAACCATGCACCCTTCCTGATTTTTCTTTATTGAAATGATGGGCTACTCAAATGGGTGAATCACCTTTACCTTCGAATCACCCTCGGACTGTCTGTATTGTGCGAAAGAATTGAAAAAAAAGTCAAAATATTTCTTTTCTTCCTCCTTTCTCCTGTTTTTGCAGTGGCGCTTAAAAAGTAAAGCTCAACCACGGTGCTGGCTTCTGAACGAGCACCGCAAAAGACCCAACACTTTTAGGACCACTTAAACCAATAATTTTCTGTGGTTTTAAATTTAGCCTGGGTGCCACAAAGAAGTTCTCACAGGGCTTGACATCCCCCCTGAATTTTGCTTCTCTGGGTGTAGGTGGCAATCATTTTTTTCACTTTTCCCCACAGATTCCACCGTGCAGGTCACCTCTCCGCTCTTTACCAGGGGCCCCTGCAGCTTTTCACCCGTATTCTGGGGGCAATACCGTTCATACCTTCACACCGCTGTCTAGGGTGTTGCTTTATCGCAGTGTCTGTGTCCGACGCAGTCCAGCAGATTTTCAGCAAGCAGTCACAACAAGGTTTTCAAGATCGTCTCTCACGATCATAGAGTTCATTCATAGTTGAAGCCACAAGGCGAATACTTCTTTAGCTTCAGGGAAACCCAACATGATACGAGTATTTACTCTCCTTCTCTGCGGTACCCTTGCAGGACTTGGGATAGCATTGGTTGGAGCCGAAATGATTGAACGCACCTCCGGGGTTGAATTCTGCTCCTCCTGTCACTCTATGCAAGGTGTTGCCCAGGCATACACAGAGGATGTACATGGCGGCAACAACAAACTCGGTATCAAGGTTCACTGTGCCGACTGTCATCTTCCCCATGAAGACGTCGCTTTTTATGTACAGGCCAAAGCCTATAACGGCATTAAAGACCTGCTCGGTGAAAATTTTTGGGTTGAAGAGGTCGATTGGATCGGCAACCTGGAACACCGGGAATCATTCACCTATGATTCTGGTTGTAAAAAATGCCACCATATCGGTGATATTCGCTACGAAATCCCCAAAGCCTATCTTGCCCACAGGGACTACAAAATGGGCATTGCCAAATCTTGTGTCCATTGTCACAAGCATGTCGGTCACAAAGACATAAAGAAATATCTCAACAAACAGCAGCTATAGGAGGAGGAAAATGCGTGTACTACTCGCGGTGATCTTCGCTGTCGGGTCGGTTGCTCCAGCACTAGCCCTGGACAGCCCCGTCAAGACCCTCAAGGTCGAGCGTGGCCTGAGTGCCGAAGGGCAGAAATGTGTTGAATGTCATGCAACGAAGCATCCCGGCATTGTCGCCGACTGGGCAGATAGTCGCCATGGTCATGTCGGCGTTTCCTGTATCGACTGCCATAGCGTGGATCCAGGCTCCCCCATGGCAGCGCAGAACTGTCCCGGCGTCAAGGGTACAGATATCTACGTCACCTCCATGGTCACCCCCAACACCTGTGGTCGCTGCCATGCAAAAGAGGTGAAAGAGTTCAGTATGAGCGGGCACTACCGTGGCAGCCTGCAGTACAACGTGCCTGAGGGACGCAACTATAAAAGCATGACCGCCCTGATCGAAAAACATGAAGGACAGGGCATGGAAAAATTCAACCGGGCTGCTGAGATGACCGGTTGTATGCAGTGTCATGGCTCCAAGATCTCCATGGGGCCAGACAAGCGCCCGACCAAGGAAAGCTGGCCGGCCGCCGGTGTGGGAACCATCTGGCCTGACGGTACCGTGGGCAACTGCGTGGTCTGCCATACCCGTCACCGTTTCAGCATCGCCGAGGCACGCCAGCCTGCGGCCTGTGCATCCTGTCACTTGGGACCGGATCATCCGGATATCGAGATCTTCAACAACAGCAAGCATGGTCACATTTACGCCTCTGAAGGCGATAAGTGGAACTATGAGACCGCACCTGATGCCTGGGAACCGGGTGATTACCGCGCCCCCACCTGTGCCGTCTGTCACATGAGCGGCATCGGCGAGTTAACCACCACCCATAACATCTCCGAGCGTCTGAAATGGAATCTCTGGGCTAAAGAATCCAAGGTGCGCAACTCTCCTGACCCGCTCAGCCCGTTGACCGGAGAAGGCGTCGAAGGACGAAAGAAAATGGCGATGGTGTGCAACAACTGCCATAGCACCCTGCATACCGAAAACTTCTTTGAGCAGGCCGACACGCACATAGAACTCTACAACGAGGGTTACTATGCACCGGCTGAAGCCATGCGTAAGGAACTGGCTGAAAAGAAACTGCTGAAGGCCAACCCATGGGATGATGAGTTCCAGATTGTTTACTATCATCTCTGGCACCATCAGGGACGCCGTATGCGGCAGGGTGCCGCCATGGCTGGTCCTGACTACGCCCACTGGCATGGTGTCTTTGAGTTGCAGCAAGATCTCTACAAACTCAAGCGTATTCATAAAAAACGCATGGAAACAGGTCAGATCGAAGACTAATTTCCAGCAAGACCAGGGGAGCAGCAAAAGCTGCTCCCTTTCTTTTTCCCATTATTCTATTCTTTACTCCCCTCCCCCTCGCGGCACGCCCACCGGCCAACCCCAGAATGTAGGATCTTTTTTATAGCCCACTCCCAGGGCCCCCTTTGCCGTATAGAAGACCCAGGACCAGTCAGTCTCAAACACACTGGTGGTTGCGGCCCAGTACCCCTCTTGCAGTGACGTAAAGGGATGCCCCTTTGGCAGGGCCGGTGAATGCCTGCTGCAATCAACCAGCGATGCCAGCTCATTGATAGTGGGCAGGTACCAGTCGATTTTTTCTTTTTGGTGATCTTCCGCCCAAGCCCGCACTGCTGAAAAAGCCTGTTCCCAGGGGACCGGGCCTTGGGTGATATCTGCTGTTCTCGCCCAGGTGAGGCCTGTCAAATGATCGGTTACCAGGTCATCCTTCAGGGCAAATCGAGGTTGTGGCCAGGCCGTCCCCAGCCTGAGTTCTCCATCCTGCCCAGTGTTTGCGCAGGCAATCCTCTGTCCCTGGTGATCGAAGCAAAGTTGTTGACCAGTCTCAGGCACATGGCCGTTGCCCTCCCCGCGAACCGGCCAGAACAGGTAGGCCTGATCCTTCCGGCCATAGAAGAGGCGTGCCCCCTCAAGCTGGACAGCCCAGGCGTAGGCAGGATTGATTGCTGCGGTGGTCGAGGTCCAGTACCAGCCCAAAAAAATATCGGTAAAAGGATGTCCCGCCGGCAGAGCAGGTTTCTTGTCGGCATAACTGAGCAGACTGTGAAGCTCGTTTCGATTGGGCAGGCGCCAGTCCCCATAGCCTCCGTATTGCTCCTGGTTTAAGGCAGCCACCTGTTCAAAGGCTTCGTTCCAGGTGCAGGGAAAGCCCCCAATATTGACACTGCGTGTCCAGTACAGTCCGCTCAGCTGGTCGAAAACCACCGTGTCCTCCACACGAAAACGTGGTTTGGGCCAGGCAATACCACGACAGAATTCACCGTCCTGTCCTGTCCCGGTGCAGTTTTTCTCCTGGCCTGTTTGTTCAAAGCAGCTTTGTTGTCCGCTGGAGAGAATATGTCGCATAGGGCCCCCTTTGTCCTTTTCTTTTGAGGGGGGGATTACTTCTCCCGCCATACAGGGCTACGTTTTTCTCGAAAGGCGCTCACGCCCTCTTTGGCATCTTCAGTGGAACAGAGCCGGGCAAAGACTTCATTCATAAAGTCAAAGGCTTTGTGGTAGTCCATATCTTCAGCCGTGTAGAAAGACTTTTTGGCGATCTGTACGGCAAGCGGACTTTTGGCAGCCAAACTCTGCGCCCACTGTCTGGTTTCCTGCTCAAGATCTGCGTCCGCAACCACCCGATTGATTAAGCCCAGCCGAGCCGCCTCCTCTGCCTGGATCAATTCTCCAAAGAGGAGCAACTCCAATGCTTTTTTTCGACCGATGGAACGGGCAACCGCAACCACCGGGCCAATACAGTTAAGGCCTACATTTATGGCGGTCAACCCCATACGGGCTGTCTCTCCGGCAATGGCCAGATCGGCCGCTGCCACCAGGCCGGCGCCGTTGGCGGCTGCAACACCGCTGACCTGGGCGATAACCGGTTTGCTTAAACGACTGATGGAAACCAGGGGGGTTTCCATGGATTCAATCCAGCTTCGCAGTTCCTGCGGTGAACGGTCTTCGATGTAGCTGACATCGATCCCAGCGCAAAAGGCTTTGCCCTCACCTTTCAGGACAATCACCCGCACCCGGTTATCACTCTCCAGCTCCCAGAGGGCGCGATCCAACTCCCAGGCAAGTCCAAGGGTAAAGGTGTTGAGCTGCTGGGGACGATTCAGAGCTATTTCCCCTACGTAATCATCTCCAACGCGGACAATGATGTTATCGTATAACATTACCATCTCCTTTGTTGAGGTGTTGTCTATTGTCCAAGGGGTACAACACAAACCGTTTTCCAACAAGTGAAAAACTTACTGCACAAGCCTATAGCCCCGTTGTTCCACGCAGCTCTGCACCTGGACCTCTCGTCTATCAAGGCGTTCCAGCTCATTACTCTGCCCCCAAAAGGGAGCATGTTTTTTTGCCTGACGCCGACAGAAAACAATGTCGGCGGCTAAACCGGGTTCTGTAATTCCAGGATTTGTCCACCGCTGGGGTCCAGCGCAGCCCCAGACAAGGCACCCCACAATGCAACTGACCAACTGTTCCCCATTGAAACATTCGTTTTCCAATGCGCATCCTAGCCTCCATGCGTAAAAAAAAGTTCCCGAAAGCTGTTAGGCTACAGGGAGAGAACTCTGCTACTTATACAGAAATAAACATGCGCGTATTCAGCATCAAAAAATCGGAGCAGCAAGTTTTCCTGTCCATCCCGATGACAATGATTATCTTTGCAAAACAGTTATCTCCATCTGCTAAAAAAGATCCTTTTTGTGTAATCCAGAGAGCCAAGCAGCACGTCTTCATCTCGGCGAAAGGAATCCACCATGCATATTCCCCTGCCCCCCAATCCCCATGCGGCTGCAGTCTTAGCACTTACCCTGTTGGCACTGATTCTCTTTAGCCGGGAAAAAATTGCCCTGGAAACCTCCAGCCTGTTTTTACTGGTGAGTCTCAGCGTTGGCTTTGAACTTTTCCCTTTTAGCCAGAATGGTACCCGGCTGCACGCGGTTGATTTTTTCTCAGGTTTTGGCCACGAGGCTTTGGTGGCGGTCTGCGCCTTAATGGTTGCAGGCCAGGGGGTCATGCGCACCAACGCTCTGGATCCTGCAGGTCGCATTCTTGCCCGATTATGGAAAAAAAGCCCTTCACTCTCACTGCTGCTGACTCTCATGTTCGGAGCAACCATCAGCGCTTTTATCAATAACGTGCCGGTGGTGGTGCTGTTGATGCCGGTCCTGATCAGCGTATCACTCAAAACCGGAACCTCAGCCCCGTCCGTGCTCATGCCCATGGGCTTTTCTACCCTGCTGGGCGGTACGGCTACCACCATTGGCACCTCAACCAATCTGCTTATAGTCTCGGTGGCTGCGGACATGGGGCTACAACACCTGAAGATGTTTGACTTTATCCTACCAGCAACCCTTGCAGCCTGTGTCGGCCTGCTCTATCTCTGGCTGGTGGCTCCCCGCCTGCTCCCCCGTCGAGATATTGCCATCGACAATCACTCGCCCCGCGTTTTCGATGCCCACCTGGCAGTTCTGGAAAAGAGCAAGATTGTCGGAAAATCTATCGCCCAGGCCATTGAGCTCACGACTGGCAGCATGCGGGTGCTTGCCCTGGAACGGGGACACGGCAACCTCATCATGCCGCTTCCAGACGTGGTACTCCAGGTCGGAGATCATCTGGTGCTTAAAGAAACACCAGAAAGGCTCAAAGAATTCGAACAGATCTTTGAGGGGACGCTCTATGCCGCTGACTCGGAGCGCCCCATTGATGAAGATCATCCTTTACTGGCACCGAACCAGCAGATTGCGGAGCTGGTGATTCTGCAAAGCTCGCCTCTACACGGCCAGAGCCTGAGCGAATCGCGCTTTGCAGAGCAGTATGGCCTGGTTACCCTGGCAATCCACCGTACCGGCCGTTCACCAAAACGTATTTATGATCGTCTTGAAAAACTGCCCCTGATGGTGGGGGATATTTTACTTGTTCAGGGACCGCGTCAACAGATTGCCGACCTCAAAGAAAAGGCTGAGATGCTGGTGCTGGATTCCACCATGGATCTGCCCTTTTCAAAGAAGGCGCCTGTTGCCATGTTTATTATGAAGGGCATTATTCTCACCGCCGCCTTTGGCCTGTTGCCCATCGCCATCAGCGCCACGCTGGGTGTCCTGCTGATGATCCTCACCGGTTGTCTGAACTGGCGAGACGCAGGCCGGGCGCTGAGCGCGCAGGTTATCTTGATTGTCGTAGCGAGCCTGGCACTGGGCACAGCCATGCTCAAGACCGGGGCGGCCGCGTACCTGGCCACCCTTTTTCTGGCAGTCGCCGGAAATAGCTCGCCTGCGCTGGTACTCAGTGGCCTGATGCTGCTGATGGCTTTGTTCACGAACATCATCTCCAACAACGCTACGGCCGTTATCGGGACGCCGATCGCAATCTCCATTGCCCAACAGCTGCAACTACCAGCAGAAGCCTTTGTGCTTGCGGTCCTCTTTGGAGCGAACATGAGCTACGCTACCCCCATGGCCTATAAGACCAACCTCTTGATCATGAACGCCGGAGAGTACAGTTTCAATGACTTTTTACGGGTAGGACTCCCCTTGCTTGTGCTGATGTGGGCAACATTAAGTCTGCTGTTACCCATCCTCTACCTGTAGGCGTGTAACCGAGATTAGAGCATTCCCACTAAAGTACCAGTCATGAGTGAAGCCAAGATGGCGGCCACAAGTGCTTTGGGACCCATCTGGGTAATCTCGATTCTCCTTTCAGGACACATGGCCCCAAGCCCACCGATAAGTATGCCCAGACTTCCCAGATTGGCAAAACTGCACATGGCATAGGTCAGTATCAGCCTGGAATGATCACTTAAGGCGGTGGCGGGCAGTTTGGCCATATCGATATAGGCCAACAACTCATTGAGGACGATCTTGGTTCCAAGAAGCGCCCCCGCACTCTGGGCTTCGCCCCAGGGAATACCGACCAGCCAAGCGACCGGCGCCATGATCAGCCCCAGGATTCGCTCCAGGCTGAGAGGGCCACCACCGATGTCGGGCAATGCGGCCAGGCCGAGATTACAGAGTTTCACCAGGGCAACAAAAACGATAAGAATGGCTACAATGTGAAAGAGCAGCTGTACCCCGTCCCAGGTTCCACGGGCAATGGCATCCACGGTGCTGGTTGCCTGGGATGGCTCGATCTCGCTCCCCATGGTCTGCTTCTGGGTCTCGGGAACAATGACTGCGGCCAGCACCAGGGCGGCAGGTGCGTGAATGACCGAAGCCGTAAGAATATGCGCAAAGGCATCGGGAAGCACGCTTGCAAGCAGTGAAGCATACAACATCAGCATGGTCCCGGCGATGCAGGAGAGCCCCACCGCCATCAGGGCAAAGAGCTCGGAGCGGCTCAGCTGCAACAGGTAGGGACGAATCAACAAGGGTGCTTCGATCATGCCCAGAAAAACATTGCCTGCTGTGACAACACCCAGAGCGCCGCCAATCCCCATGGTCTTCTGTAAGCACCAGGAAGCCCCCAGCACCACTTTGGGAAGAATACGCCAGTAGTACAAAAGAGCTGTCAGGGCAGCAACCACAAGGACCAGAGGCAGGGCCTGAAAGGCCAGAGAAAAAGAACCGCCGGGGCTGGTTTCAACAAAGGGGAGAGGCCCGCCTCCCATATAGCCAAAGACAAAGGCGGTCCCCGCACGCGTTGCCTCCTGAAAGGCGAGGACAACCGCGTTAAGCTCTACAAAGAGCTGACGGGACAGATCCACTTTCAAGAGCAGCACCGCAATCAGCACCTGCAGTGCCATACCTGAACCCACCAATCGCCAGGAAAAAGCCCGTCGATTTTCACTCATGAGCCAGGCGACCACAAGCAGAACGACCAAGCCAGCCACACCATGTATCATTCCCGTCCCCTTATCGCTTTTTTCTCATTTTTTTGATCAGGCAAGCGGCCTCTTGCCCCCCGCCCATTCATGCCAGAACACTGCCTGCATGTACACGCTGAATCCAGGTATGGCTCCAGAGTGCAGGGCCTCTTCGCTTTTTTTAAACGATAAAGGAGCTCAGCAAACAGCCAGGAAAACTGGGCAAAAAAAAAGGTCTGTTTCCTCAAAGAGAAAACAGACCTAGCGTTCATCAATATGAAATGAATGGGGTGAGCGATGGGACTTGAACCCACGACCTCCGAGGCCACAACCCGGTGCTACCACCAGCTGAGCTACGCTCACCACGCAATCGGACGCTTTTATACACGCCTTTTTATGTCTTGGCAAGTATAAAGTGAGGTTCAAAGCTCTTTTGAACAGTGTTTACACATTTTTGCCTGGAGTTTGACCAGCTCAGAGCAGTAAGGGCACTCTTTGACGAAGTTGGCTTCCAGGACTTTTTTCAATGCGAGATTCACTTCCATCTGAAGGTGCTCATCTCGAAAGCTATGATTGCGCAAAGGATCCAGACAAGTAAGGTCATTGATTTGAGACAGCATTCCTATGGCCCGCTTGCGATCCTCCACCTTTGCCGACTCGTCAAGAACAATAGTCAACACCGGCGCCAGGTTTTTCTCAGCCACGGCACTATCTAAAGCGACTAAGGCCTCTTTCTGAGCCATATAGCGTTCATTTTGCTTCTTCAGCGCCTCGACATCGACAATGCTGCCGGTAAAGGCATCTTTTCCAGCCACCATCATGGTGTAGGTTTCTTTTGAACCAGGAATCTCCATATAGCGATACGAGCCTACATGCCCGTACTGATTGGCAATGTAGTCCCAGCCTTTGACAAAAAGTGGGCAGGTATCATTTAAACAGATAAAAAGGTACTCCGACCCCCAGCCCAAACCGTCGCCCACATGCACCTGGGGAGCATGGCAGAGGGTCAGGTCCCCGCTACAATGAGGACAGTAGTGTTTTTCTTCAGAATATTTAATCACGGTGGACAACATGTTCAAAGGCTCCTTAGGGTTGAACGAGTATCTCTGTCCCCGGCAAAGGACAGGGGGCACCGCCGACCGGCGGTATTTGCAGGCTGGGTCAACTCCCGCCGGAAGGTTCGGGCGGACGCAACAACAACAGCATGCACCATAGGGCAAACAGTACTAGAAAAAAAAATTTTTGGTATTTGCGACGATTCTCAGGCATGTTCCTAGGGTAACCATTGACCTCATCCGGGTCAACCAGTCCTCCCCTGGAGCATTGTTCGTGATGGGTGCGGTCTAAAGCATTCTCCCCAAAACCTCATCAACAGCCTTCGCCTGCTTCATACGTGCCTTGAGAAAATGCGCTGTTAAGTGATCACTGTTACCATCTATCAAATCGCAGAGTCCCTTAATCGAGGCTTCATCAGCCATCCCCATAACTTTACGGAGATTTTCAGCAAAATCGATCACAATTTTGCGGCTATCGCCCGAGGTGGACATAATCTCTGCATAGGTGCGCGGATTTTGCGAATGCACCCGTGACATGGCCAAAATCGGGTAGAGTGAGGTCAGGGTGCAATGGCTTGCTATATCATCGGCAGTAATGTCGTTCTCGCCCAAGGTCATTGCCAGGGCCACAGAAATCATGGTGGGCAGCTTCTGGCCAATGCCCATAAGCAAGTCGTGTTTACTGGGAGAATCATGAAAAATATCCGCCCCATGCTTATAGAGAAAGGCCTCAAATTCACTGCAGAACATACCGCTACGCGAGGTACGTACCACGATAGCATTTTTATCCTTCATGGTTGCAGCCTGTGGTCCCCAGAGATTATGGACCAGCATAACCTCGACATCTTCTTTGGTGGTTTCAAGCGCGGTTTGTATGGTGTCTTCTGACTCTCCGGCAAGCAAAACCAACGCCTGTCCAGCCGCCAGTAGCGGTGCATACCGACGGATCGTCGCAGAGGTCACAGAGATGGGCACACAGATTACCACCACATCAACCTCTCCGATCATTTTTTCCGGGCGTAAGGATGATGTCCGCCCGGTCATCTTGATCTCGTACCCCTCATTTTCCAAGCGATCGGCAAACCACTTACTCATGGCACCGGTCCCGATGAAACCAAAAGATTTAATGTATTTGGTTCGCATATCGACACGTGGAAAAGAGCCCAAAAGACGAATCATCCCTTCCTGACCAATAACTTTTGATTCTATATGGGCAATGGCCGCGTTCATATTCTCGCTGGAGCTATGCCCCTCTGCCTCAATATAGATACGCAGCTTCTGGGTCTTGATGTCATTTTCCGTGCGCATATCGGCAATATTGATGCCACGGCGGGAAAATTCATTGAGTATATCCACCAAAATACCGACCCGATCATCCAAAGGCTCGGTAATAAGCGTGGTGGCATCGTATCCGGTCACAGGTGCCAGCGAGTGACCAAGCACCGCATATCGGGTTCTGTTGTGGGGAGCTACCTCCCGCTCAATGATGCGCAACCCATGGGCGGTCAGCGTTTCGGCATTGTCGATCACGGCTACCCCTTTCGTCTGCGCCGAACGTTGCCGCTCATCAATAACCTTACTGATATCGGGCACGCTCATTTCTGCCACGGCAGGAAGCTGATTCTCAATAAACTCCTCGCATTGGTGGAACACTTCCCGCTTGCCGATAAGCAAAGTGATATCATCCACAGTATCTTCCGGATCAAAAACACCTAAAGAGAGGTTTGAGTGGAGCAGCACATTATCCACCCAATAGCCACTGCGAACCTGGTCAAAAAAACGGAAATACTGCTTCTTCTCCCCTTCACGGGTGTTATACACCGGGAGGACGGCATAATCAGTTTCTCCATGTATAAAGGCTGTCAGTAATGCCTTAATATGGGGATAGAGACAGATTTGAGCCTCTTTATCAAAGAGGATGGCAGCTTGCCAGGATTGGGAGTATTCCGGACCAAGGGTCGCTATCGTTTTCATTGCGAAAAATTCCTTAACCATAAGTATCGGGTTGAGCCCAGGTTTTAGAACCCACCCCTTACACAACAGCACCAAAAGAGACTGAAACCTGGTGGAAAAACCAGGCTAAAACACGTCCAACCCGACGTGTTACAAGCTCAGGCCCGTATAGTAAAGGCTTTTTTCGTCTTTTCCGCTTCAGAGGATTCGAAAAAAGAGCAGATACACAATTGTTTTAGGAGCTCCCCCAGGGCAAACAGAAAGCATATTTCTCCTTGTTTTTTATTGACTCTTTTTCTCTCCCCTCCATACAATATCCCCTAAAAGGATGCCCAGCTTTGATCCCACCACCAATACTCTCTTCTCCTGCGGAGTTTTTTTTATGCCTGGTACCCTCTTCCGCCAACCAGCCGTCCTCATCATTGAGGATGAAGTGCCCCAGCGCCATATGCTGCAAAATCAACTCAAAACCCAGGGCTATCCGGTCATGGTGGCAGAGGATGGGCGAACAGGATTAAAGCTATGGGCTGAACATCCGGAAATTCGTCTGATTATTACTGACCTCTCCATGCCGGACATGGATGGAGTGGAAGTGGTCCGTGAGATACGCTGCCAGGAAAAAAGCTACACCTACCTGATGGTGCTCACGGGAATTGATGACAAAGAGTGGCTGCTCAAAGCGCTCTCTGCCGGGGCGGACGATTTTGTGCATAAACCAGTTTTACGGGAGGAACTCAACCTTCGGTTACTCAGCGCCCAGCGGTTACTGCGTCTGGAGGATCAGTACCGGCTGGTTGGCGGACTGGCTGAACTGGCTGCGGTGCGGGCAGGCGAAGAGGCCTCTCGCGTTCAGCGTCTTAAGCTCTACTGTCGCGTCCTGGCAACTGATCTGCTCACCCACCATCCCGATCTGGGGCTGAATAAACAGCTCATCGATGATCTGGCCAATGCAAGCGTCTTACATGACATCGGGATTATGAACGTGCCTGACGGACTGTTGAACAAACGAGGACGGGTTTCACCACGGGAAAAGGAGCTGATCCAACAACACGCCCTGGAGGGCGGCAAGATTCTCCAAAAGCTGTATGTCGAAACGGGCTCGACCTACCTGCTCCTGGCCCACCAGATGGCCACCTATCACCATGAACGCTGGGACGGCAGCGGTTATCCGGAAGGACTTAAGGGAACAGAGATTCCTCTGTCCGCCCGAATTGTCGCCCTTGCCAATACCTATAATGTACTGCGCTCACGTAGACCCTATAAAGACCCCATGCCGCAGGAACACACCGAGCGGGTAATCATGGAGGATAGCGGCAAGCAGTTTGATCCGATGCTGGTGGAAAGCTTTGATCGGGTCAAACTGCAGATGGCTGAGATACATGAAGAGAATCGTGATCTCTCCGAGACCTGGTAAAGACCAAAATTTGAGTACCTTCCTTGCATTTTAATGCTGTACACTTACTGCATATTAGCCTCAACAGCATCGCTTGCCAGAGCTTGCATCATGTCTTTATCAAAAGAGTCGATGATTAGGATCCCTGACCATCCTTTTCGATTTTCAAAGGCCCGCAGGACCCTGGCATTGAGCTTCTCTGAATAATTTTCAGGGGTGTCAGGCATGGTGATTGAGACATAGTTCAGCTTCAATTTCCCCTGACAGGCTGCATCCGAGCCTTTGGCTTGCATACATTTTTCATAAAAGTCCTTCGATATATTCAAATTTTTTGTCGTCATTATTGAGCGACGTCGCCTTCCCCATGTAATAATCCTGGGCGGCATTGTATTTTTTGCTGCTTTGATAGCTGGTCTTATCTCCTATACGTATTGGAATGCCGCCTAGATTTGGGATACAGCTTGTATCCTCACTGCTCTCACAGCGGTTCAAAGCAACAATCTTTCCGCGTGCTTCACGCAAGGTTGGAAGACTCTCCGCTCGGTAAAATTTGCCAAGGAGGCCCACGTTGTTTTCATCGGTGAGCCAGTTGCCAATCTTTTTCCGATCCCCTGAGTCAACCTTCATGGAGAGGAGCACAAATTCATTGGGATTTTCTTTGAGGAACCTGTTGACCTGGCCAATAGCCTGGGCGAAAGAGAGGTTGAGGGAATAGTCTCCGCGATACATTTCCACCTGGTCATTTTTCCATCCCAAACGAAAATCGAGAAAACGAACACCGCTTCGCACCTTGGCCTGATCACCCAGCCAGCTCTTTAATGCAAAGTTATCGTCGTCTCCGAACACGGTGATAATGAAACGATCCTGCTTATCTTCGTGATGCCTGATTTGCACCCTGAACAAACCTCCCTTCTGGGTCGTCATCGTCCAGCCCCAAGCGTCCTTCAAGGCGAATTTAACTTCTCTGTTGTCTGCACTGAGCCGCAGCTGAATCTTAGCCTTGGCACCAAATTTCCCCTCCAAGTAGCCAAGATTTTTTTCACTGTTCTTGTTGATGGTCCCCGAGGTTTTGTCACGAATCTTCGTGTCCTTTGCAAGTTTACTCGCCTAGGAAAAGCTGTATTTGAGGGGCTTGTCTCGGCTGTTGATCACTTTAATGAGGGCACCTTTTCCAGCAAAGGGGGTGCCGAATGGCAGCAGACTGAACAGGATTATAAGCAACAGTGTAGTAACTCGGCGCATAGATCACCTCTTTGGGGTTATGGCAGAAGCAAGCCCTTGACGACAAGGAACAGGCCAGCTCCTTCACTCAGCACTGGAACGTTCTTTATGCACAAAAATCCTATTAACATTCGATACATACCCACACCATTAGTGCCACATTGTAACCTTGTTAACCTCCTCGTCATCCTTCCGATACCGTTGCATTTCCCCTGAAACAAAAAACCGGCAAGGGCCGGAACCGCTTACACGGGATAGTCCTTGCCGGCCGAGTGGGCAACTCGTACGACATTTTCTCTAGGTGGGGCTTTAGGTACTACAACTCCACTTATTTTTTACGACCATAGGGCCAGGCCATAATACCCCCTTCCATGACCTTGACGTTGGTGAATCCATGGGCTCGGAGAATGCACTCTGCTTCATAGCCGCGCAGCGAGATCTTGCAGAAGGCAATAATTTCTGCGTTTTTATCGGCAGGTAGAGCGTCAAGTTTTGTCCGTAGGGCACCGAGCGGAATCAGATTTTCGCCGATCCCCATCTCCATTTCTTCAAACTCGTTGGGATTACGGCCATCCAAAAAGAATGGTTTTTCGCCTGCATCCAGCTTAGCCTTGACCTCAACGCTTGAGATACCGTGCATCCGCCCTTTGAGTTTGTTCTCCATAAGGTGACAGGCGGCGATAAAATGATCAATAGCCGGAGAGAACGGCGGTGCGTAGGGCAGATCAGAGGTGATCACGTCGGTAACACTCAACTTGCCCTGAATTGCCATGGCGGCGGTGGCAATCTGACGGCTGACATCCCCAAGCCCGACACACTGGTAGCCAAGAATGCGCTGGTCCTTATCCACCAGCAGTTTGGAAATCAGGATTTTTGCCCCCATAAATCCGGGTTTATCGGGGCTGGCATTGACCACGGTGGTGTAGCCCTCAAGTCCGATGCGCTTGGCGGCCTTTTCTGAAAGCCCTGTGGAACCAGCGGCAAAATCAAAGGCCTTACAGATACCGGTGTGAATGGTTCCGGGAAAGGTCGCCACGTTGCCGCTGATCAGGTTCTCGCCAATAACGCGCCCCTCTAAATTTGCCAGGTCGCCCATGGGAGCAAAGGCCTTGTCGCCTGTGATACGGTTGGTGACCTCGACACAGTCGCCAGCGGCATAGATGTCCGGATCTGAGGTCTGCATATATTCATCTACGGTGATGCCACCGAATTTGCCGATCTCAAGCTTTGCCTCACGTCCGATCTCCGAGTTGGGGCGTACACCAATGGCCATAACCGCCACAGAGCAATCAATCACGGTGCCATCGGCCAGTTTCACACCGGTGAGTTTTCCGCCCTCACCGATAAACTCTGCAACACCAACGCCGGTAATCACTTCAGCCCCTTTGGCCTTGATATGGTTTTCCACCAGT
The DNA here is from genome assembly GCF_963664075.1 of uncultured Desulfobulbus sp. Lineage (NCBI taxonomy): Bacteria > Pseudomonadati > Thermodesulfobacteriota > Desulfobulbia > Desulfobulbales > Desulfobulbaceae > Desulfobulbus > uncultured Desulfobulbus sp. The sequence goes on from NZ_OY760916.1 coordinate 2,787,308, forward strand.
TTAGCCAGATCCCAATCCAGAAAGGTGAGTATCTGATCAACCGCCTCAACCACGGTGACTTGAATACCTGATTCCTGCAGAGCCTCACAGGCCTCAATACCGATGAGCCCACCACCGATGACCACGGCTTTTTTCACCTCACCCTTATCGCGGACCGCGCGCAGGTAGTCGGTGTTTGCCATGGAAACCAAAGTAGTGATCCCCTCTAGATTTACACCGGGAATGGGGGGAACATTGGCACGGGCACCGGTGGCGATGACCAACTTATCGTAGGGGATGGTCTGCTCTTCGCCACTGGTGACGTTGCGGCAGATAACGGATTTTTCCGCCCGGTTGATGGCAACGACCTCGGTCTCCACCAATGCATTGATTTTTTTGGCTTTCTGAAAAAAAACCGGGTCTCGGACAACACCGGCCGGGGTGCAGATCAAGGCGTTCCGATCGTTGAAGGTTCCCCCTACATAGTAGGGATACCCACAGGAGGCCATGGAGAGATCGTGGTCTTTCTGGATCATAGTAATATCAGCAAACTCATCAAGCCGCCGGGCTTTAGCTGCAGCCTTCGCACCGGCGGCGGAACCACCGATGACAACAATCTTCTTAGTGCTCATCAAACCTTCTCCTTAAAATTGATACTTAATCAATAGTGCTCAATTCTGAGCTGAAATACATTTTGCAGCCAGTTGTGCTGCAGAACTCATGCTTTCGGCTTCTACTCACGTTGGGGCTCCAGACTTGAGTAGAGCCAGTAACCCTCGTACGGCCCGGTAGTAGGGCTCATCATTTCCAGCGGCCTTGGCCAGGACATAGCCTCCTTGAAGGATTCCTGCGATGGCTGCTGCTGCATCCTCGACAATCAAGGTAGAGGTAAACTCACCGAGTTCCTGCCCCTCCTTGATGACTTCTGCAATCTGCACCTGTAACCAGTCAAAGGTGGCATCCACCGGACGATGCAACTCCTCATTCACCACGATTTCAGGATCAGCAGTCAGGCGTCCGAGTTGACAGCCTTGGAGCACACTGCGCTCCTGCAGCAAAAAGGCTTCGATCCGCTCATACGGACTCCCCGGCCCCTGCAGCTTGCTCTGGGCAAAAGATCTGATCTGCTCAGCACAACGTTCAATAGCTGCCAGTGCAAGATCCGACTTCCCCTTGAAATGGTGATACATACTCCCCTGCCCTACACCGGCGCGTTGCTGAATTGCTTTGGGACTTGTGCCCACGTAACCGCGCTCCCACAGTAAGGACTGGGTACTCTTGATTAATTTCTCTCGTGCATCCATTCAAAATCTCGTCTTTTTCAATTTTACATACCAGTAGGTACAATACCAAATCAACAGAAGCAAGCAAAAAAGAGCGCCCCGTGCAGATACCACATTTGTGTAGAATCATACGGACGGACCTTGCTATTCCTGACGGTGCTGATTATTTGAAATGCCTAAGAAGTTCCCCTGAATCCGTAAGCAAACATTTTTTGATGGCCAAAAACGATAAACCAACACATTCGGTTACCGACATTATCCTGGAATCTATCTCCGATGGCGTCTTCACCGTCAATCACGAGTGGCGGATCATGTCGTTTAACCGTGCTGCCGAAGAAATCACCGGGGTTTCCCGTGATGAGGCCATCGGTCGTTTTTGCTGGGAGGTCTTTCGCTCAAACATGTGCGAGGGAGATTGCGCTCTCAGGCGCACCATGCAGGAAGGGCGCTCCTTTGTTTCCAGCTCGACCTACATTATCAGCAGCGACAAAAAGCGCATCCCTATCTCTGTCTCGACAGCACCTCTCAAAGATGAGTCCGGAGAAATCCTTGGGGGGGTGGAAACCTTTCGCGACAACACCGTGGTGGAGGAACTGCGCCGGGAACTCAGCGGCAGCTTTCATCAGGGTGATATGGTGAGTTGCAGCCATGCCATGAAAAAAATCTTTGCCGTCCTCCCGCAGATCGCTGAGAGTGACTCCACCGTGCTCATCGAGGGAGAGACAGGAACAGGCAAAGAAATCATGGCTAAATCCCTGCATGACCTCTCTGGACGAAGAAAGAAGCCTTTTGTCGCCATCAACTGCGGCGCCCTGCCCGACACCCTCTTGGAGTCTGAACTCTTTGGCTACAAGGCAGGAGCATTTACCAACGCAGCCCAGGACAAGCCCGGCTATTTCTCTCTGGCAGAGGGAGGCACCATCCTCCTTGATGAGCTAGGGGAAACCAGCCCGGCCTTTCAGGTGAAGCTGTTACGGGTTCTGGAAGAGCGGGAGTTTTTACCGCTTGGCGGAGTCAAAAAGGTCAAGATTAACGTCCGTATCCTGGCGGCGACCAATAAAAATCTCGAGTCCATGGTGGACGAGGGGGCTTTTCGCCAAGATCTCTTTTACCGCATCAATATCGTTCGCCTGGCCCTGCCACCGCTGCGCGAGCGTAAGGAAGACATTCCTCTCCTGATCGACCGCTTTATTGACCGTATGAATCGTTTGCGCGGTAAGGCGGTCAACGGGATCGAGGCCGAGGCCCTGGAGCGCCTTATGGCCCACCATTACCCCGGTAATATTCGCGAGCTGGAAAATATCATCGAACACGCCTTCATACTCTGCAACCAAGGGCCAATTGGCCTGCATCACCTTCCCTCTCACTTAAACGGCCCTGCTCACACCCCACTGCCGGTCAGTAGCCCTTCATCCATGAGTCAGATCCACCGGTCCACGGAACGGGAGGTTATCCTGGCCGCGCTTGAGCGCAATCAGTACAACCGGCTCGCCACGGCTAAAGAGCTGGGCATGCACAAGAGCACCCTCTTTCGCAAGTTGAAAAAACTCAACCTCGATTTACCTGATATCGACGGCCGCACACAGTCCCTCCAAAATCGATCCAAATTCCTGAAGCTCTGACATGGTGCATCTGTCCAGCCGCAAAGAACGGCTTGGATTCCTGAGAGTCGCTTAGACGCATGCGCACACAGTCGCACAGGGTCGCATTAAAGTGGCAAATGCGCCTGTATCGACAGTCTCACTCCAAAAAAAATCTTTTCTTCACGTTTAAATTCAACAATTTACCAACTATAACCACGCTCCTTTTCTCGCTGGCATGATGTATGCTTATGCACAAGCATGAATGCACTCGAACAAGGGCAAAAAATAGCAATCACGGTTTGGGGCCAGCGGGTATCGCCGGTCTTTGACTCGGCCCGTACCCTGCTTCTGGTCGAAGATAACGGCCAGGGGCTGGCCGCGACCAGCCGAATCGGCTTTGATCCGGAGCGGCCCTTGGAGTTGCTCCACCTGCTTCGCGCCCAACGGGTGGTCCTGATCATCTGTGGGGCCGTTTCAGAAGGCCCGGCCGCCATGATCGAGGCAGCGGGAATAGAAATGATCCCCTTTATTACCGGGAATGTACAGCAGGTACTTGAACATTTCCTCGCCGGACATACCTTTGACAGTACCTTCTGTATGCCTGGCTGCGGTAAAAATATCTGCTGCCGAGGGAGAATTCGGCGGGGCCACGGACTTCAGAGTGCTCATTTCCAGCATCATGGGACCAACGGCCCTGTATCAGCAACTGCGCCACAGAGGCGGGATCATGAAGATCCAGCTTCTGCGGCCTCTTGGAATCTGGATACGAAAAAAAACTAACCGCCTTATTTTGCCTGTCTTTGCGGAAGGTTCACAAAAACAGGCCCAACCATTGGAGGAAAAATTATGCCTGGTATGGATGGAAAAGGGCCCCAAGGAAACGGACCCGTTGGACGAGGCATGGGGAACTGCCGCACCGGCGCCATGCCGCTGCAGAATACCACCAACCCGGATCAGACAAATGTGATCGGCCAGGGTGCTGGCCGGGGCATGGGCATGGGCCGGGGCAATCGCAGCAACAACGGCATGGGCCGGCGTGGACGTTGCGGCGGAGGACAGGGACGGGGCGGCAATCGCTGAATTGCGCCCTATTCACCACACCATTTCAGACCACCTGTTTCCTCATTGCCTTTACTGCAATGGGGACTGGTGGAGACGAGCAAGAGGTATCCATTGACCATCGTATTTGTTGCCAAAGATTTTTCCCGTTTTTCCGTTCTCGTTGATCGCCTCAAACAAGAGCAGGACGTTGAACTGGTCCCCGTGGCCACTGGCGCGGCTGGGCTTGAAAAACTGACCAACAAGCGCCTTGATCTGGTGATTGTTGACGAGCAGCTTGACGACATGTCCGGCATTGAATTTGTGAAACAGTTCGTCAACGTTAACCCGCTGGCCAACACTGCCATTCTCGGCTCCCTGCCGGATGGAGAGTTCCATGAGGTCACCGAAGGACTGGGGGTGCTCATGCAACTCCCTCCCCAACCCGGTAAAGAAGATGCTGAAAAGCTCCTGACCGTGCTGGCAAAAATCAGCGGTCTGCTGCAATCCCCTGCACCCAAGGCAAATCCATGATTATATCCATAGCCTCAGGCAAAGGCGGCACCGGCAAGACCACGGTGTCGACCAACCTGGCCCTCGCACTCGGCGCTCACGTCGAGCTGCTTGACTGTGATGTTGAGGAACCCAACGCCCATCTCTTTCTCAAACCGGAGATAGAGAGCAGCCGCAAGGTTGATACACCCGTTCCCAAGGTTGATCTCGACAAATGCACTTTCTGCAAGAAATGCCAGGAAATATGCCGCTTTAATGCCCTTGCGGTGGTGGGGAAACAGGTTTTGGTCTTTTCCGAGTTGTGTCACAGCTGTGGCGGCTGCATGCTGGTCTGTCCTGAAGGGGCAATTTCTGAAGTTGGCCGGGAACTGGGCGTGCTTAATTTCGGTCATCGTGATGGTATCCGCTTCATCAACGGGTTGATGCGGGTTGGTGAGGCCATGTCCCCTCCCCTGATCAAACAGGTCAGAGCCCACGCCAGTTCGGATCGCATCACCCTCATTGATGCACCTCCGGGCACCTCCTGCCCGGTTATCGCCGCCATGAACGACACCGACTTTGTGCTGCTGGTCACCGAGCCCACCCCCTTTGGACTGCATGACCTGAAGCTCGCGGTTGAGGCGGTCAAGCTGCTGGGTATTCCTGCGGGGCTGGTGGTGAACCGGGCTGACCTGGGTACCGATGATGTTTTTCGTTACGCAGAGCAGGAAGGATTACCGGTTCTGCTCACAATCCCCTTTGATCGAGGTATTGCCGAGGCCTACTCCCGAGGTAAACTGATTGTGGAGGAGATGCCCCAGTGGCGGGAAAAATTCATCGGACTTTTTGAGCAGATTGAAACCATCGTCAAAAGGAGCAAGGCCCAGTTATGCGCGAACTCGTAATCATAAGCGGAAAAGGGGGCACCGGCAAAACAAGCCTGACCGCTGCCTTTGCTGCCCTGGCCTCACAAGACGGCCGATCTATCCTCTGTGATGCTGATGTCGACGCCGCCGACCTGCACCTGTTGATGCAACCGGAGGTTCAACAGTGCACAGATTTCATGGGCGGCTCCCTGGCCGAAATCAACCCTGATCTTTGCACCGGATGCGGTACCTGTCGCCCCCTCTGCCGTTTCGACGCCATCAGCGAAACCTTTGAGGTAGATCCCATCCGGTGTGAGGGTTGCGGGGTCTGTGTTGACTTTTGCCCGGTGAGTGCCATTGAGTTTCCTGTTCAGCGCTGCGGAGAATGGTATATATCCGACAGTCGCTTCGGGCCCATGGTCCATGCGCGCCTGGGCATAGCGGAGGAGAACTCCGGCAAACTGGTGAGCCTGATCCGTAAAGAAGTTCGCCAGCTGGCTGAAAAGCAGCAAAAAGACCTGATCATCACCGACGGACCTCCAGGCATTGGCTGCCCGGTTATTGCGGCTATCGGCGGTTCTACGGCACTGATCATTGTCGTAGAACCGACCGTCTCCGGCCTCCATGATATGGAACGGGTCATTGACCTGGCTGCCCATTTCAAGGTGCCAGGCATGATCGTGGTCAACAAGTTTGATCTCAATCCGGAGATGACCGCAACCATCGAAGAGGCGGCAGCAAAGCACAATGTTACCCTGCTGGGTCGTGTCCCCTTTGACCCCATCTTCACCCATTCCATGGTGGAAGGTAAAACACTCTTTGAGTATGGTGAAGAGACTCAAACCCGTAAACTGGTCCGGGAAATCTGGACAAAAATTATAAACTCACCTTCCATGAACCCGCTGGGGATTGTGGATTTCAAAGCAACAATTCAATAAGTATGGAGAACAGACCCATGATACGATTGGCGATTCCCTCTGAGGGACAAGGCGGCTTAGATGGCATGCGTGCAGGACACTTTGGACACTGTGATGTGTTCACCTTTGTCGATGTCGAAGATGGCCAGATCAAAGAAGTAAGCACTCTGGCTAACAAAGAGCATGTCCAGGGCGGCTGTATGGTTCCGGTGAACCTGCTGGCTGAGGCCGGGGTGAATGCCCTGGTGGTTGGCGGTATCGGAATGCGTCCTCTGATGGGCTTCCGTCAGGTGGGAATCGATGTATATCACGACGGTGTTCGCCCGGAAATTCGCCCGGTGGTCGAGGACTTTCTCGCTGGTAAACTGCCCCAGATCACCAATGATCAGGTGTGTGGCGGCGGCGGACACTGATTAAACGCTACAAGGAGGACGCCATGAAAGTGGCAGTTACATCAAAGGGAGTAACGCTGGACAGTGAGGTAGACCCACGCTTTGGCCGGGCTCCCTATCTCGTTGTGGTTGATACCGAGACCCTGGAATTTGAAGCGGTTGACAACAGCTCAAACGTCAACGCTTTCAAAGGTGCGGGTATTCAGGCTGCAACCACGGTCTGTGAAAAAGGTGCGGAGGTCTTGATGACAGGCTATTGCGGCCCCAAGGCTTTTTCCACCCTTGAAGCGGGCGGAGTCAAAGTCGTTGACGATGTCACCGGCACCATTCGCGATGCTGTGGAGCTGATGAAATCAGGCAAGGTCACCTACTCCACCGCTGCCAATAAAGACGCACACTGGTAATCATATCCACCGAGAGCTCCACCGACGGCTTACTGAAAGCCAAGCCGAAAAAGCCGGGCAGCTTATGCTGTCCGGCTTTTTTTATTTGATTACCATCGATCTTACTGATTCAGCAAGCAGCAACTGTTGGGATAGAGCCTGGCGATGATCTCATCGGCAACCTGATCCTGGTTGAGACCGTCACAGGGGACAACGATTTCCGCATAACGGTTATAAAGCACCTGCCGCTCATCAAAGAGTTCTTCAAAACTCTGATCTTCCCGTTTGGCGATACCACGGGTGGCAAAATTTTTGATCCGCCGCTTGAGTTCGGCAAAGGAAACCTGGAGAAAAATGATGGTCGATATCTGCGCGAGATGAGCCATGGCCTTTTCGCTGTAGGCCGCGCTCCCACCGGTGGCAATAACGAGATTAGAAACATTAAGCTTAAGGATTTCCCGCTCTTCAATGGTACGCAGGTTGAGGTGATCGCTGGCGTCGATGATATGTTGCAGAGTCCGCTGCTCATTGATCTGGATAAGAATATCGGTGTCGATAAACCCAATACCAAGATTTTTAGCAAGAATAATCCCCACGGTGCTTTTGCCCGATCCGGGCATGCCAATGAGGGTCAGGTTGGTTTTCATGGTACTCTCTCCCACGGAGCTTTACAGTGGACAACAATCCTGTTGAGGATAACTAAGATGAACGAATCCGCCTCATAGCCTCTGATACTTCTTTTGCAGGATGCATTGCTCCAGACACGGCATCTATATAGATATCTTTCCGTCTGTTCTTTTCTCGAAAGCGGAAACGGTACGTTGGCCTATAGGTTTTGGAGCCTTCAGCGGTATCCTGCAATCCATAATAACATAATTCAGCCTGTTCCAAGAGGAGCTCCTCTTCGTCCTTGATTGTGCCTTTGTTACCGCTTCCCATTCCCGAGAGGGCATATTCCACTGCGGCCTGGGCCGTCATGAGTGGTTCTGGGGTTTTTCCCGCATCGGCCGTTGCCAGAGATTTGACCGAAACAGGCTGGTGCCAGTTTCCCCGCAATTTCAAGACCGTATCACCGCTGATGGTCGCCGCCAGGATATCACCAACCACTGGGATATGATTGAGGTAATGGGAATAGCGGATTGTGCGGGCAATCTCGACAGCTGGCTCGGAGTGGGTGGTGGCACTACTAATCGTCAAACGTTGCATCTTGAGAATGCCGATCTCCGGTTCCTGAGCATCCTCTGGAAGCAGACCAAACACCCGCTGCAGTTCTTCCTGTGCTCCACGCAAGGCAGCATTTGGCTCCTGCGCTTCCTCTCCTAACCGGGCACTCTTTCGATCCAGGACAACAAGTCCTCCAGAATAAGTTGTTTCAGCATACTCCTCAGGTGCCGGGGCAAAATCGGTCGGTCGCAGCACTATAGGCTGCAGTACGGGGGGAGCAAGCGCTGCAAGATCAACCTGACTGCGAAGCGTCGTCCCTTGTGTTGTCTTGATCAGGACCTCTTCAGTGGGATGCTCACCAAAGCCATAAACATCGTACCAGTAGTAGCGGTAGCTGTTATTGGTCGAATCCTGGGTCAGGATTTTGAGGGTATCATTTATATTTTCTTCGTGCACGGCCATGGCACAGGGTTCATCGAAAAAACCGTCGGTCATTGCGTTAAAAAACGCCTCAAGATAGGTCTCCGGTGAGGTAGTTGCCCCTAGCCGAGCAAAAAAAGAACTGATTTGCACGGATAGATCTGCGGAGACCGCTTCATCAAACCCAAGCAGGCCATGGAGAGGATGAGGACTCCCGGTCAGAATATCCATCCAAGCATCCCGTCCTGTCTCCGCGTGGTTGAGAGCATCGCAGGCATTGAGGAAGAGCCACTCAACATCCTGATTAAGATCATATTCCAGATCAATATCTGTAGGCCTGAGGATGATATCCAGGCCTGCGGGCGAGTCCTGGTCATAGAGATGACCATCGTAATCCCCATGACTGGTCACATGCAGAAAGTCGGCTTCACCGTACGAGGCCAGGTCCAGCCCGCCGTTTTTGACAAAATTCTGCATGGGGAGATGATCCGGATCGGCCACACTTCCTGCGGAATCATTGAACTCCTGGTAGCCGGCATTTGCCCAGCTGAGTTCCGTCATCGCATCGTATACCTGGGTGGCATCTGAAAAAAAGATAGAAATACCACAGGAAGCGAACTCCCCCCTGTCCAGCAGGATGGAGCTCTCCAGAACAGAGGTCCCTTCCGGAATAGAGATGACGGTGGTTAAGCGCTCCTCGTCCTTGAATTTGATTAAATAATATGTCTCATCCAAGGCATCGGTTTCAGCCAGGCGCAGGGGAAGAGGATTGCGGTACACTCCAGGCGTACCGCTTTCCACTAGGTAGAAAGAAAGTGGTGACTCGGAAACTGAACTCTGGACGGTGGCGAGGTAATAGTTGGATGTATGGGGTTTCCCCGTGAACTCAAAGTTGATCTCGTCTGTGGTTGCAAGGACATGTTTTGGGGATGCGGGGCGTAACAAGGAGGCCTTATAATCGGTTGCCTTCTGGGTATACCCGTTGAGGAAATAGGTGAAGTTGCTTTCTTCGGTTAACAGGAGGGAAAAAATGGGTGCCAGAAATTTTGTGTTTATCAAGGCAGGATTTGATTGCAACTCTGTTCCTGCAACCAAATCCTGCATCAGCAGACAGCCAAAAAAAGATGCCGCGAGAAGGAAACAAAATATCTTCCTTCTGAATCTGCGATGGCATCGTAAAAAGTCAAAAAACAAAACCTGGCCTTAATAAATTCAGCATGTTACGAAGCTCGGAACGTCGTTCTCGTTTTTTTTTTTACGAGAACGACAATCTGTGAATATTCATCGATTCGTCAATTGAGCAACAACATCACAGAGCCAATGATCTGACGGCGTGCATCCGTTTTGGGATTATATCCAAAGCCACTGGCACAATTTATAACCGTCGGATCAAATATATTTTCGTCTGCATCCAGTCTCCCTTCGATATAATTCAGATATTCCTGTTGATCCGAGTATCCGTCTTTATCATAATCACTGGTAGCGTTTGCGATGTTAAGATCAATAAAATGCGCAAGTTCCCAGGTATCATCGATCAGGTCTTGATCGGTGTCCACAAAAACCGAGCCATCAACCGTTTGCGCCAGCACCCTGCCAGGTCTTTTGTTATTGAGGTAGTTTACTTCACTGATCACCTGACCGCTGTTAACAGTCCCCTCAATACTCAGATAGCCATCAGCGTCGGCAGAGAGACCTGAGACATCCCATACAGAGGAAATTTCCACGGTCTTGCCGGGATCCAGGGTAGCAATAGTCGTCTCATAGAGGATAGATTCCTTATAAGTGATCTGCACCGGAATGTCAGCACAGCTCAACGCCCCGTTATTTTCCACCACCAGGGTGATTCTCCGGCTGTTCGGCCCTTGTTGCTGGGAATACAGCTGACCAAGGGCAATATCTCTGTAAAATATGGGGGTCGAAAGGCTGTTGTTGGTTCTGTCTTTATCAGCAAAACTTTGGGCCTGGTCAATCACAGCAACGATCTCTCTGCTCACATCTGGTACATCGGGAACCTGCCAGGGGTCAAAGGAGACGGTCACCGCATCTCCCGGGACCAAAGGATAGCTCAGGACAACGCTTTCACCTATCTGTTCGCCGTCACCTGCCGGATCACCGTAATAGAGGGTGATGGTGGTATTCTCACTCACGGTGAGCCCAACATTGGCAATATCCAAAGAGAACGCGACCAGATTTCCAGGTATGGGTACGGATGGGGTCAGACTGATCCGATCTGCGGTCACTGCCAGGTCTCCCTCGATCGATACGACAGATGCACAGAGGTCGGTGCTGTCCTCGATTGGCATGTTTACATCCACAAGGTTGCCATCGACATCAACCAGTTGTGTCTCACTGGTCATATTCACCCGATTGTAGACTAGAACAATATGAGAATCACTATCCACAACAGCCGTTACCGAGCGTTCGAGAGCATCAGTTTGGGTTATTTGCGTTGCTTTACTCCAGATGCCGAGAGTGGGATCGTAAAGTGCAAGAAACAGATCCTGCCCCTGCTCAGAGCTATCAGGCCACAAGAGGTTGAATTGCCCCCCGCTGCCTGTAGTCAAGGTAAAGTCAGCGCTTCCGTTGGAGGCTGCACCTTCGACGACGGTCGTCGCATTGGCTATATCTAGATCCACGGCCTGCATAAGGATTCCCTCCTGATACCAGACCAGAAGTATATTCCCATTGTTGTCATAGGCCAGCTGGGGATTGGTATCCTGGAGACTGTTACTCGTCAGCGGCACCGGCGCGCCCCAGCCCGAAGCGCTGTAGTGCACTGCATAGAGCTCCTGATCTTCAACCGTTGCAATATCACCATCCGCATCCAGGCTGTAGACGAGATCACCTGTAGCCGAGGCTTCATTATAGAGGAGATCCATCCTGACGATTGCCCCCAGGCCAGTGGCAATCTGTGCCGGAGCTGACCAGGATGTCCCATCCTGGAAGGCGTACATCAGGGTATTGGGGGATTCTGCAGAACCGAGAAGATCATTCTCCTCGTTGCTCACCCAACAAAGCAGGGCCGAGTTCCCGGACGTCGCCAAAGCTGGAGACCGATCCAGGTACTCATTGCTGCTCAGGTTTACCTGGCTGCTCCAGGTTTTCCCTGCTGCGTCATACTGGGCAACCGCAATCTCCTGGCTGGCCAGCATGGTGGCAAGTTCGACATCCTCTTCGCCAAAGACCGTCGCGCTGTCCTGCCAGGTCAGCCAGGCACCGGAGGTAACGGCACCGGTCTGTGGATAAAAATCTGTGGTCCCATTTTCCAGGATTTTGACCGGTTCGGCCCAGTTTCCCTCTGCATAGACGGAATACAGCAGGGAGGTTCGGTTGTACTCGGTCTTGGTCCCATCGTCGGTGATCCAGACCAGAAGCTGTTCCTCACCCAGGTCTGCCAGGGTGGGATAGGAATATTTAAAGACACCGGCTTGATTGGGAATTACCACCTCGCTGGTCGTATAGGGCGAGGGTGATTCTTTTTCCAGGTCCTTGGTCAGGATGCCGCTTGCGTAGGAACGCGACATGGGGATCCAATCGCTGGAACGCAGATCGACACTTTTAAATGCGGCTGATTTTGTAGTGCTTTCGGGCCAGTGGTAGTTCCAGATGTTTCCCAGGGGCCATTCATGGGTGAAAAACAGGGCGTACACCTTGATAGAACCGGACATACCGACTGTCAAGCCGTCGAGATCCGTCTCAAACTGCTTAAAGCCTATACCAAAGGTCGCGTTGGCAGCCAGGATACCTTCAACGGCAAGTGCATCCGCCACCCCAGTTCCCATGGAAACAGAGCCCTTCAATCCAGGTTCAATGCTACCGGTTAAGGCCCAGTCGTTCTCAGAAAAATTAAAGCCCTGAATATTAACCGAACCATCGATAGAAGCGCCCAAGGCTGCTCGAAAATAAATTGGAATGGGACCAACAGGTGTGGGGAGTAGATAGTAATAGGGAGGGGTTTTTATCAGATCAGCGGACAAACTAGGCTCCAGGAGAATGCCAGTATCTTGAAAGGCCCAGGCATCAGTATCAGGGGAGTACATAAAGATCAATTGCCCGCCCACTGCCATGCCAGCCTCAACCTCTTGCCCCAGAATGACTATCTTCTTGTCGGTATTTTCAAGATCAGTTTTCACTGTATAAGTGGCAATATTTTTTTCAATGCAAACATCGAAAGAAATTTTGGGTTCGAATGTAGGTTCTTTTTTACCAAAAAAAGGAATTTCATCGGGTACAGGATGCTTGGTATCCACTTTTGACTTGAAAATAGTTGACCCCAGCTCAACCTCCCGGTTGTACGAAAAGCTCCCATTCTGCTGTTTGACTGGCATCTGCAGAATCTCGGTCCCGAATATCTGGGGCATCACCTCGATATTGGCATCAAAGGCGGCGGATGTAGTCCCGTCCGCAGCTACAGCAACGACGCTCAGCCGTCCCCCCGGATCAAAGTCCTTACCCATATCCAGGGTGATGGTCAGGTCTTCATCCGATGTAATAGACTGGGTATGGGTTTCCTTGGAGGTGACAAACTGTACCGATCCTGGAGTTTTGCCGTTCCAGTCGATATTGGCAGTCAAGGAGAGGGGGAAAGAGGTCCCGTAGAGAAAAAAGGCCTCGTCGGAGCGGGACGAGTAGCTGGAAACCACATCCGTGATAACCGGTGCATCGCCATCCGCCTCCGGCGTGAGGCCATAGGAGAGGCTCATCGCGCCATTGGCCTGAATAATAACGTCAGCCCCGTAGGTGCTGTATCCTGCAGCCATGATGGAGAGCTGATACTCACCGGCGGAAAGCGCAGCAAAGGTGGCCATGCCCTGGGTATCGGTCGAACGTGCGCTGTCTCCGACGGTTACCAGAGCCCCAGAAATGGGAGTGCCGGTGATGGTGTTAAAGATTGAAACGGTTACAGCATCCGGAACATAGGATTGGGTCGAACCTGTGGCGAGTTGCTTAATTTCAAGTTCAGAAAGAGCCCTGTTATAGATACGCAATTCATCTATCTTGCCATGCCAATAGTGATTATCAACGTACGCTCCAATTTGATTAGCTCTCTTCGAGGAAGAGGTAGCCTGGCCATTAAAAAGATTCGAATCTTGTAAAATCCCATTTACGTATATCTTCATCCCTGACGATGTATCAAATGTAGTTACAATATGATGCCACTTGAAAAGGTCTAACGACCCTGAGCTGACATAATGCTTATCCTCATCCCAAATAAAAAATAAAAGATTGTCACCATCCCAGGTGTTTGCTCCCCAAAAAACATTATTTTCTCCCCTTGCGGAGAAAAATTTCATGTCATCATTGTAACTCTCCTGGAACACCCAAACAGACAACGAATAATTATTATCTCCGCTAAAAACACCTAGATTAGGTATACTAATTTCCGAACGAACCCCATCAAATGATGCGGAATAACCAAAAACACCATCAGTATATCCCACATAATTATTCGCGATACCATCATTGCCTTTTGCACTATCATTGGGATTACCTTCAAACTTGTAGTAAGCAACCAATCCATCATTAACACCAGCGCAAGATATAGAAATATTCACAAAAAAACAGAACAGAAATCCCCAAAAAATATAAGTCTTTGACATCCCCCCCCTGTACCAAAACAGGCCAATAACACCGCAGATTCGGCGCACCTTGATAGATTCAATTTTTATTATTCTCTCAACATCACCCCAGGGGCAAAATCATACAAAACGGAAACTATTCCCATAAAAGTATTTACCTCCAATAACAACAGCTGGAGAACCTAACATTTTTACGAAAAATCACAACATTGAACCCAAATAAAGATAAAACAACACAACAAATACAAAAGCCCCCACACCAGGTTCTCTTGGGGAGAGGAATCACCAGGTGCGGGGGCAGGAAGAGGGATATGCTATACTGCAACGACTGGCCGTTCGTGGACATCTTGCTGCGCAAGCGACTTCACAGGGGGATGAAGCCCTCAAGCGACACCACCAACAACCAGATTTCTATTTAGTGTCCGTCCAGAAATGAGGATTTTTGTTCAAGTTCAAGGCATGCGAAAAATTTTACCGCAGGCATATAGATGATATTCCGAGGATAAAATTTTAAGCATAACGCAGAAATTGGTCAAAAAGACCATTTCTGGATGGGCACTATTCAGTTTCTGTTAATCATCACCATCTTAATATTAGTCATATCTTCCATGGCAAAACGGATACCCTCGCGGCCCAGGCCGGAGAGTTTATTACCGCCATAGGGCAGATGATCAACCCGATAGGTCGCGGTGTCGTTAATCATGACACCGCCCACATCGAGGTCATCCACTGCCTGCAGTGCCTTGTTGATGTCGTTGGTGTAGACACCGGCCTGGAGTCCGAACTCAGAACCATTGACCAGGTCAATGACCTCTTCAAAGCTGTCGTAGGCCACAATGGAGACCACCGGCGCAAAGGTTTCCATGCACATAATCTTCATATCTTCTGTCACCTGGGTCAGGACCGTGGGCTGATAGACCCGTCCTTCACCGTGACCGCCTGTTGCCAGAACAGCTCCCTGGCTCACTGCCTCTTTGACCCAGGCATCGATACGCTCAACCTCTTTGGCATCGATCAATGGGCCGACATCACAATCTTCATCCAGCGGATTACCCACTTTGAGCGCTTTGACCTTATCCACAAAGAGCTGGGTAAACTGGTCCAGGCACTGACGGTTGACATAGATGCGCTGCAGGGAGATGCAAACCTGGCCGGAGTTGGCAAAGGCACTGACCACGCAACGAGCGGCCGCCTTTTCCAGATCGGCATCGGCCTCTATGATGGTTGCCGAGTTGCTGCCCAGCTCCAGGGTCACCTTTTTGATGCCCGCCTTGCGTACGATCTGCCCACCAACCGCAGGGGAGCCGGTAAAGGTGATCTTTTTGCAGTCCGGGTGGACCACAATGGCATCGCCCACCTCACGCCCAGGACCGACAACCACATTGAACACACCCGGCGGCAATCCTGCCTCCTCCAGGATCTCCGCCAGAATGATTGAAGAAACCGGGGTGGCGGAGGCCGGTTTAAGCACGATGGTGTTACCGGTGGCAATGGCCGGGGCGACCTTGTGCGCCACCAGGTTCAGCGGAAAGTTAAAGGGAGTGATCGCTCCGATGACCCCAAGCGGCTCACGAATAAAGTAGCCAAAACGATTCTCGCCAAAACGACTGGCATCCACCGGGATGGTCTCGCCATGGAGGCGCTTGGCCTCGTCTGCGGCAAACTTAAAGGTCTCGGCACTGCGCTGGACCTCGTTGATCGAAAACTTCCAGGCCTTGCCCACCTCCTGGGAGATGACGTTGGCAATTTCCTGCTCCCGCTTGGTGATCAACTCGACCGTCTTATCCAAAATGGCCGCACGCTGGTGGGCAGGCATCTTGCGAAAGGACTGATAGGCTTTTTTGGCACTGGCAATGGCCTTTTCCGTTAAGGCGCCATCAGCCAGGGGCACCGTGGCAAAGACCTCACCGCTGAATTTATTGTACACATCCATGGTCTGTTCAGTGCTGATCCACTGACCATCCACATAGGTTTGATATGATTTTGTCATCTTCTCTCTCCTTACAAAACCTGCCGATAAATGGCCTCTGCATCTTCAAGACGCAGGGTGCGCGGATTGTTGGCCAGCAGCCGGGTGACTTTCATCACCCCTTCGGCCAGGGCAGGAATGTCTTTTTCCTCCACCCCGTAGCCGCTGAGTTTTTGGGGCACGTTCAAGTCTGCAGCCAGGGCATGGACAGCGTCGAGCCCCTTCTCCGCGAGCTTTCTGGTGGAGAGACCGTCCTCCCCTTCACCAAAGATACGGGCGATATCGGCAAATTTCTCCAGATTGCCAATCAGGTTAAAGGCCATGACCGGTGGCAGCATAATGGTGTTGGCGATGCCGTGGGGTATGTGAAACTCGGCCCCAATGGGGTAGGCAAAGGCATGCACCGCGGTGACACCGGCATTGGCAAAGGCCATACCTGCAAGCATGGAACCCTCGAGCATTTTTTCCCGTGCTTCGATATCGCTGCCATTGGCATAGGCGGTGCGGATATTGTTGTAAATCAGATCCATGGCCTGAATCGCTAACATATCGGTCATGGAGTTGGCATTGATGGAGGTGTAGGCCTCCATGGCATGGATCAGTGCGTCCATCCCCGTGGCGGCGGTCACAGCCGGTGGCAGGCCAACGGTCAACTCCGGATCAAGCAGGGCCGTAGAAGGAAAAAGATGGGCACTGACCACACCTTTTTTCAACTTCTCCTGATGGTCGGAGAGGATGACAATGGGAGTTACCTCGCTGCCGGTTCCTGCAGTGGTGGGAATCAGCACCAGGGGGATACCGGGCTTTTGCACCAGATCGATGCCAAAATAGTCTTCCACCTTGCCAGGATTGGTGACCATGACCGAGACCACCTTGGCGATATCCAGCGAAGAGCCACCACCAATACCGATGACGCTGTCCACCTGCTTTTTCTCAACCAGGCTCACAACCTCATTTACCAACTCAAAACGAGGATCTGCCTCGACCTGATCAAAACGAACGAAGCTCATTTCCCCTTTTGTCAGCAGCGCTTCCAGGCGATCAATAATGCCGGTGGAGACCAGCCCCGGATCGGTGACAATAATGGGTTTGCTGCCGCCAAGCTGGCGTACTTCATCAACAATGCTGTTCAATGTACCGGCGCCCTGAACAATACGCCCGGTGGTTCGAAACAGTGTTTTCTTTGACATATTATCTCCTTCTGTCACCACACCCGTGCCCATTGGTCGCAGGCGTGGGACACGCTCTATCATTTGCCTTGGGATGCTCGCAGCCAAGAGGCGACATCCCAAGGCGAGGGTTGTTCAAATATTATTTGAAATAACGCTCCCGAACGTAGTTGGCCATTCCCTGCACCAAGCCTTCATCCACCGACTCAAGAGGGGATTGAGTAAGTAGCTCGACAAGACTTTCAGGTGTTTCAAGTGCAATGGAGTCAAACTCCCGCAGGCCGCCCTCCCCACCATTGGGGGTAACCAGAATCGGCCTGGGCATCAGCTCTTTTTTATAGCCCTTCTGGATCACCAGATTGACCAGATGGCAGAGACGCCAAAGGTTGCCGGTTTGCCGGTGCAGGCTGTGGGTCCCCGCCATGAGCACACCATTGTCCACATGCAGCGCATCGGGGTAATGGTTTGTGCCCACGACAAAGATACCTGTGGGCCCAAAGATGAGAAACTCCACATGGATCAGCTCAAAAGTGAAACAGCAGAGCACCTGATAGGAGGCATCCAGTTGCTGCAAGGCATCGAGCACCTTTTTTTTCCCCTTAAGCTGCTGCCGATATTCCTCTTTTTTGAACATCCGTTTCCAGCCCATGGGATTGACGCGGTTGAGCGCAAACCCCACCAGCACCAGAATAATGACCACCGTGCCCCCCAGGGCGGGCAGGTCATTTTTCCAGTTCCCCGGGGCGATGAGCATGAAGCCCACCAGACAAACCGCAACCACCACCAGTAAAAACAGATGGGTCGCTGGAATCTCTCTGCCAACAAAACGATCTGAGCCAACAATTCGGGGCATTCTCTTGCTCTCTTACTGGTTTTCCTTCATGGCCTCGGCAACTTCCCGGGCAATGGTTTCAGGCGAATCACAGGGAAAGACAGGTTCTTCTTTCTCATAGGCCTTGCGGAAGTTACTTAAGTAAATCAATCCGGTGAGAACAATGGCCGATCCCAGCCCCCAGGCGGCGCCACGGGTCGCGAGGATAGCCCCCGCCACACCGGCAATACCCAGATCATTAAAGCCGCGTGATTTCAAAACACCAACGCGCACACTGACATAGCCCTGAATGAGCATGGTCGATGCCAGCCCAACACCAAGAATCGGCTTGACCGTGGAAACAATAGGAGCCAGAAAGTACCCGGTCCAGGTGCCCATACGAAAGGAACCGGCACCGCTGTTGATGGTTTCCATGGCCTTAGGACCGTGTTTGAAACGCTCGCAGACAACGACCTGCATGGCTGCCCAGAGAGGACCGCACATGGAGATGTCCGGCCCGATCACCGACATGATGGTGTTGCGCACACCAAAGATCACGTGGGAGCGGTTGGGGTTATAGTCGACATTCTCATCCGGACGATATTTCTGGGCATCATCCAGAAGCGCCTGGGACTGAATAACATCGCCAAAGACAACCACATAGGAACTGATCACCATGGGCAGACCAGTCAAAAACATCTTCCAGGGCGGAAAGGGAATATTGCCCAGGAAGGTAAAATCACGAAACAGGGCGGTAAAGTCGGGATGGGTGATGATATTGGCATCGTAGGTCGGCCAGGGAAGCTCACCTAAAAGCGGGCCGACAACAATGGCCAGGGCCAGGGCGGGCATCATGCCCAGGTTGCCCAGGTAATACATGAACTTGTTGGTACGGCGCAGCTTTTTGAAATGCTCGGAAAAGAGCAGGTAAAAGGCGATACCAATACAGATGGTGATGGTCCAGGGGTTGGAGTCGAAACTCTTGAGCCCCTCGCCTGGTTTAAAGACCAGCATAACCGCGGAGAAACCGGCTCCCAGCAGGATAGCCGACTGCACCGCGTTGGGGATAAGCGAGACAAATCGCCTGGCGAGCCCGGTTGCGCCGAGAAAGACACAAAAAAGACCAAAGGTCATCTCAAAGGAGATCAGGGCCTGAATGCGCTCGACACCGGGGGCGAAGGTTTCAATGTAGGCAATGAGCAGGGGAATGGCCGGGGTGACCCAACCGGGTATGACGGGATCGCCAAAGGTGACATGGGCAAGATACAGGGTACCATTGAGGATAACGATGGCCAAGGCCACTTCAAACGACATGCCCAGCTTACCGGTCAAGACCGGAATAATAGCCAGACAGACAGTGCACATCAACAATCCTTGCAGGTAATCCGCCCACTCAAAGCGATAATGAACAAAAGGCAGGCGTAAGGTAAACATCCCCATACGGATGCCGGGATGGCAAGCTCCATATTCTCGTTTTGCTCTCATACACACTCCTTAAAGTTGTCGGAATTTCTTGAAAGTGCTTCTCCAGCCCCCCTGGGACTTGAGGAATGCAGGGACAAAGTCAGCTCTCAATTTGTTCCACTAAACGTTGTTCGACTACTCCTCCTCTTTTCTGCACAGAAACTCCAGACCGGTCCAGCGATGTATACGAGGAGGAGTGTGGCAAAAAATGAGCCGTAAACCGTTGCAGGACATTTTTTTGTAAGCTGCCCGTCTTTTTCAAAGAGAGAATGCAGCAGCAAGACCAGGTTCTCCGAGAAGAATACCCCGCATGCACAGCGAATGGCAAATAAAACTAACATACTGATTTTAATGAACTATCAATACAAGAAAAAGGGATACAAAACCTGGGGACCAGATTGCCCCAATTCAAAAAGATGTTCTGATTCCGATGCGAGGCCTTTGGGAAAAGCAGAAGAAAATCAGGTGGGGAAGTGATGGATGCAGCACACGAATTCGATGCATAATTGCATCGAATTTAAAGATTCAGCACAAAGATGAAGCTCATGAACAATCAATAACAATCTGTTATTCCGTAACAAGACAGCCAAACGATGCAATTATGCATCGTCCGATGCCAATAAACATCGCTCTGAAGGGCTCAGCTCATTCGAATTCCAAGCCGACTGGCTTTACGGACCACGGTTGACTGATTAACTCCCAGTACAGCAGCTGCTTTACGAGAACTGCCGTACTTTTCCAGGGCTGAGCGCAGGAGCTGTTGTTCAAGCTCGGCCAGGGCCTGTTTCAGAGGTTTTCCCTCCAGGGACTCCGCCCCCTTGACTCCCTGCTCCCCCCAGACGCGCCTGGGGAGATCATCAGCGGCAATGATTTCCCCCTGGGCCATAACCACCACCCGCTCAATCATATTTTCGAGCTCCCGCACATTGCCTGGCCAGTCATACTCCACCAGGGCATCCACTGCCTCGGGGGTAATCTGGCGGCTGAATCCATATTTACGATTATGTTTATCCAGGAAAAAATAGATAAAATGACTGATCGCCTCCTTGCGCTCTTTGAGGGGTGGAATGAGCACCGGCACCACATTGAGGCGAAAAAAGAGATCCTTGCGGAACTGCTTCATGCGGACCATCTCTTCAAGATCACGGTTAGTCGCGGCCATAATGCGGGTGTCGACTTTGATCGAACGAGATCCTCCCACGCGCACGATCTCCCGCTCCTGGAGCACCCGCAGCAGCTTGACCTGTAAACTCATGGGCAGTTCGCCAATCTCATCGAGAAAGATAGTCCCCCCATTGGCTATTTCGAAAATCCCCGCCCGCCCTTCCCGATTCGCTCCGGTAAAGGCGCCTGGTGCATAGCCAAAAAGCTCCGACTCAAGCAGGTTTTCAGGGATGGCCGCACAGCTGATCTTGACAAAGGGCTTGTTCTGGCGGGCGCCATGGCTGTGAACAATCTCCGAGAAGACCTCCTTGCCCACCCCGGAATCTCCCTGAATGAGAATGGTGGAATCCACTTTGGCGAGTTTGAGGGCAAGCCCGTAAATTTCCTTCATCTTTTTGGATTTGATGACAAAACGCCGCTGATCATCCACGTGCCCTCGCAGCTGTCGCAGCTCCATCTCATAGCGGCTCTGCAGCTGCTCCATCTTTTTTATTTTTTCCTGCAACTGGTTCAGCTCAGTGACATCACGCACATTGGTCACCACCCGAAAAATCGAGCCGTTATCATCAAAGACCGGATTTCCAGTCACCACAATAGTTTTACCGGTTTTAATAATATGCTGGACAATCGTGACAGGCCGCCCTTCTTCAAGAACTTTCAATGTAGCGGATTCATTATAAAATCCTTCAGAAACCAGGCTTGCCATGGTCCGCCCGACCACCTCGGAACTCTTGATCCCGCTGATGCGCTCATAAGCCTGATTGACCCGCAAAGTCCGGCTTCGACCGTCGGTGACATAGATGCCGTCAAAGGAGGAATCGATTATAGCGTTGAGCTCTTTGGAGAGATCGGTGACCCGATCAAGCTCGGTGGTCAACGATTCATAGAGGGAAATATCACGAAGGAAGGCAAGTTCCCCCAATGACTTACCGTGCAACTCCAGGGTAGCCCAGTTGGTGAGATAGACACGGTCATTGAGCCTGAACTGTTCACTGTGCACGCCTCCACCGGCAACGGGGGCATTTTTTGTCTGCCAGGGTTCAAGAATTCGCTCGATAGGCTGTCCCAAAAGGAGTTCTCTTGCCTGACCGATCTCCTTGCAGGCGGCATGATTGACCAGGAGCACCTTTCGCCCTCCATCGACCGCCAAAATCGGCGCCCCAATACCATCGAGCACCGGGGCAAGTCGGGCCAGAAAGGCAGTCGGGCTTCCGGTCAGGAGCCGGTCCAACTCCCTGCGCCGAACAATGCCAACCAACTGGTCCTGTTGCACCACCAGCCAGTAGGCATAGGAGGTATGAACCAGTTCCTCCAGGGGCGTTTTTTCACTCACCTGACCAAAGGGGGAGAGACGCAGCGAACCAACGGGTGTTGAGGGAAGTTGCCCGCGAGACAGTGCATGCACCAGCACATCGTGGGTGCAGATTCCAACCGGCGCACCGTTGCCCCCCAGTACAACCAACTCATTGGCACACCGCTCACTAAGCTCCAGAGCCGCCTGTTGGAGATGCGCCTCCGCATGACAACAGTGGAGATTGGGACGCATAATTTGCTGCACGTTCATAGTTGCTCTCCTCGATGGTGAAAAAGATGAGCAAACATGTCCCCAGTACAGGACAAAGTCAAGCCTCGCCCGAATTTCTCATGAACATTTTATCTCAACTGGAGAACACAACATGAGAGCATCTTCCTGCAACAACTGAACTTCACAAGAAATTTCAGCAAAATGTTTACAGCAGGTCAGCCCAGGCTAGAGCAAAAAAAAGCCCGGTATTCTGAATATGAGCATTCAGAATACCGGGCAAGAGCCAACCAGGAACATCCCCCCTGATTTCTCAAGCGGGTTACCAGCTAACCTCCTCCTTCACATCCCCCTTGGTGGTAATAACCACATGGCGGACAGGGAATGCTGGCCGGGCTGTTTTCCAGACCTTTTCAATGATCTGGAGCATGGAATGGCAACAGGGGACCTCCATCACCAGGATGGTCAGCGAACTCAGCTTACGGGTCTGAAAAATTTCGGTAAACCGCTGTACATAGAGATCCTGATCATCGAATTTGGGACAGCCCATCATCACGGCTCGACCGGCAAGATAGTCCTGCTGAATCCCCGCATAGGCAAGCGTGGTACAATCTGCCGCCACCAGCAGATCCGCATTCTCCAAGAAGGGAGCGGTGGCCGGGATCAAGCGAATCTGAATTGGCCAGTGGGACAGCGCAGATCCATGCTGCTCACTGGGGACATTGGCGGACTGACAGGGAGTCATCGGTTTCAGAGACTGAATCTGGCTCGACGGACAGCCACAGGCAACGGGGTCTTTTGCTTTTTCCTGGGCGAGAAACTCCTCAACCGCCTCCTCGTCAAACTCTTCCGCCTCCCGCTCGATGATTTTCAGGGCGCCGGTGGGGCAGGATCCTAAGCAGGCACCGAGACCATCGCAGAGTTTATCGGCGACCAGACGGGCCTTTCCATTGACAATACGCAGGGAACCTTCTGCGCAGTCGGGCACACACTGACCGCAGCCATCGCAGAGTTCATCATCAATTTCAATAATTTTCCGAGTAACTGTCGTCATTCACTCACTCCCATCAACCTAAAACGACTTTTTTCAATGCTTCAACACCAAATCGCTCAGCAAATCGGGCCGTGCGACTTTTAAACGTGGCTTCATTTCGGTAGTAATTCAGGGCTTTGCGGGCAAGCTCAACCGCCTCATCTCCACTGAGCTGTTCTGCTATCACATCCCCGATTCGGGGTCTCCCCGCCGCATTTCCACCAAAGGTCAGCCGCCAGCCTTTGCTCTCACCGGCAAAACCGATATCCCGCATCCAGGACTCACAGCAGCAAAAGCGACATCCGGAAATTCCCACCTTGACCTTGGCGGGTAGCGGCCCATCAAGCTCCATATTTTTTATGCGCTCAGCCAGAGAAAGGGCATCCTGATGCCCATACTTACACCAGGTTTTCCCAGGACAGGCCTGGACGTAATGGACACGGTGCCGTGTTTCCGGTTTGCCTTCAGGCAGTTTCAGTTCCTCTTTCAAGGCGAGGACCGCCTCTTCCTCCATCCCCAGAAAGGCAATCCGCTGGGCACCGGTGATTTTGGTTGCGGGAATATTGTATTTTCTGGCCAAAGCAGCCAACTGCTCCAGATCCTCGGGGCTCAACAAACCGGCATCATACTGGGGCAACACGAGATAAGTCTTTAAATTTTCAGTCATATCAGCACAAAGTGACTGCATCGATCGATAGAGTCAAGCGACCGATGCAGTCGGAATAAAGGAACAATCGTTTTTAACCTAGAATAGCCTTGAGATCAGCCTCTGGGGTATCCACCGGCTTGATATCAAAGGTATTCACCAGAAACTCAAGCACGGCCGGACTGATAAAGGCAGGCAAGGACGGCCCAAGACGAATATCTTTGATCCCCAGATACAAGAGGGTCAGAAGGATCGCCACAGCCTTCTGCTCGTACCAGGAAATAATCAACGACAGCGGCAGATCATTGACTCCGCATTCAAAGGCCTGGGCCAGGGCAACTGCGATCTGAATGGCAGAGTAGGCATCGTTACACTGACCGACATCCAGAAGCCGAGGAATGCCACCAATGTCCCCCAGGTTTTTATCAAAGAAACGGAACTTGCCACAGGCCAGGGTCAGGACCATACAGTCATCGGGTACCTGCTCGACAAACTGGGTGAAATAGTCGCGGCCCGGTTTGGCGCCATCGCACCCGCCCACAAGAAAGAAATGACGAATCGCCTTGGATTTCACCGCCTCAATCACCTTGTCGGCAACGCCGAGGACAGTATTGCGGGCAAACCCGACCAGAACCTGCCCCGCCTCAACATCGTCGGTAAACCCATCCATGGCAAGGGCCATTGCAACCACTGCGGAGTAATCCTTATCGCTTATGTGCTTTACACCCGGCCAGCCCACCAGGCCATTGGTGAAGACACGATCGATATAGTCCGGACTGGGCTTTTGAATACAGTTGGTGGTAAAGAGAATCGGCCCGGGGAAATTGGGAAATTCTTTGTGCTGATTCTGCCAGGCAGTCCCGTAATGACCGTAAAAATGCGGATATTTTTTCAGCTCTGGATAGCCGTGACAGGGCAGCATCTCACCATGGGTATAGACATCAATCCCCTTCCCTTCGGTCTGCTTGAGGAGGAGCTCAAGATCGTGGAGATCATGGCCGGTAATGAGAATACATTTTCCCTTACGATGCCCCAACGGCACAGGTGTCGGGACCGGGTGCCCGTAGTTACCGGTGTTGGCAGCATCTAAAAGCTCCATGGCACGCAGGTTGATCTCTCCGGCTTTCATGGCCACGGGCACACACTGCTCGACCGTCAAGCCGGACACCAGAAGAACGGTCAATGCCTCATAACAGAAGGCGGCAATGGCAGGATCGGACTGGCCCAAGATGGCCGCGTGATCAGCATAGGCGGCAATACCTTTGACCCCGTAGAGCAAAGTCTGCTTCAATGATTTGATGTTTTCATCGCTGTCCAGATTTTCGATCAGGTTTAACGCTTTGCCCTGGGCTGCCAACTCACTCACTGAACCTGCGGGAACGAAGCTGGCCGGCGCCTCGGAAAAATCGGTTTTGCCACCGGCAGCTGCCACCTTCGCCTTCATGGCCTCCCGGAGCTCAACGGTTTTGCTAATCAGCGCCACAAACCGATCCGGATCAAAATCAACATTGGTAAGGGTGGAAAAAATAGCTTCAAAGGTGAACCGATCGGTTGGTTCATCAATGATGCCTTTTTTTCGCCCCTCCTGGGCAAACAGGGCCAGCCCCTGCAGGGCATGGATCAGCAGGTCCTGAAGATCGGCAACTTCTTCATTCTTCCCGCAAACACCCTTGATGTTGCATCCGGTTCCTTTGGCAGTCTGTTCACACTGGTTACAAAACATGGCATTCCTCCTCAAATAATGTATGTTCGCACTTGGGCGTTCTTGCTCTCTGATATGCCTGTACTGTACACCCACTACATGAATCTTCTTTGACCTAGGTCAAAAAACAAAATTCTTTTTCCATTTTTTTCACATTACCCCCCAAACACTCTCAAAAAGGGCTGTCTCGTTGTCTGTATCTAACCCGCAGGAACAGCGGGCCGCCTTTGACCACAGAAAAAGTCTATGGCAGAAAAATACGATCTCCTTGCGGCAAGCCTTCTCTTTCAAGGACTTACCCAAGAGCACCTAGAAAAAGTCAGCTCCATAACGATTCGCAAATCCTACAAAAAAGGAGAAACTATCTTTTTTGAAGGGGATCCGGGCATCGGCTTTTACATGGTTAGCAAGGGGCAGGTGAAAATTTTCAAAACCTCCTTTGAGGGTAAGGAACAGATCCTCCACATCTTTGGTCCGGGCGAGCCCTTTGGCGAGGTACCGGTCTTTCACGGCAACCCCTTTCCGGCCAACGCTCTGGCCTTAAGCGCCTGTGAGACCTTATTTTTTCCTCGAGCTGAATTTGTGGAATTGATAACGGCCCACCCTTCCCTTGCGCTTAACATGCTCGCTGTCCTGGCCCTGCGGCTACGCCGTTTCACCACCCAGGTGGAAAATCTCTCCCTCAAAGAGGTGCCAGGCAGACTGGCCTCGCACCTGCTCTATCTCATGGAGGAACAGGGACGTAGAGATCAGATCACCCTGGATATCCCCAAAGGGCAGTTGGCCAGCCTCTTGGGAACCAGCTCTGAGACCTTATCCCGTATTTTCAGCAAAATGAGCGATGAGGGACTGATTCGAGTCGAAGGAAAAACTATTGTCATCCTCGATGAAGAGGGCTTGAAAAAACGCTGACCGGCCTCCCCTCTTCGGAATCGGTGGTTGCCTTCCCCTTTCTGGTGGTTATTGTTTCAAACTATCTTTTTAATTGGTTAGATCCGTTCCCTGTAAACGGTACTTCACATTGATATCTTTTCCACAAAGTCACAGAAGGACATACGCAATGGCGACAAAAAAACTTTTGATGCTGGTTGGCGATTACGTTGAAGACTACGAAGTTATGGTCCCTTTTCAGGCCTTGAGCATGCTTGGCTACCAGGTGGATGCGGTCTGCCCGGGCAAGAAAGCCGGCGAAGTTGTCCGCACCTCGGTGCACGATTTTGAAGGAGATCAGACCTACAGCGAAAAACGGGGGCACAACTTCACCCTTAGCGCTGACTTTGATGCAGTCAAACCAGAAGAGTATATTGGTCTGGTGATTCCCGGCGGCCGCGCCCCGGAATACCTGCGCCTCAACGAGCAGGTCCTGGCCATTGTCCAGGTCTTTGCAGATGAGAAAAAACCCATTGCCGCTATCTGTCATGGGGCTCAGTTACTCACTGCAGCGGGTGTGCTTTCAGGACGGGAATGCTCGGCCTACCCGGCCTGTGCCCCGGAAATCCGTCAGGCTGGTGGACAGTACATTGAAATCGCAATGGACAGCGCCCATGTCGAGGGGAACCTTATCACCGCTCCTGCCTGGCCAGCCCACCCAGCCTGGCTTGCCCAATTTGTCAAACAACTGGGGGCAAGCATAACAATTTAACTTCAGTGAGTCTGTGTCCGCCTGTGACTCCTCGCGGATACAGACTCACGATCCCAAAACCCCTCTCTGCTGTTGCGCCATTTTTCTGATATTCTCCCGACGAAATAGAGTCTTTTAACAGTCACCGCACTAAGAGCTGGTCATACTGCCCCATCCAGCCCCTTTACTGTGACTTTATGCCCCGTAAATTGCACAATATTCTTCTGCTCTTACAAGCTCCTCAGAGTTTCCTCTCTATTTTTTCCGTCCCTTTTGTGGTACTCCACAGACGCTAAACCCCTTCTGAAGACTCCCCTGTTTTCGGCCCGCACTCCATATTGAGCTCAACCCCCTTCTGCTCAACCTTCCCCCTCTTCCCCCTCTCATGAGCGCTGTGTGCTTCAATCGGGCACATCCATTGCTTTAGCCTGCCCCAGTAGAACCATTTTTTATCAATAGCGTATGCGTACGATTTCGTGTCCGCACGAAATTTCAAGGTAGGAGGCAGTACAATTTAGGGTCAATTCTGGCCTGCGATGTAATTTTTATTCAACAAAAAAGAGGGAGAAAGAAATGAAGAAAGGTGTTCTGGCATTAATCTGTACCTGTTTTCTCATACCATCGGTTAGTTGGGCCACGGCCAACATGCGTGATTATATACCCGCACCGGCTGACACGTTTCTTTCCATGTTGTATTATCACAACGTAACCGCTGATGATTCTTACCAAGACGGTAACAAAGTAGCGAGTGTTGATCTCTCCCAGAACCTCTTTCTTCTTAGAGAGGTCTACTATACAAAAATCGGTTCCATCGTGGCCGACCCGCAGTTTATCCTCCCTTTCGGCAACGCATCCCTCAACGGTCAAAGTTCTGATGGTATAGGTGACCTCATCCTTTTGTGCACCTTCTGGGTACACAACAATCCTGAGACCAAAACCTACATTGGCGTAACCCCCTACCTCTATCTGCCCACCGGCGAATACGATAGAAATAGCGCCATCAACATGGGATCTAATCGTTACGCTTTTGAAGCCGAAGTTGGTTTTGTCAAAGGATGGGAGATCCAGCCCGGTCACAACCTCTTCCTTGAGGTCTCTCCTTCTGTCACCTTCTATGGCGACAACGATGATTATGGTGTCAACAATGAACTTTCCCAAGATCCGGTCTTTGCTCTGGAAAGCCATTTGAGTTACGACCTGACCTCGAACATGGTTATCGGCCTGAGCTACTACGGTTCATGGGGTGGTGAAAGCGAAGTAAACAGTGCCACAATCGCTGGTTCCGAACTCAACAACCATGCCATCGGAGCCCAGGTGGCTTTCAACTTTGCCCCAGGTTGGCAGTTCCTGATGCAATATAAACAAGACATCGCGGTTGATTACGGCGTCAAAGCCCAAATTGTTCAAGGCCGCCTCTTCTACGCGGTTGATTTCAACAGCCTGTTTGACTGATTGGTTCTGAGGGGGAAACCATCCTTTCCACCAGCATTCGGTTAGCCAGCGGCCCCATGGCCGTGCGACGGACCTCCCCCTCTCTTCCTGCGCCGCACGGCCATGGGAGAAGGCTAGAGCCGCATCTTTTGCATACAAATTTGTGCATAATTTGAGCATGTTACACTTTGGCTCAAACTAGACCACACGACCACAAAAAGTCTTCCTCTGGCATGGGCCGGGGGAAGACCACGTGTCATACCTTCGTGGAACGATTGCGTTCCACTGTCTGTTAGAATCTTCCACCTACAAGCCAACGCTTGAAGAAACGGGTGCGAAATTCCTCTCCACCCTGTATAGCACAGAGATAACTGCACGGAGATGCCGGAATAGAGCCGGTATCTCCGCGCATTTTTGGCCTGACACCGTGCTGCACGGCTCGAGGTTTTATCTCAACCTGTGTCCTTCTCTCCATGACCGCCAACATCCTTAAACTCAACATCTTTGCCGCCCTGAAGATGATGCTCTTTCCCATGGCGATCATCACCGTATTCTGGAAAGATCAGATAGGGCTCTCGCTCTCCCAGATCCTGTTGGTGAATGTCTTTTTCTCCACAGCTACCATGCTCATGGAATACCCTTCAGGCTATGTCAGCGACCGGTTGGGATACCGGAAAGCCTTGATCATCGCATGCTGCCTGGGGATCTCTGGTTATGTGGTCTATCTCTTTGCCCGCAGTTTCTGGGAGGTGGTCTGCGCTGAGCTGCTCTTGGGGGTCTGCTACAGTTTTATTAGTGGCTCAGACAGCGCCCTGCTCTACGAATCTCTCAAGGCCAGTGGCCGCAGTGAGCTCTACACCCGCTGCGACGGTCGCATGGCAAGTTTTGCCCAGGTGGGTGAGGCAGGAGGTGCCCTCTGCGCGGGCCTGATGTATGTCACCAACCCGCTTCTGCCTTTCATCGCCCAGATTGGCGTCTGGACAACGGCTTTGGTTGTGGTGCTTTCGCTCAAGGAGCCGGAAGTGGAACAGCCCCCACAAATTAGCTCTCACCTGGGTGAGGCTCTGCACATCAGCCGCTATGCCCTGCACGAAAAAAAAGCCATTCGCGCGACCATGGTCTTAGGCCTGCTACTCGGTCTCGCCAGTTTTTATCCGGTCTGGTTGGTGCAACCGTTCATGCAGGAGTGCGGTGTTCCCCTGGCCTGGTTTGGCCCTATCTGGGCAGGTGCCAACCTGATGGTGGCCTTCTGTGCCTACAACAGTCACAAGCTCCTGGATCGGCTGGGACTGGAACGAATGGTCATGCTCTATGTCCTACTCATTGTCTGTGCCTACCTGGGACTGAGCTTGAGCTCCATGGTGGGCAGTTTTCTCTTCTATTACCTGCTCACAGCCATGCGCGGTTTCCAGGGCCCCATCACCCGAAACATCCTCCAACAACGCGCAAGCCGCCGAATGCGGGCATCCATCCTTTCCCTGCATAGTCTTATGTTTCGCCTTGGCTATGTGGTGACTGGCCCTGCTGTCGGCTGGATAAGCGATCAACAGGGCATCCAGTCCGCTTTTCTGGCACTTGGGCTCGGATTTGCCCTGCTCGTCCCCTTAGCTGGCCGCGACTTTCTCAAGGCGCAGCATGAGGATCCCCTCCCTTCAAACTCATAAGGAAAATATGGAGCGAATACGAGAAGTTAGTGGCCACATCGTTGATCTGATCAACAGGCGTATTTTCGGTGCACGCCTGGAAATAAGTCCACAGGGAATCATTGAGCACATCCACTCCACAGACTCTCCTGCCCCTGTCTACATCTTACCAGGCTTTGTCGATGCACACGTCCACATTGAGAGTTCCATGCTCTGCCCCTCGGCCTTTGCCCAGGCTGCGGTCTGCCAGGGAACACTGGCAGCAGTGACCGATCCCCATGAGATTGCAAACGTCTTAGGGCTCCAAGGAGTGGAATTCATGCTCAGTGAGTGTAGTCGAAGTCCCTTTTATTTTGCGGTGGGAGCACCTTCCTGTGTACCGGCAACGCCCTTTGACAGCGCTGGTGCGGCTCTTGATGCTGAGATGGTGGCACAACTTCTTCAAAGAGAAGATATCAGCCATCTCTCAGAGATGATGAATGTTCCCGGTGTTCTGCTCCACGATCCCCAAGTCTGGGCAAAACTTGCTGCAGCAAAAAGGATCGGCAAGCCCATCGATGGGCATGCTCCCGGGCTGAGTGGAGATGATCTGCGGGCATACAGAGCAGCAGGAATAAGTACGGATCATGAATGTCTCTCGCCAGAGGAAGCCGTAAGCAAAGCGGCAGCCGGAATGAAGATTCTTCTTCGCCAAGGTTCCGCTGCCAGAAATTTTCTAGAGCTCTTGCCGGTGATGAAAAAACATCCACACCAATGCATGTTCTGCGCCGACGACAAACATCCCGATGAACTCATGCATGGGTATATCAACCAGCTGGTGCAACAGGCGGTGGCGGCAGGTTATGATCTCTTTGATGTCCTGATAAGCGCGAGCTTAATTCCCGTGCGCCATTACGGACTTTCCCTGGGGATGGTACAGGTAGGTGATTCTGCGGATTGGATCGAGGTGGATAACCTGCAGGATTTCACCGTCCGGCGGGCTGTAATCAAGGCGGAGGTGGTGGCCGAACAGGGAGTTGCACGCCTGCCCTTGCAGGCTCCCCTCTCCAGTCCCAATCATTTCAACCTTAAACCTGTGGGGCACGAGCAGTTTCAGATTTCTGCCCGTGAAGGGTTGTGCCGGTGTATTGGCATTCGTGATGGTGAGCTGATAACCGATGCACTCTTTGTGGAACCCAAAATTGAGGATCATAGGGTAGTGGCCGACACAGCACGGGACCTGCTGAAACTGGCCGTCTTCAATCGCTACGCCGAGCACCCACAACCAGCTCTGAGCCTGGTTCAGGGACTGGGAATAAAAGAGGGAGCCCTGGCCGCCAGTGTGGCCCACGATTCCCATCACCTCATCTGCGCCGGAACCGATGACCGCCTGATGGCGACAGCGTCCAATGCGGTTATTGAGGCTGGCGGAGGACTTGCCGTCGTCAGTGGAGCCGGGATTGTTGTCCTGATGCCCCTGCCGGTCGCCGGTCTGATGACCACGGTGGACTGTGCGCAGGCAGCAGCCCAGTACCGAGCGGTGACCGAGCATGCGCTCTCCTGTGGCTGCATCTTGCAGGCCCCCTTTATGACGCTCTCGTTTCTGGCCCTGCCGGTCATCCCCGAGCTGAAGCTGACCGATAAAGGGCTCTTTGATGCCATATCCTTCTCGCCTGTGGGGTTATGGAAAGACTCCCCACAGGCTCAGTGAAGGCTTGAAAGAAAAAAAGTCACTCCTTTTCCCAATGTTTCAAACCGAGCTCTGTCAGCCCGTCTTGGAGGTTGGCGACGGCTCCATTGACCCAGAGTTCCCGGTCCTTGAGCTCAGCACTGGTGGCGGTAAACAAGACATCGAGCTCTGGCGTTTCACCAAGGGGGCGAGCCAGGGACTTGATATAGACCTGGGGATACTCGGCCACCACTCGACTTAAGGCGCTGGCCATAATCGATTCGTCGTTGCAGCGCACCGTAATCATGCGGGCAAAGGAACCGCCACTGCCAAAAAGTGTATCTAAAAAAGGCGCCAACGATTCATTGATGATCCCCTTCAGCTCCGGCGGCACTCCCGGCAGGGAAATGATGGAGGTTTTTCCAACCTGCAGATGCACGCCCGGTGCCGTTCCCGCAGGGTTATAGAGAGGTTCCGCCCCCTTGGGCAGCCAGGCCATTTTTTCACGGAAGGGATTGAGCCCCCCCTCATCCATCACGCCCTGGGCAAAAAAGTCGTCATAACGTTGGCGGACCATCTCACGGGCCTGCGGATCGAGCTCAAGGGCAACACCTGCACCTTTGGCTACGGCCGCGAGGGTCAAATCATCTTCCGTGGGCCCTAAACCACCTGAGGTAAAAACCAGATCAACACTCCTTTCAATGGCCGCCTGCACCGCTGCGGCTATCTCCTCTTGAATATCAGGCACCATGGTCACTCGAACCACCTCACCTCCACGAGAGTTGACCAGCTGACACATCCACTGGGTATTGGTATCGAGAATCTCCCCGCGCAGAAGTTCATTCCCAATGGAGAGTATTTCTACTTGTACCTGCCCTGCCATAGTCGCCTCCCTGACCATTTCCGTCAAAAAGTTTGTATTTAAATGCGTAGGGCAAAATTAAGTCGTCTTTTACTTTCACGCAAGCCAGGGATGCCACCCTGATAGAATAACTAAAAATCCGAAAAAACGAAAACGAACACAGAGATTAACTATCTGAGATAGCTAATTAAATATAATAAGTTCAGAATAATGGAAATTTACGCATATTCAACTGTCCCTTTTTATTCATCCCCCACTTGCTTGAAAATAGCTCGATTTGCTTAACAAAATTTTAATAAATGGCCAAAACCTCGCCCTCCCAATGGCGGGAGTGGTGGTACGGTCTGGAGTAATGGTACGGCGGGAGAAGCAGCTGGAGCTGGCGGCGATGCAGTCAGCTCCAGCAGTGCCTCAGCCGCAGGCAACCAGCAGGTTGCAGTCACTGACCGAGCCACGGGGGGCAGTGGTGGAAACAATTACTACAGGGCAGCCGTTAATGGCGGTCAGGGCGGCGATGCGAGCTCGTATGCAGGAGCCACTCAGACCAACACAGCTACCCAAAACCTCTCTGCTCAATCCACAGCGACAGCTGGCTCTGGTGGTTCTTCCTACGGAACAGGTACGTCTGGGGGAGATGGCGGTAACGCCTCTGCCAATAGTTTTCTTGACGGATCCGGCACCGGCTCCGCTACAACCACGGCCTACGGGAACCAAGGTGGATACGGACATGTTGGCGCTTCCGGCGGCAATGGTGGCAATGCGGATTCCAGCATTATGGCCCAAACCGAGAGCAATCTCACACTCAACGCGCGGGCCTACGGCGGTGGAGGCGCATCCGGCACCGGCGAGGGGAACGGGGGCGATGGTGGCACAGTTGCCCTTGCAGCCGAGGGCAGCTCAACAGGATCGAATGCCTCGGTTTCTGTCTCTACCACGGGCGTTGGCGGCAATGGCGGCTCCGCAGAAAATGGCACCGCCGGTGACGGTGCCAGTGCCACCCTGAAAAACACCCCCCAGGGAGAAGTTTCCGGCTCAGGGAGTACGCTGACTCTCTCCCAGACAGCTGAAGGCGGTGATGCGGGAGGTGTTTCAGGAACCGGTACCAACGGCTCTGCCGGCTCTGCCACCTCAACGCTTACCAGAGAAGAAAATGCTGCAGAGTACCTGCACGTCACCTCTACCGCCACCGGCGGTAACGGCAGCTCCCGTTCCACCACAGGTGATGCCGGGGATGGTGCCCAGGCCACGACAATCAACACTGTCACCGGCAGCGCAGGGAATGTCCAGAGCTCTGCCTGGGCTACCGGCGGCAACGGCGGCAATACCTCAGGACCAGGCAATTCTGGTGGTCAGGGAGGTGTTGCTTTAATCACCAACACGGCAAGTACCAGCGGTGTTTCCACCACGAACTATTACTCCACCTCCTCCAGCAGCACGGCCCGCGGTGGTTCGGGCGGATATGCCACCGGCAGCGGCACCGGCGGACAAGGGGGCAGTGCCTCCAATATCACCACTGCAACCAGCAGTAATTCAGGAAACACCAGATCGGTTTCTGCCAGTGGGTATTCCGAGGGTGGCTCTGGAGGACGGGTCAATACTGCAACAGCAGGTGTCGGCGGCAACGGTGGTTCTGCCAGCAGTACAGTTTCAGCCACCTCCGCGGGGAAACAATCCACAACAGCTACAAGTACGGCCAATGGTGGCGCTGGTGGCTATATAGCTTCCGGTACTGGGGGCGGCGGAACTGGGGGCAACGCTATAAGCCAGGCGAGCACAGTACAAACTCATGGGGACGGAACCTATACTCAGGCCACGGCAACAGCCTCAGGTGGAACCGGTGGCGCTGGACGTGGAGTAGGCTATGCAGGCGGTGATGGGGGGGCGGCCTCGGCGATTGCAGGTGTGCAAGGAACTGGAACCGCCACAACCACGGCAACTGCCCGTGCCTACGGAGGCACTGGTGGGTCAGGCGTTGAAGGGGCCAACGGCGGGGATGGTGCCGACACCTCGCTTGATAACGCGGTCAGTGGCAGCAGCGAAAGCACCTTGGTGCTCAATCAATATGCCTACGGTGGTCATGGTGGAACATCCGATGACGGTACCGCTGGCGATGGTGGCACGGCGACGTCCTCCCTGGATACCTCTGCAGCATCAGCGCTGGAGATGACTGTACAGGCAGAAGGCGGTCACGGTGGGGCTGCCTCTAGTTCCGGCACAGGTGGTGATGGCGCAGGGGTCAACGTTGCGGCAACCGCTGCCTCTACCCTTGCAGATGCAAATGTGACCATCTCCCTCTCCGGTACAGGCGGAAACGGCGGTGCTGCCGTGGACGGAGATGCCGGCGACGGCGCCGCAGTCGCATTAGATAACGTTGTCAGTGCCTCTGTAAGCGGTGGCGCAAACAAAATAAATCTAACCCAATCTGCCCGGGGGGGGGGCAGGAGGGGCTATCTCTGGGACCGGTGCTAATGGTACAGCCGGCGGGGCCAGCTCGACACTCACGCACACCGAAAAGGTCGCCAAGACTATTTCCTTAAGCACCGTGGCAGTCGGAGGCAGCGGCGGCTCACGCAGTACAGATGGCACTGCAGGCGATGGGGCCGCGGCAGAGGCAAGCACCACGAGTCTCAGTGAATCAGGTATTACCAATGCGACAGCTACCGCCACCGGTGGCAGCGGCGGTGCAGGCACGGCAAATAACGCCAGCGGGGGCAACGGAGGCGACGCCTCCAGCTCCAGCACCGCCCAGAGCTCCAGCAGTGACACTTCGGGCTATTCGTATGCTGCCACCAGCTCCAGTACCGCGACAGGCGGAAACGGAGGAGGGGCCCAAGGAAGTGGAAGCGGAGGCGATGGTGGCTCGGCAACCAACACCACGGAGGCAATAAGCACTGATGCCGCCAACACCAGCGGTGTCACGGCGACAGGACACGCCTATGGCGGCTCCGGGGGCAACCTTTTATATACCAGCGTCAATGCAGTGGCCGGTGACGGGGGCAACGCTACCAGCAGCACAACCGCCACAGCTGCCGGCAGCCAGAATGTGAGCGCCAATGATTCTGCCGTCGGTGGTGCAGGCGGCAACGGGTATTACTACTCTACTTCTCCTGGGGACGGGGGGGATGGCGGCAATGCCAGCTCCACCGCTCAGGCGGAACAGAACGGCGCGGCAACCCTGACTGCCGCTGCATATGCCAATGCCACTGGTGGGTCCGGGGGATATGCTCGAGGCACCGGCCACCAGGGCGGAAACGGCGGCACAGCCACTGCCCAGGCAACCGCCATCGGGACCGGCAGTGGGTATACATCTGCCAGAAGCCAGGCATATGGCGGAGCTGGTGGGGCCGGATACGAAGGGGCCGATGGAGGTCAGGGTGCTGATACAACCCTGATGGATGCAGCCAGTGGCAGCAGTGAAGATACACTCAATCTCACCCAGTATGCCTTTGGTGGGACTGGCGGTGCTTCCCAGGATGGGCAGGCTGGGGATGGCGGAGATGCAACCTCCAATCTGGCCAGTACCAGTCAAAGCGATCTCGATCTCGACGTTCGTGCAACCGGTGGCACGGGTGGGGCTGGCAGTGGCAGCGGAAACGGCGGCAATGGTGGATCCGCAACTGTCACGGCAAGCGGAAACTCACCCCAGGAAGGGGCCACCGCTAAGGTTTACATCACTGCAACCGGTGGAGCTGGCGGCAGTGCTGAAGACGGTGTAGCCGGGGATGGTGCGGCCGTCACCCTGAGTGACTCAACCCAGGGGTCAGTCAGAGGGAATGGCAGTTCGCTCTACCTGCCCCAGACCGCCAAAGGCGGGGCCGCCGGCCGGGCAACAGGAAGCGGCGATGCTGGTACGGCCGGAGCGGCCAGCTCATCGTTAAAGCTCAGCGAAACCACAGCCTCCTTAGTCAACGCGGCAACCTC
Organism: uncultured Desulfobulbus sp.; assembly: GCF_963664075.1. Lineage (NCBI taxonomy): Bacteria > Pseudomonadati > Thermodesulfobacteriota > Desulfobulbia > Desulfobulbales > Desulfobulbaceae > Desulfobulbus > uncultured Desulfobulbus sp. The sequence continues at coordinate 2,824,010 of NZ_OY760916.1, forward strand.
TGCAACCGGTGGTGCTGGCGGCAACCGCAATTCCGCAGGAACTGCCAGTGATGGCGCTGCTGCTTCGGCAACGACAGAGCTCACTAGTAGTTCGGGAAGCGCTACCGCCACTGCCACAAGCAGAGGAGGTGGCGGCGGTCACGGTACCACCGATGGGGCCAGCGGCGGTAATGGGGGGGAGGCAACAAGCAACTCCACCACCCTGACCACAGGCCTACTCCTCAACAATTCAACCTCCAGTACAAGCACGGCCACAGGAGGAGACGGGGGATACGCGCAAGGCAGTGGTACCAGCGGCAGCGGGGGCAATGCGACCTCCACCTCTTTAGCCAAGAGCACAAACAGTGCAAGTACTGGTAGCGTTGACGCAAACGCCACCGCGACAGGAGGTACAGCCAGCTACCTTCGCACTAATGCAAGCGACGCGATTGGCGGCAGTGGTGGGGAGGCCACCAGTACCGCCGAGGCCTCCAGTGCAGGAAACCAGGCAACCCGAGCCTATGCCACCGCCAATGGCGGTGGTGGTGGATACATCTACAATGCCGCTGGAGCAACCGGCGACGGCGGTGACGGCGGCAATGCCAGTGCGGAGGCCACCTCCACCCAAACAGGTGCAAGCTATCAAACCGCTTCGGCACAGGCCAATGCCACCGGCGGTGCAGGAGCATCTGGACAGGGTAGCGGCTACAGCGGTGGCGTGGGAGGAACGGCCGCGGCTACGGCTATGGTCACGGGAAAAGGCACAGGAACCTCCACGGCCGCGGCTACCATTCGTGGCGGTGCGGGTGGCAGGGGATACGAAGGAGCTGATGGCGGAGACGGTGCCGATGCCACAATATCCGATGCAGTCAGCGGCACAAGCGAGGGTGGGCTCAACCTCGATCAATACGCCTACGGTGGCGCTGGTGGAAGCTCGGTAGATGGTGAGGCCGGTGATGGCGGCACCACGGAGGATGGGCAGGCAGGTGATGGGGCCAATGTCTCACTAATAAACGCAGCAACGGGTTCAGTTAGCGGTGATGGCAGCCAGCTCGACCTTGATCAATATGCCTACGGTGGCAATGCCGGTACCGTTTCCGGCACCGGGAGCACAGGCACCGCAGGTACGGCCACATCTTCCCTGCGACATGCAGAGTACAGTGCAGCATATGTGTATGTGGACACACGCGCCTATGGTGGCAGTGGGCAAACGCTTCGAACTACGGGAACAGCAGCCAGCGGTGCCTTGGCCGAAGCTACCACCCAGCTGAGTTCCAGCTCTGGAGCTGCCTATGGATACTCTTATACAACTGGGGGCTCAGGAGGCTACGGCGCAGTTGATGGGGCAAACGGTGGTAGTGGTGGTGACGCTGTCAGCAAGACTACTGTCACTAGCACCGCTCCTGTAAACGCGAGCAACAATTATTACGCAGTCTACAGTCACGGATCGGCCATTGGAGGAACCGGTGGCTACGGGTCGGGGACCGGTACCGGAGGTGATGGCGGTAATGCAACCAACACTACGGTGGGTGAAAGCATAAACAGCAGCAACACCCGCTATGTCTATGTGCGCGGTTACGCAACCGGTGGTACTGGTGGTGCAATCTATGGGGAAACCGACCATCTTCAGGCCGGTGCTGGTGGAGATGCGCTCAGCTCATCTGCTGCTACAGCTGCTGGCAATCAAGCCGTCCAGGTCATTGACGATGCGCACGGTGGTACCGGCGGTAGCCTCAACAGCAATGGACTTGGTAGTGGTGGAGACGGTGGCGATGCCAGCTCCACAGCTACAGCGACTCAGACCGGATCGGGAACCAACTCCGTTTACGCCTCTGCCGATGCATCCGGTGGGGCCGGCGGATCAGGCCGTGGCAGTGGCAACAGCGGTGGTGCGGGTGGCGATGCCACGGCAACTGTTGAAGCCAGCAACAGCGACTACCGGATTGACGCAGACAGTCGTGCCTATGCAGGCCAGGGTGGACTCGGCTACGACGGAGCAAGCCAGGGAGCTAGCGGAACCGCAACCGCAACAACTACGGCAACGGGCACTCTAGGAAACGCAACCGCACTGGCCCAGTCTGATGCGGCGACAGGCCTGGTCACCCAGGTGCAAACCTCGGCAGCTGCAGACCTTGGCGGCACCCGCACGGTGCAGGCGAGCGCGGGCTACGGCAGCGCACTGACCGGCATCAGCGCAATTACCAACCAGCAGGCCTCGAGTTATGCCACCGCACTGCCCGATGCTTCGTCCCTCCTCCCCGAGGTACGCAACAGTGCGGTACTGGCAAACTTTGATATCGCCGATACCACCCATGTCTTTGACTCGAATCAGTTGGATTCGGACATTATCGGTTTTGGTGTGCTCAACGGTGCCTACGGTTCCTCAGGCGACAGCAACAGCCAGACCCGTACATCGGTGGTCAACTTCGACGTGGACACAAGCCAATACACCACGGGTGACCAGAAACTGCTGATCGGCTTCATGTCGCCCGAGGTTCTGGGCGATGGCTTTACCGATGGTGATGGCACCTCGGTAACCTTTAAAGTTCTGGTTGAAGGGCGCGAGGTAACCAATCTCACTCAAACCTTTACCGATTCTACTGCGGCGCTCTCCTACTTCAATGACCAGACCATGGCCATCGATACCAGCTTCTATAGCAGCGGTACCCTAGATGTAACGGTGCAACTCACCGTAGAATCCGACAATGTGGATGACGGCTTTGCCACGGATTTTGTTCTGGGCAATTCCACCATCACTCCACGCGCAGTTCCTTATATCGCTGATACCAGCGTGGATGTGGGTGAGATGCACGTGGGCGATACTTCCCTTGCTGCAGTGAATGTTGAGAATGTGGCGAACGCCGGTTCCGACGGAGCAGATGCCTCGTTCACCGGGACATCGGGAGCGACCCTTACCAACGGGGGTACAATCAACTCACTGGTGGCAGGCGGCAACGATACAAGTTCCATGCAGGTGGGAGTTGACAGTTCTACAGCCGGTAACAAAACAGGAACCGCGACCATCCTTCTGGGCTCTGACGGACAAGCCACCGGAGCAGCGGAAGACTTTGGTCAGGAAATAATCAACGTCACCGGCTCGGTCTATAACTACGCGGCCCCGACCCTGGTTACCCCGGTGGACCTGGGTGAGGCGCATGTAGGTGACAGCGTAGTCGCCACTCTGACAATAGGCAACGTGGCCCCCGATGATGGGTTCTCCGAATACCTGGATGCCAGCTTCACCGGCAACACCACAGGGACGATTACTGCTACCCGTGGGGCCATCGACAACCTGGCCGCTCAAGCCAGTGACAGTGCCAGCATGGAACTCACCCTGGACACCAGCGATGCCGGCGTTCGCAGCGGAACAGCTGAAGTCAACTTCATTTCCGACCCCAATGGCATCAACTCACTGGGAAGCACGGATCTGGGCAATCAGAACGCCACAGCTACGGTCACGACCTATCGGTATGCCGAGTACAGTATCAATCAAAGCACAGCCCCCTCCTATGTACGCCAGGGGGACACGGTTGAGAGCACTCTGACGATTACAAATACGGCGGTCGCCGATAGATATTCGGAAAACCTGGACGCGACCTTTACCGGCTCAACCAATATAATAACCAGTGGCGCCATTGATGATCTGACAGCGGGAAGTTCCGATACCACCATGACCATGGGGCTGGATACCTCCAGCCTAGGAGTGCAGTCCGGTTCAGCCACCGTGGAGTTTGTTTCCGATGGTGACGGTATTAACTTGCTGGGACAAACCACTCAGGGCAGCACCACCGTTCAGGTTTCCACCACGGTTACCCAGACAGCGACGGCCAATGTCCAGAACACGGTGAACTTTGGCAATGTTCATGTGGGCGATAGTGTTGCCGATCAGTCAGTTACAGTGACAAATACCCGGGCCAGTGAAGATGCGGCCTATACCGATTATCTGGACGCTAGCTGGGACAGCGGATCCATAAACAACGGCCAGATAACCCTTAAGGGTTCAGTGGAGGATCTGGCGGCAGGACAAACAAGTACTGCGCTCAGCGTGTCTCTGAACACTAGCACTGCAGGCGCCATCAATACAACCGGCACGGTGAACCTCTTTTCCGATGGGGATAGATTTAACCTAGGCACCTCGGATATTGGCTCTGAGGATGTCACCATCCAGGCTTATGTAGCCACAGCTACGGTCTGGAATTACGCCCAGGCGGTAATTGATACCGCGCAGATTGATCTGGGCAATATCCGCCAGGGAGAACTGAGCCCGACAGCCGCACTCTCCATTACCAATGGTGCACCGGATAACGGGTATTCTGAAAAACTCGATGCCTCCATTGATTCCATGGTTGGCAATGTTTCCGCCAGTGGGGAAATCGCACTGCTTTCCGCCCAGGCTACAGACAACAGCACCATGAAAGTATCTCTAGATGATACCAGTGTCGCCGGAGCGCAATCAGGAACCGTGACCCTGAGTCTGGCTTCGAACGGAGAAGGAACCAGCGGGCTTGGTATTACCGACCTGGCGCCACAAGATGTCAACATCAGCGCCAGCGTTATTCGTACAGCTCAGGGATCAGTAGATCCATTGACTATGCTGGTTGGTCGAGTGGGTGATACGCTCAGTCAAGCCATCAACATCAGCAACAGCGCAGCTGCTGATGGCTATTCCGAAGCCCTTGATGTTTCGGCTTCAGCTAACGGCGATGTAACGGTGAGCGGTTCAGTCAACGCGCTTGCCGCCGGCGACACAGACACCAGCATTATGGTTTCCGTTGACTCCAGCACCTCAGGGACCTCAAACGGTGCGGTGAGCCTAGCCCTGGAGTCAAACGGCCAGGAATTTGGTTTTGCCAATAACATTGACCTGGGCACTGAGATCGTTAACGTCTCCAGCATTGTCTATGACTACGCAGAGGCAGACCTGATAACAACCATTGATTTCGGTACGGTTCGGGTGAACACCGATGCGACGCAGGTGACCACACTGGCCAACTCCGCCAGTGGCGCTTTAGTTGATGACTTGGTCCTGAACTCGACAAATATGTCTGAAGGATTCACGGCGTCAGTGGAATCTACAACCATTGCCGCAGGAGATTCGACCAAGGTCGAGCTGAACATGAACACCTCAACGGCAGGCATCTACACGGGGACGGCAACCCTTGGCTTTCTCAGCCGAAACAGTGATATTGCCGACGCCACCCTGGGTGACTCAACCGTTATGCTGACCGGTACGGTGAACAACCTAGCTGAGGCGGTAATTTTCGATACAACAGACAGTTATGAGGATGCGCTACTCAGCGGCGGTGGCACCCAGTACACTATCGACTTTGGCACGCTACTTTTAGATAATCTGGGATCGACGCTGCAGGATGAATTTGCCCTGACAAACGCGGCTACTGGCCCAGCTGATAATCTGGATGGTGACTTCTCCTCCCTCTCCCAAAACAGTGCGTTCAGCCTCTCCGGATTTGACAATTTCGAAGACCTGAGCGCCAGTGCTCTACTCTCCGGGTTACTGGTTAGCCTGGATACTTCACTGCTGACACTTGGTGCCTATGAGGAAACAATTACCCTGAATCCTTACAGCACATTTTGGAATTACTACGGAGATTATTCCCTCGACAGTATTGAAATACTGTTCAAGGTCAACGTAGTCGAAGGGGGAACAAATCCTGTGCCGGAACCCAATTCAGTCCTGCTCTTTTTCAGTGGTCTTGCTGCACTGCTCGTAAGACACCGTAAATCTCACCGTTAAACGATTCTGGATGCACTGCTGCTGTAAACTCTTCAGCGGCAGTGCTGGCACAACTCGTCAACTTTTTATTTTGTTAGCCCATGAAAAAAAATCTTATTTTTGTCCTTTTGCTTCTTTTTCTGGTCGTCGGCTGCAAGCGACCTTTTGTCGCGCCCCCTCCGGAGAACGGGCCTATTGCTCAAGCCGTGGTCTCACTCTACCAACTCACCCTGCCCGGGGTGACCGTAAGCCAGGGGGATATCCTGGGGAAACATTATCAACCCGGAAGCGACAGCTGGAATGTCATAACCTGTGTGAACCTGCAGCTCCCCAACCAGAAAGAGCAAAAAGACTGCAACAACTCATTTCAACTCTTCAAACTCGACAGTGAGCGGTGGATACTTGATGGCAAGGTCAACAATCAAAAACTCTGGATTGAGGTAACGCTCTAGCCTCTATAACAATTAGGCCAAGTCTCTACCTATTGTTTCTCACTACCCGAAACACGTTCAACAACGGTTTCGGGTAGTTTTTTTCCTCTTTAACGTTTTCCCCTTCTGCCAGCACGCCTTGCGAGACGATTCGATCATGGCTAGTTTATTACTATGTTTTCATTCAGGGTATCATCAATAATTTTGTATCGACCATCAAAGCCCTGCTGAGTGTGAATTGGATCACCAAAATTTTTATACGTAACCCAGCCTTGACTTGGGTTAAGGAGACTGACATGTTCAAACGCCTCCCCTCACATTTGGGCCACCACGCTCAAAGGGTACTGTTCTCTCTTTGTCTCCTTTTTCTTTTCACCCTGCCTGCAACGGTTTTTTCAGAGGACCTGGTACCGCTCAAAGATAAAGGGCTGGTACAGGAAACCCAAAACGGGCTTATCTGGCAGATGCAACGCAGCAAAAAAATGCGATCGCCAAGTGACGTCAAGGCCTACCTGGCCAAGCTGAACCAAGGCCAATACCACGACTGGCGGTTACCGACAAAATGGGAGCTCTACAATTTCTTCATGCTCTTTGATCTGAAGAAGAATGGAAAGATCGAGCTGAAACTGGAGGGAAGTTACTGGATCAGGCAGGAGGATGGATCAATAGGGCCTGCTTCCTGGGAACTGGGGGACCAGTGTGGCAAGGAGCGAACGTTTTACCAACCCAAGGCGGGGTATGTGCGCGCATTACGTCCGTAAACAGAAAAAGTCCCGAGTTTTCCCCGAGACTTGAAAATCAGCCTTTTAAGCGGATCATGTCCCTCTCTTATTTCAAATGCTGTAAGGCTAAATGGGAGCCCCGTGAGCTCACCACATACTTCCCTTTCTGCACCGCGATCATGGGCACCTGTCGGAGTTGTTCAAAGGCCATGTAACCGGGCTGAAGATTCTCCCAGAACTTTATCCAGGGAGAGGCCCAGTACTTCTCCAGGTTTCTCGGCGTCAGGTGAAAGGGAAAGATATGCACGCCGAACTGCTCCTGCCCCTGGCTGAATGCGGCATGGGCCAGCAGATAAATTTCTTCGATCCGGTTATCGGTCATGGCAAAACAGCCCGAGGATTGGCAGTCCCCATGGACCATAATGTATTTACCGCCACGGTATCTGGCCGCATCATACTCGTTGGGATAGCCAATATTAAAGGAGAGGTGGTAGCTAGACTTGGGATTGAGCTGATCTGGAGTGACTGAATAAAACCCTTCCGGGGCCTGTTTATCCCCTTCCCGGGTTTTTGGGCCAAGGAATCCTGAATAGGTACAGATTCGGTAGGTTTTAAAGAGTTGAAACCGGTGATTCTTTTCAACCCAAACTTCCAGGGTGCCCGGTATTTTGAAAATGCGAACAAAGATGGGTTGGCCAAGGCTCAGCCCCTTTCGCTGAAGCTGACGCTGCAGCTCTGGCCGAACCTGGGCGAGGAGACTCTCCGCCTCAGGGGTCGAAGGGATATCAGCGGCAACCGCCGTAAAGGCCTGTGAGACAAGTAAGGCCAGCACCATCAACGCCAGAAAAAGTTGGGGAGCACTGAAATGAGGTTGCATACGCCTCCATGGTTAAAAAATCTCTGCCTATCGCTGTGCTCAAGTGGGCACAACCAGACCTGCCCACTTTACACAGATTCCATATCTTCGGCAAGTTATGCTCCACTTCCTTTTTCCGCCTGCTGCTGAGCATAGGTAGAGGCTGCGCATTCGTTTTTCCCGAGGTCGAGCTCTTCCTGCTTTTCCTCATCCTCCTCTTGCAGGTTGGCATTGACCAACCGAATCACCGCGTACTCTTCGGGCTGGGGCCGCATATTGGCCTTGATGAACTCAATAAAGCTTTCCAAGGTCGCAATACCGTAAATATCTTTATTGCGTTCAAGCACCTCGGCCAGAGTCCGGGTGAACAGGAGATCTTCGTTCGCCTCTTCCCACTCCATGTAATGGGCAGGCAAGACCATCAGCGTCGGATCCAGCTTTTTCATCATCTGAATCGAGTCATAGAGCAGTCCCGCCCACGCCTCGGCTTTTCCTCCGAGATCGGGCCGTCCCACCGAATGAATAAACATCATGTCACCGGAGATGATACATTTCTCGGCGACGATAAAGGAGGTGGAACCAGGGGTATGACCGGGGGTAAAGAGAACTCGTACATCCGGACCTCCCAGGCTGAAGCGATGAATCTCCCCATCTTTGAGTGAGGTGTAGGGATTTTTGGAGGTGCTGAAATCTTTATCATTGCCATAAAAAATTGCACCGGTGCGAGCGGCAAGCTCACGGCTGCCGGCGATATAATCAGCCTGGAGATGGGTCTCAAAGGTCTTGGTTATGATACAGCCTTTTTCTGCCGCAAAATTCAGGTAAAAATCAATATTGCGTGACGGATCAAAGACCATCATCTCCTTACCGGAGATGAGCCCGTAACTGCAGGAGGCCTTGCCGGGACGGATAAACTGATACAGTTCAAAATCACTGCCCGTGGTCAGAAGTTTGGGGACCAACAGGTTGCCCCAGGTTTTGATACCGCCAGTGAGGTAGCCCACATCATAGCCAAACTTATCAAAAATCTCGGCAACATACTTGGCCGAGCCTTCTTTGGCGCAGACGATGCGCACCTGGGAACCTTTGGCAATACGGCCAACCGAACCCTCCTCATCCTCCATGAATTCGTAATAGGAGATATTGTGCAGGGGGAAGGGATAGGGGGACTCAACATGAAAGTTATTGAAATCCTTTTCGTTTCTCACGTCAACCACCACAATATCATCTTGGTTGATCAACCATTGGAACAATTCTCGAGCCTCGTACGTGAAGATGGCCATAGTGTTCTCCTTTAATTAAGGCGCCTGGTTCGGTCTGCTGAAAGGATTGCGCAAGTAGTTATTCTCAATATTATTTTATGGTTACCCAAAAGTCCAAGAAAGAATGCACTGTACATCTCAATCCGTCACTATTCACCGTGACGGCGACAGGAACTCAATGAAGGTGGCGTACTGATGGCCCCCCCCCAAAGGGCGGCGGGTGAAACTGAACAATACATGAATTTATTTAAAAAAGTTGTTTTATTAAAAAGATACGTGGTTCAATTCCCACCCGCCGTCATGGATTCAGCTTCAGGTTTTGGCAGCATCAGCGCCAGCAAAAACCCCAGTCCGGTCAGCGTGGCCGCCAGGAGAAAACTTCCTGAGAAACTCCCGCTCTGCTCAGCGATCTGCCCGGCGAGATAGGGCCCCGCCACCTGACCACCGGCAAAAAAGAGGGTAATGGCGGAAAACATCGAGACCACCTTGTCTGCTCCGGCGTAATCACCGGAAAGCGCAGCCATAATCGAAGGGATGCCCCAGGCGACAATACCATAACAGAAAATTGAGAGATACAGCGCAACGCTTCCCAAATTGAGCCCCACCAGCAAATAGGCAAAGCACTGGACGCCAAAGGCGGTCATCAGGGCCAAAGGGCGACTGAAACGATCCGCCAGCATCCCCAACAGGGGGCCGGAGAAGAGGCTGAAAAAACCTACCCAGGACCAGAACGATCCTGCCACCTCCTGACTCAAGCCATACTGGCGGACCATGGCGGTAACAATAAAGGTGGCGTAGCTGACAAAGGTAAATCCAAAGATGGCGTACAAAAGGCCGCAATGGACGATGAGCTTAAACGGGACTGAACGTTTCGCCGAGAGTTGATGCGGTCCCAGTCCGGTTGCTGGCTTGAGCGCTCCTGCAGGTTCAAGGCCCAACTCCTGGGGACGGTTACGAAAAAAAAGGAGACAGAGAGCTCCGGTCAAACAAACGATGCTTCCCAGTACCAGCCAACTCAGTCGCCAGGACCAGTCACTGAGCCCATTGAGCCAGGGCACACTTAACCCGGCAACGACAATGGCAGCCCCGTTCCCTGAAACCACAAACCCCGCTGCCTTACCCCGCAGATGACTGGCAAACCAGGCGGACAAAAGTCCCATGATGGGAATATTGGCCAGTGCCGTCCCAATACCGGTGAGGATATAGAGCCCGGTAATCCCATAAAAATTCTGGGTAAAACCAATAACAATCATGGAAAGCCCAGAGAGCAAAAGGGCCAGTGTTGTCAGTACCCGGGGACCGATTCTCCGCACCAGTGGCGCTGCAACCAGGATGCCTGCCAGGTAGCCGATGAAATTTGCCGTGGAGATGGTGCCCATCTGGGAATAACTGAGCTTGAGATCAGCACCCATCGAGGGCAAGAGCATGCCAAGGGCAAAACGGGCCAGGCCGATACAGGCAAAGATGCCAAGTGAGCCAACAACCACAATCACCCAGCCATAGTGAAAACGGGGACGCATGGTGCCTGTGCTGGTCATGAGCAGGCCTCTGTTTCTTGTGAATCAGCGATACCAAAACCACCGCCACCGGGCGTTTTGATAACGATCATATCTCCGGCTGTTGCCTGCACCTCGTCATTGCCTGCAAGCAGTGATTCCCTGCCGTCGCTATGGACCAGTCTGTTTTCTCCACACTGCCCTGGACCACCACCTTGGAGACCATAGGGGGCGGTGAGCCGATTGGAAGAGAGCAGCGTCGCCGTCATCGGCTCGAGAAAACGCAGTTTGCGCACCGCACCATCCCCACCGCAATAGTGCCCTCGCCCACCCGAGCCCCTGCGGATGGAAAACTCCTCGACCCGCACCGGAAAACGCAATTCCAAAACCTCTGGATCGGTCATACGGGTATTGGTCATGTGGCTATGGACCGCGCTGGCACCGTCGTGGTCTGGCCCGGCACCGGTTCCCCCGCAGATCGTTTCGTAATTCTGATGGGTCGCGTTGCCATAGAGAAAATTATTCATCGTTCCCTGGGAAGCAGCCAAACGCCCCAGAGCCCCAAAAAGGCAATCGGTGATCGCCTGGGAGACCTCCGTATTGCCGGCAATCACCGCTGCGGGGTATGCGGGGTTAATCATCGATCCCTGAGGAATAATCAGCTTCAGTGGTTTGAGACAGCCCTCGTTTAAAGGAAGATCAGTTGCCAGCAGACTGCGAAACACATAGAGCACCGCAGCCCTGCACACCGAGCTGGGTGCATTGCGGTTCCCAGGATGCTGGGGGGAGGTCCCGCTGAAATCAATAGTCGCCTCGCGCGCTTGATGGTCTACGCGAATACTCACCTGAATATGACTGCCATCATCCATGGGATAGGTGAACTGACCATCAGCGAGCACCGCCAGGACCTGGCGGACAGATTCCTCGGCATTATCCTGCACATGGCCCATGTAGGCTTGGACCGTTGCCAGGCCAAAATGATTGACCATGCGACCAAGCTCTCGAAGCCCGGTCTCGTTCGCTGCTATTTGAGCGGTGAGATCAGCCAGATTCTGCTCAACCTTGCGGCAGGGGTACGGACCGGCGCTCAGGAGTTCTCGCGTTTCCTTTTCCCGAAAGCAGCCCTGGTCCACCAGCAGCCAGTTATCGATGACAACCCCCTCCTCCTCAATCCGTGAAGAATCGGGAGGGGAGGAACCCGGCGTCCGCCCACCAATATCGGCATGATGTCCCCGGGAGCCCACGAAAAAGAGAATCTCTTTTCCGGATTCGTCCCAGCAGGGGGTAATCACAGTCACATCGGGCAGATGGGTGCCCCCGTTATAGGGAGCATTCTGCATGAAGACATCACCCGGGCGGATACATCCTGCATTATCACGGATTACAGCACGCACCGACTCACCCATGGAGCCCAGATGCACCGGCACATGGGGCGCATTGGCCACGAGGTTACCCTGGGCGTCAAAGAGGGCACAGGAGAAATCCAAGCGCTCCTTGATGTTGACCGAATGGGCGGTGTTGGCCAGGGTCACCCCCATCTGCTCGGCAATCGACATAAAGAGGTTGGCAAACACCTCCAGCATAACCGGATCCACACCAGTGCCCAGCTCTTCGATCTGAGAACGAGGTGTTACCCGGGTCAGGAGAAGATGATTACGTTGACTACACTGCGCCCGCCACCCGGCTTCCAGCACCACGGTACCGATGGGCTCAATAATAAGCGCTGGCCCGGTTATGCACTGTCCGGGGACTATCTCCTCCCGAATATAGAGTGGAGACTCCTGCCACCCATGCTCCGCATAGAGCCCTATCTCTTGCCGAGGCTCAGGACTCTTTTCTGTCTGCCTGTACTCGGGTTCTTCCAGCGGCTCACCAGGGCCGATGGCCTCAATCACCAGGGCCTCGACAATGAGCCTCCGCTCGGGGCTGGTAAAACCAAAGCGTTGGCGATGGGCTGACTCGAAGGCAGCCTGCATAGACTCAGAAGTCCCAAGCTCAACCTCAAGGCTTGCGTCGGTGCCGCTGTAACGTAGATGCGCTTTGCAGGCAATAACAACCTCTGCGGAATCAACGCCCTGGCCCTGAAGTTCTTTTTGCAAAACCTGCTCCAACGGCGCTCGGGCCGCATCCAAGACCGCTTCTAAATCAGGAGCTTCCAGAGGATGCTCGATCTGCACCTCACGCAGACTACGGATCTCGGCAAGCCCCATACCATATGCAGAAAGAACCCCAGCCAGAGGATGAAGAAAGATGCGCTCCATGCCCAGCGCGTCTGCCACCCGGCAACAGTGTTGTCCGCCTGCACCGCCAAAGCACTGGAGGGTGTAACCGGTGACATCGTAGCCGCGTTGGACCGAGATGGTTTTAATTGCGTTGGCCATATTTTCCACAGCTATTCGTAAAAATCCTTCGGCTACGGTCTCGGCAGTCATCGTTTTCCGGGAAGCGCTGCTGATCTCTTGAGCAAGTGCATTAAAACGCTCGCGCACCACCTTATGATCAAGGGGTTGAATGCCCTCTGGACCAAAAACTGCGGGAAAATGGTCGACCTGAATACGTCCCAAAAGGACATTACAGTCAGTCACGGTCAGGGGACCACCACGACGGTAAGAGGCTGGCCCGGGATTAGCCCCGGCGGAATCGGGACCGACCTGAAAACGGCCGGAATCAAAATGAAGAATCGAGCCACCACCGGCAGCGACCGTATGAATCGACATCATGGGCGCACGCATACGGATTCCTGCGACCAGGGTGTCAAAGCTGCGTTCAAAATCTCCATTATAATGGGTGACATCGGTGGAAGTGCCCCCCATGTCAAAACCAATCAAACGCGTCAACCCGGCCATGGCAGCTGTCCGGACCATGCCAACCACGCCACCGGCAGGACCGGAAAGGACTGCATCCTTCCCCCGAAACAGGCTCGCATCCGTGAGGCCTCCACTTGATTGCATAAACATGAGGCGCGTGGATTTTCCTTGCTGATCAATTAACTGCGAGGCCACTTGCTCAACATAGCGCCGTAAAATGGGCGAGAGGTAACTGTCGACCACGGTGGTATCTCCGCGGGCGATCAGTTTTATCAGAGGGCTGACCTGATGACTCAAAGATATCTGCGAAAAACCGATCTCCCGGGCAAGCTCGGCCAGCTGTACCTCATGCTCGGGATAACGATACCCATGCATAAGAACAACAGCCAGAGAGCGTAGACCGCTGTCGTAGGCTGCCTGAAAATCAGCTCGGGCCTGATCAAGATTAAGCGGAAGAATGATCCTCCCCCCGGCATCACAGCGTTCCTCAATTTCGACCACATCCGCATACAACATTTCCGGGAGCTGAATGTGGCAGGCAAAGAGATCGGGCCGGTTCTGATAGCCAATACGGAGCCCATCTCCAAAGCCCCTGGTTATTGCCAGTAACGTCGGTTCCCCTTTGCGCTCCAGCAGGGCGTTGGTCGCCACGGTGGTGCCCATCTTGACGACGTCGATCTGCTCAGCAGGAAGAGGAGAGGTAGGGTGCGCAAGCTGCAGCAGGCGCCGTATTCCCTCTAAGGCGGCGTCATTATACTGTTCCGGGTTTTCTGAAAGGAGTTTCCGGGTGTGCAGTTGCCCCTGAGGGTCCTTCCCCACCACATCGGTAAAGGTCCCTCCTCGATCAATCCAGAACTGCCACCCTGTCAACATACTCTTCTCCATACGTTTTTTTATTTCCCCTGCTCGAAATCGCACGCACGACTTTACCAAGGGCTATTGGTAGCAAATAATCCAAGGCGAAGCTTGCTGAAAATGCGCTCTTTCTCAACCAATACCAGCCCCTCATTTGACAAGGTGGCAAGCACGATTCATAATACCCCAAGGTTCACAGAGTTACTGCTGCATCAACGACAAAATCATGTTCCTCCTGACTCTGGATTTTCTCAGTGCTGTCCTTGACCAACAGCAGCTACAAACGGCAAATCTATTTGTGTAAATATTTGTTGCGCCTTGTTTTTACTCGAATATTTTTTTGACAAGGTAAAAGCCTTCCCCCTACAATAAGAAGTACATTGAGGACCTCACAGCTCTGACCTGCCAGCTTAAAGCTCGATCAGCAGAGTCATCATCCTTTTGCATTGTTTTTACCTGACTGACCATGACAGAGAACACCCCTTCCATATTGTGCCGGGTCCTCAGCGAATTTTCTAACGTGCTGGGCACATCTGTCTCTTTTCGGCCGACTGATCTGGGGCTCATCGTCGTACTGGCTTTATTGATTGTGCTCTTGGTACTCAATCAGCGCAAAAAAGGCATCATTACCGCTAAATCAAAACAGTTAGCTGAAACAGAAGCGCGCTATGCTCTTTTATTTGAGCACTCTCCCATCGCTCTTCTTGAAGAAGATTTAAGCCCGGTCAAAAACTTTCTCGATCGCCTTATACATGAAGGTGTCAGTGATCTGGAGGGTTACTTTACCCAGCACCCGGAAAGTTTGAGGCGATGCATTGATATGGTTCGAGTCAATGCGGCCAATCGAGCGGCTCTTACTCTCTATGGTGCACAAAAAAGCGAAGATCTGATCCACTTGAGCACTATACTCCCCGAGGGACAAAATCCTCTTTTCCTTGAGGCAATTAAACTTTTGCTGCGGGATAAAACTGCTCAACTGGTCTATGAAAATACAAGTCTGGATGGCAGGGAACTCACTGTTGAACGACGGGTGGTGGTGGCAAACGGCTTTGAACAGAGCTGGAAAAAAGTTTTTGTTACCGTGATCGATATTACCGAGCAGGTAAAACTCAAAAATGAAAACAAGGCGTTTGAAAAGCAACTGCAGCAAACCCAAAAACTTGAAGCCATAGGGAGCCTTGCAGGAGGTATTGCCCATGATTTTAACAACATTTTAGCTCCGATCATGGGCCGGGCCGAGCTGATGTTGGTGGAAAACGATCCTGACTCAACCATCGCCGATCACTGCCGAGGCATTCTGGATGCTTCCCGCAGGGCTCGGGATCTGGTTAAACAAATTCTCACCTTCAGCCGCCAGGTCGATCAGGAAATACAACCGGTCCGCATGACCGAGATTATTGAGGAGGTTGTCAAACTCGTTCGCCCCACCCTCCCCGCCACCATCGAGATAGAAACGCAGCTCCCTCAAAACTGTCCCCGCATCATGGCCGACTCAACCCAGTTGCATCAAGTCCTGATGAACCTGATCACCAACGCCTATCATGCCATGGAAGCATCGGGAGGCCTTTTACGTCTCCGCCTGGAAACGATTACTCTTGGCTTAGGAGCCTTTGACGACCTCTCGATCACACCGGGCTTGTACCAACAGTTAACCATTGAAGATACGGGACAGGGCATGGACGAGGCTACCATGGCCAAGATCTTTGACCCCTATTTCACCACCAAAGCGCGTGGCAAGGGGACAGGGCTGGGACTGGCCGTAGTCCTGGGCATTCTTCGCGGGTACGGTGGAGAGATTCGTGTGGCCAGTACCCTGGGCAAGGGAACAACCTTCACCCTCTATTTTCCGGTGGTCGAAGTGACGGCCCCAAGCCCGCAACTCGCCATCGATCCACATCAGCCCATGCCGCGAGGCAACGAGCATATTCTTTTGGTGGATGATGAAAAATCCATTGCCGATGTGACCACCAGTATGCTAGAGCGTCTCGGCTACAAAGTGACAGTTCGCCTCAGTAGTTTTGATGCTCTTGAGGCTTATCGCAGCTTATCGAGTACCATTGACCTGGTCATAGCTGATCTGACCATGCCACAGATGACGGGTTTACAGCTCTACAAAGAAATCAAACTGCTTCGCCCCGATGTCAAAGTAATTATCTGCACCGGATTTAGTGAACAACTTACCAGTGATAAGTCCCGTGTTATCGGCATTGAGGGCTTTCTTAATAAACCCGTTGTCATGGCGGATCTGGCGCACTGTGTAAGGCGGGTGCTCGACTGCTAAATCCGTGACGGCGGGTGTCGGCTGAAAAACGCATCTTTTTAATGGGACGATGTTTTTTTAACAAATTCAGGTATTGTTCAGTTTCACCCGCCGCCCTTTGGGGCATCCATCAGCACGCCACCTTCGTTGTCTGGTACACACCGATAAAGCTTACTTTAATCGGCATGTACCAGACAACGAAACTGACGCACTGGTGAATGCTCACGGATTTAGCTCGAACATTATTTATTTTCGTATTTCCCTACCACACAGGCGCGCATAACGGCCTTTGGAGATTTCTATGCAATCCCTTCCCGTCCTTGAGGACAGCACGGTTCTGAATTTTTTACTTGGCCGTGGTTATTCTAAAACCAAGATCAAACAGTTGCTCAAATATCGGGCTGTTCAACTAGACGGTTCCCCCGTCAGCCGCCTGGAGTCAGAGCTCAAAGCGGGCGCAACGCTTACCCTGACCACGGAAAAAGAGGCCGCCGAGCGACCGGAGGAATGTCCGGATCTGACTATTGTCTACGAGGATGACGATATTCTGGTTATCGATAAGCCTGCAGGCTTGCTGACCATTGCCTCGGCCAGTGAAAAGAAGAAAACCGTCTTCTATAAGGTCAGCAGTTGTCTGAGCAAACGCTCTAAAGATAAAGATCGAGGTTTTATTGTTCATCGCCTTGACCAGGGAGCCTCCGGGCTGCTCCTTTTTGCCAAAAATGAGAAAACACAGCATGCCCTGCAAAAGGCCTGGTCCGAGGTGGAAAAACAGTTCCTGGTCGTGGTGGAAGGACAGCTGCAACCGGAAAAAGGGACGGTCAAAAATTATCTTTGCGAATCAAAAATTCATCGCATGTATGCTAGCGGCAAACAGACCAACGGCAGCAAGTATGCAGAGACCAGCTACCGGGTGCTCCGCAGTACATCCGCCTACTCCCTGGTTGAAGTGACCCTGGTGACAGCCCGAAAGAATCAGCTGCGGGTTCACATGTCCGATTTGGGGCACCCCGTGGTTGGGGATAAAAAATACGGTAGCAAGGAAGATCCGATTAAACGGTTGGCGGTGCACGCCTCTTTACTGCGTTTTCCTCATCCCACCACAGGAGAAACCATGGAGTTGACGCTTCCTTTGCCGCAAAAGATACAGAAGCTCCTGCGCACGGAAGAAAAATCCACTGATTCCTGAAAAGAATCAACGTACTTTGGGCGAATTCTCCACTGAATCAGTGTTTTTTCCTTCGATGGTCAAAAAGTTTAAGGTGGTATGCACCGTAAACAGGGGAAAAAAGAGGGCCATGAAAAAAATGTTCAGGACCGGAACCATACTGATCATAGCCGGAAAAAGGCCGAGGCGAAAGGCCTGGTTGGAATGCAGCCGAAGCCAGCGCAGTTTACGTCCCAAACTCCAGCGGTAACGGGAGGCGGGATAGTCTATAAACATCAGGGCTGAATAAAAGGCATAGATACAGAAAACAGCAGCCTGCCCCACCACCGGTATAAAATTGGCCATGAGAGCAAGCAGGGAGACGACAATCCCCATTGCCCCGATTTTTATGCCTTCCCAGAGATCGATGAGGATCCCTCCAAGACTGATCCCCGCCTCTCCTTCAGCAGCACGCTGACAAAACCGATTCCCAGCCCAGTTGCTTAAAAAGACATAACCGGGCGTGGTGAGCGAGTAGGCCACGACAAAAGCCAGATAAAAAGCAACCACCCGAGAGAGCAGCATATAAATCCACTTCAATGCGGTCCAGCCCCAGAGTAGCGGCACCTGCCAAATGGCATCGCTCTGGGGAGGTGTGCTAAAAAATGATCCGGTGAGGTGGTTGATAAAATCCACGGTAAAGGTATAGCCGCCCCAGGTAAGTCCACCGGTTATAAGCACCAGCACCAGGCTCCACCCAAGAAGACGTTGATGGCGAAAGATAAATCCAAAAGAAAAACCAAGGGGGACCCAGCCGTTTGCGGGTCCTCTGACTGCATGTGTTTCGGTACGCATAACGAAGAAAGGATTTGGAGATGGAAGGGATTTTGGGTTGCGTCCGGTGTCATTGCCCTGCAAGATGCACAACACCAGTTCCTGAAGACAAAGGGGGAATATAACGCTTCAAGCCCAGGCTAACAAGCTTGAAAAGACAGCAGATTTTCATACGAATGCATTCCTGCCCGCCGGGCAGAGATGAGGGATTATCAGCCCTGATAGACGCAGCTCACCAGATCTGACATTTCAAAATCGAGCTTTTCATTGCTCAGGGTCTGCATGATCTTACTCAACTGCCCCTGATCACTGATTTCAACCAGGGTGGCGCCCTCCTCCTGGTGAACAAAAAAACCCTGCGCGCTCAAGACTTCAAGAGCCTTCTCAAACGGTGCAACCACAAGCCCAAGCTGGGAAAAATCATTCATGTAAAAAAGTGGCCAGCTGTTCTGGCACCCACCTTTTTTTCCTTTTTCCATGATCGGCAACCAACCCATACATCCTCTCTTGGTAACTTGAACTGTTTACGAATTTAGCCAGCCTACCGAGCGATCAAGCATGGCAGGAATGCCTCCGTGTTCCTCGGGAGCAAAACCAAAGACCTCACGCCAGATGGTATCATTTTCCATGCAAAAATAGATACAGGTTCGGGGATGGGCATAGAGGCGAAGCCGCTCGAGAATGACCTTATACATTTCAACCCGTTGTCCCCGAAAATATCGTCGTTTTCCATCTAGTCCATCGACAAATTCCTGATAGAAAAAACGAGAGGCAGGAAAACGATCGGCCGCAATTTGCTTCAGTGGCGGCAGGTAACGCAGCGCCCCCAGGCTGATCCAGGCAATAGCTTCTGCTGGCACCACCTGAAAAAGACGATCAATGGTTGCCCGGTAGCCTTCTTCCCAGCCCTGGTGATAGATGATGGGATCAAAATGAAAGGCCAACTGGTAGCCCCACTGAGCACAGAGTTTGGCGGCAGCCAACCGTTCTTCCAAGGTGGCGGTACGAATTTCTTCCCGCGCCATGATGGGGCCGGAGTTCAGCGACCAGGCAACCAGCGTCCGCCCCTTATGCGCAAGCCCCTCCAGGTTTTCAATATTGACACTCTTGGACTTGAGTTCAAGCACCGCATTGGTCCGCTTTGCCATGTACTCCACCAGGCGGCTGCTGAGATTGGTGAGGCTGTCTATGGCCAGACTGTCAGTGAACTCTCCGGTACCAATGCGAAAAAAGCGATCCGGCTCTGCATCAAGTCCTTGATCCAGCTCTGCAAACAGCTCCTCGATATTGACAAAAAAACTGAGCCAGGGATTATTGAGATAGGCTTGAAGGATGCAATAGACGCAGTCCATGGGGCAGTTCATGCCGATATTGAGGACCTGGTAATCACAGCAACGATACTCGCGGGTTCCAGGGCAGGGCTTGAAAAAAGTCCCGCGATTGCGACAGAGCAGGAGATGATGTTTTCCGGCGGTCAGATTAAAGGGGTAGTCCCCTGCAATGGTGGGCACACCGCGCTCAGGTACAACTGTGACCGGTAGTTTGGCTCGAGCAATAATTTCCTGCGTGTAAGGCAGCTCAAGGCAGTCTTCGGCCACATGGATGTGGGTGATAAAGCGAGCCGGGTCGCCGTAGGATGAACTCTGTTTCACAAGAATAACCGGTAAATATTAATTGTTAAGACCTTGGTATTTTTGGGCCAGTTCGGCATAAAGGGCTCCCTCTTCGGGACGCCCATGCTTGCTACACCCTTGGCCGTAGATACGACACTTGCGCACCAGCTCTTCCACTGTTGCCTGCTGTTGTTGCGAGCTGAGTACGCCTGAATCGAGCAGATTACATAGAGCCTGAATGCGATAGACATCCATCCCCAGACGATGCACCGCTGACAACTGATCCTCTCGGCCCCCGTCTTTGGCGGTCAATGCTTCAGGGACAAGGGAAAAAGGCTCCTTGCAACTCACCCGCAACCAGAGGTCATAATCCTCACAGCAGGGAAGTGTTTCGTCAAAGAGTCCGTAACGATCAAAAAGTTGCTTTCGGGCCATGGTGGTGGACATTCCGACCACACACATCTTCAGGCTGGCTGCAAATATGTCACCGTTTGGAGGATCATGTTTTTTCTTCTGATTCACCCGTTGACCGCCCCGGTACCAAATTTCCCGCGTATGCGAAATAAGCAGCTTCGAATCGGCTTCAAACACCTTTGCCTGTAGGGCGAGTTTTTGAGGCAACCATTGGTCATCTGAATCCAAAAAAGCCAGCAGATCTCCCCGAGCGGCTTGAATACCTTTGTTTCGGGCTGCTGCCGCCCCTTGATTGCGCTGATGAATGTACCGCAAGGGGATCGAAGCTTGAGCTGCCAGTTGTTCAACGATCTTCTGGGTTGCATCGGTAGAGCCATCATCAACCACAATCAGTTCATCACAGCATCTTTTTTGCGCCAGAATGGAACCTATGGATTGCTTGAGAAATCCGGCACGATTATAGGTTGGAAGAATAACAGAAATCATGGATACATGGTCCCTTGCCCGTTGAAGCAGCCTTCAGTGGACAGGTAAGGGAGAATTAAGACTGGCGGTTTATCCACGGTATAGTATAGTAAATGTTTTTAATACCCTGAATCCGCGGGCCATATTTTAGTAAGGTTTCAAGCCCCTTGTCCCATGCCGGGTCTTGCTGCAGCACCTGCTTGAAGACGCTTTACCATAAAGCCAGAGCCGATCTCGGTTTGAGCAACACTTTTGGCATGCTCTCAGTCACAGGGGACTACAACCACCTCCTGCTAACGAGCCTGCTCCTTCACTCACAATTTCAAAGTAGAGTATGTACACAGACATTCTCATCAATGCAACCTTCTACGAAAACCGGATTGCCCTGGTAGAAAACGGCAATCTCCGCGAATTTCACCTGGAACGGGTGTCAGAAAAAGGGTTGATCGGCAATATTTATCTGGGCCGAGTTGTTCGGGTGCTGCCGGGCATTGATGCCGCCTTTGTTGAGATCGGCCTGGAGCGAACCGGCTTTTTGTATGTCGACGAGGCGCAGTACATCTTCTCAGACAATTTTCAACGGTTGATGCCGGGGCATAAACTCCACTCGAAACCACCAGCCGATCTCCCAGAAAATCCAGCGATCGATGATATCCTCCATGAAGGCCAGGAAATTCTGGTCCAGATCGCCAAAGAACCCATCGGCTCTAAAGGCGCACGCCTGACCTGTAACATCACCCTTCCCTGTCGTAACCTGGTTTTTATGCCACTGACCGATCATATCGGCATCTCGCGTAAAATTGAAGACGAGGAGACCCGCCAACAACTGCGCGATAAAATCGAGGTCCTGCGGCCACCAGGGACCGGGTTTATCATGCGCACAGTGGCGGAAAATATCGGTAACGAGGCCTTGGAAGCAGACATGGAATTTCTCCTGTTGCTCTGGGATGAGATCCTCACCAAAACCGCAAAAGCCACTGCCCCCTGCCTGATCTATAAGGATCTGGATATTATTCTCCGGGCGGTTCGTGATTTTTTTACCGAGGTGACCAACGAGCTGGTCATTGATAACTACGAGGTCTACGAGCAGCTTCTCTCCTATGCCCAGACCTTTGCTCCGCAGTTGCGTGATAAGATAACCTTTTACAACTCCGACCTCCCACTTTTTGAACGCTATGGGGTTGAGGCCGATATCAACAGTGCCTTGGATAAAAAAGTCTGGCTGCGTTCAGGGGGATATATCATTATCGAACCCACCGAGGCCCTGACCGTCATCGACGTGAACACCGGGCGCTATGTGGGGGCCCACGACCTGGCAGAGACGATTTTCAAAACCAACATGGAGGCGGTGCGTGAAATTGCCCGGCAGCTGCGACTGCGCAACCTGGGCGGGATCATCATCATTGACTTCATCGATATGGAAAACGAAGATCACCGCGAAGAGCTCTATGATGTCTTCCAGGAAGCCATGCGCGACGATAAGAGCAAGGTCAATATTCTCAAGCTCTCTGAATTTGGCCTGGTGCAGATGACCCGCAAACGGCTCTCTGAAAGCTTGATGCAGACCATGTGCGAGCCCTGCCTCTACTGTGGCGGCGATGGATTTATTAAATCGCGCCGCACTATCTGCCATGAAATCTTTCGTAAAATTATTCGCGATGCCAAAAAAATTGGTGGTTCACATGTGACCATCAAGGTGCACCCACACATCGCAGATATGCTCCTCAACGAAGAATCGTTTACCATCGAGCTTTTGGAGGAGCAGGCTGGAAAGCGTTTTTCCATAATTCCCGTACCCGAGATGCATATCAAGCGCTATGATGTCATCTGGAATGAGTAATCCTCTTTTTTTACCACCTTCACCCTAGTTTTATTCTCCCATGTCTACCCAGATACGACTCCGTGGTTCTTCTCGAAAACGAGGCGGTTTTTTTAAGATGTTTTTTGCAGCACTGCTGACTGCGGCCTTGCTCGCAGGCGGCTTTGCCGCCTTTTTGCTCTTTGAGTTTGAACAGCCCACCCTGACCCTGGACAAAGAAATTAAATATTTGGGAACCATCGTCCAACTCCCTCTGCAGGCTGCAGATAAAAAAAGCGGCATTCAAGAGCTGCGCGTTTATTTGCAGCAGGAAGGCAGCACCTTCACGCTTCTTGAACGTCACTTTCCCCGCAAGGCCTGGTTCAAACTGGCTGGGCCGAAACAGCTCAATGAAAACGTTTTGATTGATGCCAAGAAAGCAGGGATCAAACAGGGGGCAGCCGAATTGGTGATTACGGTGCGAGATTTTTCTTTAAGCGGCATGCTCAAAGGCAATGAAACCGTCCGTCGCATTCCGGTTATCATGGATACAGTCCCTCCCAAGGTGGATTTGGTCCACGGGCAACGGGTCATAAAACCCGGCAGCACAGGACTGGTGGTCTTTACCGCCAGCGAACACCCCACACGACAAGGCGTGCTGATCGATTCCAGTTTTTTCCCGGGATATCCCACCGACAAAAAGGACACCTATGTAGCCTACTTTGCCCTGCCCTGGAACGCACAATCACCAGGTAGTACCCGCGTTGTCGCCTACGATGAGGCAGGCAATGAGGGAACGGCGAGTTTTTCCCCCATCTTTACCCCCGGACCGGAAAAGCACGATACTATTCACTTAAGCGATAGTTTTTTTAACAAAAAAATTCCAGAATTTGCGCAGCACTATCCGCAGATGCGGGGAGACTTGCTCAGTCAATATCTCTTTGTTAACAACCAGGTACGGGCACAAAATAATCAGGTCATTGCAAAAATCTGTGCCCAGACCGATCCGGTTCAATACTGGAGCGATCGGTTTCTTCGCATGCCTGGTGCAGGTCGTGCCGGTTTTGCCGACCAGCGGACCTATGTCTACAATGGGCAGGCTGTCGATTATCAGACCCACCTGGGGATGGATATTGCCTCGGTGTCTAAGGCAGAAATTCGGGCCGCAAATCGAGGTAAGGTTATCTTTGCCGATTACCTCGGTATTTACGGCAACATGGTCATTATTGACCACGGCCAGGGGGTGGCAAGTCTGTACTCTCATTTAAGCAGTATCACGACGTCAGTGGGCGCCATGGTTGAAAAAGACCAACCCATTGCCCGTTCAGGGGCGACTGGCATGGCGGGTGGCGATCATCTTCATTTTTCCATGCTGATTCACGGCATTTTTGTTAATCCACTTGAATGGTGGGATCAGCATTGGATTAATATCAATATCAAATCAGCCCTGAATGAGTCCTAATCCCCCATGAGGCAGAATCTTCCCTCTGCAGCCCAGGCACCAACACCCAGGAAAAAGTTCGCTTTTCCCTGGTTGTTATACAGCTATATTGCCAATGAATTGCTGGCCCCCTTCTTTGCCAGTTTCCTCATTCTCTACGGTGTTTTCTTTCTGGTCCGGCTGATTCCGCTTCTTGAGGTAGTGCTCTCTCTGCAGATTGGGGCGGCTGATTTCATCCGCCTTTTTGCCTACATCTTTCCTCATATGCTACTCTATATCATCCCCATGGCCTCCATGGCCGGGGTGATTGTCGGCTTTACCCGGCTTACCAATGACCGGGAAATTCTTGCCCTGAAGGCCTGTGGGATCAGTCTGCGCCAGATGCTTCCTCCGGTGATCCTCACTGCCGCCGCTATAGCTAGCCTGACGGGTTACTTCTCCCTTCGCCTCATTCCTGTGGGCGAGCTCGGATTTAAACAGCTGATGTTTCAGCTGGCCATGGAAAAAATCGAACACGGTATTCGCCCCCATGAATTCACCCAGGCATTGGGAGATATTGTTCTCTATGTCGACCGGATCGACACAAACAACCAGTGGCATGGTGTCTATGTGTCCGATATGCGCGGACGCTCTCAGCCCATGATTACCCTGGCCAAACGCGGGCATATGGAGCCGGATATGGACAACCTGCGCATGACCATCATTCTTGAAGACGGCAGCCTTCACAACAACCAGAAACAAGAGACCCAGGTTCTTCATTTTAGCCGCTATCAGCTGCAAATTGGCTTGCAGCTCCCCACCAGAGTGGGCAAGGAAAATATAACCACCCGCAGTCGGGGAAGCATGAGCCAAGCACAGCTTCTTGAGGCGGCCCAACAAGCTCCTCCCGACTCTAAGGTAGCCATTAAATATCTCAGTGAGTACCATAAACGTTTAGTCCTGCCGGTGGGTTGTTTCATCCTGAGTCTCTTAGGATTACCCTTAGGATTACAGGCTGCGCCGGGAAGACGGGCGGTGGGCATTCCCCTGGGGCTTGGTTTCTTCATCCTCTACTACATTACCTACACAACCACCGGAATGATGGTTGAAGAGGGCACCCTCCCTCTGGTCGTAGGGATGTGGCTGCCTAATATTCTTTTTCTGCTCCTCACCGTGGCAATTATTTACCGGGTTAATCAGGAGCGCCCCCTCTTACCAGAATGGCTTCAGCACTCGAGCGCGCTCTTTTGGGAACGGACAATCGCCCCATTTCTGCGGCGCCCCTGGCGCATTCTTACTCGGTCTCACCGCCAGAAAAAGAATCCATAAAGGGGCCAACACTCCCTCCCCCAAAAGGCTGAAGTATTGTTTTCTGAGGAAGGCGCAATACTTCAGCTTCTTTTTGAGCAGATCCTCCACCTCAAATTCTCTCTTTTTTTCACAGGGCAACAACATTGCCACTCAGCTTAAGCCGCTGTATAGTATATCTAAATATGGTATCAAACCAGGTCTCAGCCCCGAGACTTTTCCAGCCGGCCTCTGTATCTGTTGGATGACATCCCCCAAGAGCTGGCTGACCTTTTCAGCACGGAGAACGTTGGCATGCAACTGGCCCTGGCTGCTCAAATGCGTGAGCTTGATCGTCAAACAATCGAAGAAATAGGCATCCCCGGCATGGTCCTCATGGAAAATGCGGGACGTGGCACAGTGGACTTCATGCAACAACACCATGGTTCGGTGGCGGGCAAAACTGTCTGCATCTTTGCAGGGCCTGGGAATAATGGTGGAGATGGGCTGGTCATTGCCCGCACGGTTCATGGACTTGGCGCCTTTCCCTTTGTTTTTTTTCTGCTCAATCCTGAAAAACTCCGGGGAGATGCAGCTGAGAACTTTTCTATTTACAAACAGCTCCGTCTGCCCTATCAGGTTCTCGATTTTTCAGAAAAAATGCTCAATCTGGCCGATACGATCCTGACGCTGAACCGAATGCACCCCATGCACTCTTTGGTGGATTCCATTTTTGGTACAGGGCTTGAGCGCGAGATAAGCGGCCATTTTTCTGATGTGATCAACTGTATCAACCACCTGGGAAAAAGCCACCAGATGCCCCTGGTCAGTGTGGATATTCCCTCTGGCCTTCATGCCGATACCGGGGCTGTTTTGGGGATATCGGTGCATGCCGACCTTACCGTCACCTACGGCCTACCCAAACCCGGCCATTATCATAATGGTGGGTTTGGCGTCGGGTGCCTGGAGCGGGTGGATATCGGTATCCCAACCAAGGTAGTCGAGGCCATGCATCTTCAAGGGGAAGTCCTTGATGTGAACACAGCAAACCTGCTGCAATCACGACGTAAAGAGGCCCACAAAGGCTCAAACGGACATCTCTTGATCCTTGCAGGTTCCGAGGGTAAAACAGGGGCTGCACTTTTAAGTGCCCAGGGAGCGCTTCGAATCGGCACAGGGCTGGTCAGCTGCGGTGTCCCTAAAGATCTCAATCCAATCTTTGAAACTGCACTTGCCGAAGCGATGAGTGTTGTCCTTCCAGCCTCGGAAAAAGCTCTCTCCCACGAGGATTTCCCCCTCATCAACGAACTGATGCAGGACAAAGACGCTCTGGTCATCGGCCCGGGAATTGGTACTGACAAGTCTACAGCGGAGCTGGTACTGCAACTCTACTGTGACTCGCCCTTGCCCCTGGTTATAGATGCCGATGGGCTCAATATTCTGGCTGCTCATCGGGACTGCATTCGCCTGGCAACAGGGCCACGCATCTTCACCCCACACCCGGGCGAAATGGCCCGGCTGCTGGATATGTCCATTGGAGAGATCCAGGCCAATCGCCTGCAGGCGGCGCAGTGGCTGGAAGAAGCCAGCGATTGTCCGCCTCTGATCACCGTACTCAAAGGCGCAGGTACGGTGATTAGCAGCAATGATGGCCACTATGCGCTGAACACCAGTGGCAACCCCGGCATGGGGACCGGAGGGATGGGCGATGTACTTGCCGGAATAATCGGTGGTCTTCTCGCACAGAGATACGTTCCCTGGGAGGCCGCCACCTTAGGGGTGTACTTGCATGGACTGGCAGCGGACTTTCTTGCCCAAAACGAGCCGTATGGATACACCGCCACCGAGGTTGCCCAAGCCCTGCCCAGGGTACTTGGCAGTCTCATGAACAACAAATCAAAGGAGCATTTATGCTAAAAGCACGCGATATCATGACCAAAGACGTTATCACTGTGACCCCACAGACAACTGTACGCGAGTTAGCCAGCCTGCTCCTTGAAAAAAAGATCAGCGGCGCTCCGGTTGTGGATGAGGCCGACAAAGTGGTTGGCGTGGTCACAGAGAGTGACCTCATCTTTCAGAATAAAAAGGTGCACCTGCCCACAGCCGTGGCTATTTTGGATGCCTTTGTCTTTTTGGAGTCTACGGAGAAGACAGAGAAGGAGATAAAGAAGATGGCTGGCTACAAGGTTGGCGATATCTGCTCACAGGCTCTGGTGAGCGTGACTCCTGAAACAGAACTCGACGAACTGGCTACCTTAATGGCAGAAAAAAAGATCCACACCCTCCCGGTCCTTGAAGAGGAGCAGCTCGTAGGGATCATTGGTAAGTCGGATATCATTCGAACTATTGCCCAGGGGAACTAACCAGGGGTTCATACAACTGCCAGCAGTTACGCCCTTTTTTCTTGGCTTCATACATGGCGATGTCGGCATGCCGGAGCATGGTTTCGGCATCGCAGCAGTCATGAGGAAAGACCGAAATTCCAATACTGGCACCGATAAAGCAGATGTGATCGTTGGCCTCAATGGGTTCATTGAGTGATTCGATCACTTTCTGCGCAACCAGGGTCGCCCCTTCCAGGGTTTCGGTGCTCTCCAGCAAAATCACAAACTCATCCCCACCAAGCCGGCAGACCGAATCTGAAGAACGCAACACGCCGCGAAGCCGTTCCGCCACCTGCATCAGAACAATATCCCCCACCCCATGCCCAAACTGATCATTGATGGGCTTGAACCGATCCAGATCGATAAAGAGCAGGCAAAGAATCCGACCGTAGCGCTTGGCCAAAGAAATAGCCTGGGGCAACCGCCTGCGAAAGTAATTGCGGTTGGGCAGGTTGGTCAACGAGTCGTGGTTGGCCATGTAGCGAATCAGCTCGGCCGCCTCCTGCCGCTCGGTGACATCCTGGAAGACGAGTACGCCACCGACCAACCGGTGCCCCTGACGAATAGGGGTTGAGCGAAAATCCACAGGAAAACTGGTACCGTCTTTACGCAGCATTCGGGCCTCGTCATAGCAGACCGTAATCGAGGCATCTGCCTGGGTAAAGAAGGGGCAACAGTCCACGGAGAAGTCTTCGCTACCGGGGAGGGATACTTTGAAAATATCCATACAGTGCTCGCCGTGCACTTCGCTGTTTTTGTAGCCCAGCATTTTGAGGGCGGCAGGATTAATGTAGCTGATCAGTCCCCGATCATCGACGCCGCAGATGCCGTTGGCAGCTGCATCAAGAATCATCTCATAGTTGCGAGAGAGCAGCTCAAGTTCCTGCTTGGCCCGATGTGAACCGAGGATATAGCGAATACGATTTTTGAGTACCGGCCAGCGCAGGGGTTTACGAATATAATCAACGGCTCCGGCACCGTAGGAGCGTTCAATACTCTTTTCGTCATCCAGGGCCGTTACCATGAGCACCGGTGGCGGATCGGTCATGGTGGTTCGAATCTGCTCACAGACTCCGGGACCATCAATCCCCGGCATGGCGATATCGAGGATCACCAGATCAAAGGACTGTTCTGCCACCGTATCCAGAGCGGCATGCCCATCTTCCGCCTCGACCACAACGTAGCCCTCACCTTCGAGGAACTGACGCATGAGCATGCGAATGACTTCGTCGTCATCAACGATTAAAATAACCGGAGTGGCCCCCGATAACAGGGAAACTGTCATAACCTGGCATCTCCAAAACATAGGGGCTTCGGGATGAGGCCCGTCTCAGGTATTGTAGGATAAACTGCTGATTAATCAAGCTGTTTGCAAAAAAACTGGTGCACCTTTTCCACAGCTTGCTCTATCTGGGCAAGAATTTTTTCACCCTGACGCAAATTTTTATTTTTGCCCATCTGCTCGGCCTGCAGACAAAGAGCGGCCAGCTCCTCAGCACCGAACTGGCTGCTGCTGCCTTTCATGGTGTGGGCAACCTTGTTGACCCCCTCCGCATTCTGGCTATTCACAGCCTGGCGCAATTCCTCTAAACGACGATCCAGCGAACGTAAAAAAACACCGACAACCGGCGTAATATCACCGACATGTTCCCGTAGTCGCGCCAGACTAGTCGCATTAACCACCGTTGAACCGACACCAATGCTGCCAACATCTTGCTCCTTTAGCAAAGATTTGGGGAGCACTGAGGTTTTCAACTCCGGAAGCCAGCGAGAAAGTACCTGCTGCAATCGGTTAAAATCAAGGGGTTTGATGAGATAATCCACCATTCCGACCTCTTGACATCGTTTTCGTGCAGCAGCGGTGGCATCGGCTGTCAAGGCAACGATGGGAGGAAGCGGCCGGTGCTGTTGCTCAGCCTCGGCGAGTATTCTTTCCGTTGCCTCATACCCGTCTACGACCGGCATTTGGCAGTCCATGAGAATCAACTGAAAGTGGTTTTCACGACAGAGCTCTATGGCCTCCTGACCGTTGGCCGCTACTGCCACATCAACTCCTGTACGGCGAAAGGTCTCAGCCATGACAAACCGATTGGTCTCTTCATCATCCACCAGAAGTAAACGAAGGCCGTGGCTCGAATTCGAGCATACGCAATCAGTCTTCGGAACATCATGATTTTCGACCATCGTTTCAGGGAGTACGACAGGCCCAAGCTCCTTTGTTTCCGCCTCAGCTCGGGGCAAAAGCACCGTGAACCAGAAGGTTGAACCGACCCCATACTCAGATTCCACCCCAAACTCTCCATCCATGAGCTTGATGAGCTTGGCACAAATAGAGAGTCCAAGCCCTGTTCCCCCGTAACGTCGTGTCGAGGAGCTGTCTACCTGGGAAAAAGGCTGAAACAATTTATCCATGGCTTCTCCGGCAATCCCCACACCGGAATCACGCACCATAAACCGAAGGTAATCCTCCTCTTCCCGTTGAGCCAGACACTCTACC
This sequence comes from uncultured Desulfobulbus sp., assembly GCF_963664075.1. Classification (NCBI taxonomy): domain Bacteria; kingdom Pseudomonadati; phylum Thermodesulfobacteriota; class Desulfobulbia; order Desulfobulbales; family Desulfobulbaceae; genus Desulfobulbus; species uncultured Desulfobulbus sp. Next base: position 2,854,274 of record NZ_OY760916.1, read on the forward strand.
CGAAGCTCCACCGAGCCTTGTTCTGTAAATTTTATGGCATTGCCTAAAAGATTGACCAATACCTGGCGCAGACGCACCGAATCCCCCTTGTACAACGGTGCCAATCCTTGATCGATACGGGCGGTTATCGAGAGACCTTTACGCTTCCCTGTCAGCTGATAGAGAGTGAGCAGCTGCCCCATGAGGGTTCGCAAATTAAAGGGTTCGACCTCCAGGGCCATCTTATTTGCTTCAATCTTGCTAAAGTCGAGGAGGTTATTGATCAGGGTCATCAGACTGGAGGCGGATGTCTTAATCAGCTGAGCAAAATGTTTTTGCCGGGGTTGCAATTCGGTGTCAAGCAGCAACTCAGAGATCCCGATGACCCCGTTCATGGGCGTGCGGATCTCGTGGCTGATCATCGCCAGGAAATCAGATTTTGCCTGATTGGCGGAATCGGCATGACGCGCTTTTTGGCGCAGCTCTTGATTCTCCCGCTCCAAACGCTGAATTTTCAACTCTAACTCAGCAAGGTTGTTCTGATCGTTGTTTGAGACATCCATGGCTCAGGAAAATAGCGAGAGTTGTTTATGTTTTCGTTTCCTTTTCACTGATACAGGGAACGAGGGAACAGCAGTTATACATGCAGGAGGTAGTTCATTCACAAAAGAAGACAGAACTCGATCTTCCAGGGGGCCGCCGTAGGCAGCCCGTTGCCGTGACCAGGAAAGGTAGAGGGTTGCCACTGCGCGGGTAATACCAACAAAAAAAAGCCTCCGCTCCTCTTCCAGATGGAGCTGGAGCTCCTCTGCATTGAGACTTTTCTTTGGGGTAAGCGGCATCAACCCTTCTTCAACTCCGGCGATAAAAACTACAGAGAATTCCAGCCCCTTGGCGGCATGGAGAGTGGAGAGGGTGATGGCTTCGGCTCGCTTATCATAAAGCACTGAATCACTAAAATGGAGCAAATGTTTTCCCAGGGCATCCAGGGACTGGTGGGAGCTGATGGCCTCAGTTCGAAAACGCAGAAGAGATGCATCCTGAAAATCAAATCGATAATAGGTCATCAAATGATCCAGACAACTGACAATCGTTTTCTCTTCATCCAAGATGAGTTGCCTGTGGAGCTGATAGAGAGCGTCCAGATCTGTTGCAGCCAACTGAGCAAAAAACTGTGCAACCCAATCTGTTTGCTCCTGAGAAGCCCCTTGTTTTTTGAGTTGCTCATAGGCGTAGACAGGTACCGCTTTCCCCTGGCTTTTCTCCGCATCAAGTAACCAGTGCAGGTGCTCGGGCTCTGCCAGCTCCGTACAAATCAGTATCCAGGCATAGAGCAGTCGACAGTTCCCTTTGGTATAGTAGGCCTCCAAATCCACCAATTGAAACGGCAGGCCCCGTTCGCTGAGCACCTGGCCGATTGCCTGTGCCTGGCGCGTAGTGCGGACGAGCACCCCAATATCTTTGAAACTGCGCAGCGCCTCACCTGTGGTATCAAATTTTTCCAAAGTACGATGGGAAGAGCCTCCGATCTCGACTTCAATCTGCTCGGCAATCAGCCGCGCCTCCTGCTGAGGTGTTGTGCTGACGAGCAAATGGAGCGCTCCAGGCTGAGGTGCCAAAGGTTCCATGGGCTTTACGGGAAGAGGATGCGGGTTGTTGGCGATCAGGGCCTCCGCTGCCTGGACAATAATTGCAGCGCTCCGGTAATTACAGACAAGCTGATGACACTCTGGGGAGAATTCGCTGATAAACTGGTGGAACCACCTCGGATCAGAGCCTCGAAATCCGTAAATGGCCTGATCAGGATCGCCGATCACAAAGACATGCCCCTGATGTCGGGCTACCTCAGCCACCAGTTCATACTGGGCCTGATTCACGTCCTGAAATTCATCAACAAAAAGATGGCCGGTTTGGGCGCGTATCTGTGCTGCCCGTTCTCCACCACCGCACAGCTGGGAAAGCAATTCAGGTACTAGACAGTCAAGATCAATCAGATTTTGCTCAGCAAGGTGCCGGCGATACGCACTGACAAGAGCTACATCCGGCTCTCTGCCTGTTCGACTATACACACTGAGAGTTTCATCAAGGGCTTGAAGCAATTGTTTATCCACTACAGCAAAACACTCAGTGGCAAACCATCGTCGCTCCCCAGGCCCAATCACTCGCAGGGCGGGATGTATCTTACGCAAATGGTGCAGGCAAAAACGATGAAAGGTTGCCACCAGGGGGAGTTTCGAGTTTGGCCCCCCTTGTTCAAGTCGTGCTCGTACCTCGTCTGCCGCCTTGTTGGTAAAGGTGATCACAGTACAGGGGATGTGGTCTTGCTGGGCAACGCGCTGGACCCGACTGACTAAGGTGTGGGTTTTTCCTGTCCCCGGCCCGGCCTGAACCACGATCAGCGGCGCCTTACTCTGGACAGCCAGCTCTTGAGCCGGGTTCAGGCGCTGCTCACCTTTTTTGGGTACGGTGCCTGCTGCTGTTGCAAAAGGGAGTGAGCCTTGCTCCTTCCTCTTTTTTTGTACTGCTCTTGGTTTACGTAAGCCAAAAAGGCTTTCCTGCCCGGCAAGCTCGGCCTGCTCTCCCTCATCAAAAACACGAATCACTCCAAAGGCCCCGTCATAACCGGGCTGGCGAATCACTTGGTTGGTGCGCATTCGCTTAATCGCCTCGGAGAGAAGCATTCCAGCCTTTGCTTTAATCTCCTCAATGGGTGTCTGCAGCAGCAGATCAAACTCGCTGCCAAAGAGTCCGATCAGCCGTTTGTAGCCTTCGGCGACCTTCTTGGTGCCCGGCCCGCAACCCAGCAGCTCAGCGATCACCTCCTGAAGAGGGATAAGGCTGTGCACTCCGGGGCTTTGCTCCGTATACAGGGGCTCGCTGCGATCGGCAAGTTCCATGACCCGGTGGAGCACACCAATGGTCATGGGTTTACCGCAGACAGGACACATTCCGTCGAGTCTGCGTGTCTCTGAGGGGGCCATGCAGACATTGCATTTGCGGTGACCGTCGCAGTGGTACTTCCCCTCTTCCGGGTAGAACTCGACGGTGGCCTCAAAGACCTGCTCTCCCTTTGTGTTACGGGGATTTTGCAGCGCCTCTTTAAGGGCAAAATAGCTCAGCTCGGTGTTGAATATATTGGCTTCCCGACCAAGTTTCACCGGTGAGTGACAATCAGAATTGGAGATCAGGGTAAAACGATCCAGGGCGGAGATGAGACGATTCATCTCCGGGTCCGAGGAGAGCCCGGTTTCCAGGGCAAAGATATAAGTGCTGAGATCGCCAAAGCAGTCTTCAATGGCGTCAAAGCCCGACTTGGAGCCAAAGAGGGAGAACCAGGGGGTCCAGATATGGGCAGGGACGAGAAATCCCTCTGGAGCTTTCTCCAAAAGAATTTCAAGCAGATCGCGGGAGTCAAGCCCAAGGATGGGCCGTCCATCCGAGGTGATATTGCCGATGGTTGCCAGGGTGCCGTTCATCCGCTGTACCGAGGCAAAATCCGGGGCATATAACAGGTTATGGACTTTACGAACCTTGCCGCCCCGTTTGTAGATCGAGCTGATCTCGGCGCTCAACAAAAAACGAACCGATTCCGGTGCTATCACCGGTTCCAGGCCAGCGGGCAGCAATTGGTTGCAATGAAGTCCATGACTGCTTTTTAGACGGAACAAGCCCGGTTCAGCCGGTTCCAGGTGCTCCTGGAGGTGGGCAAACCAGGCAGGATGGGTAAAATCGCCGGTGCCGACCACGCCAATCCCTTTCACTGCGGCCCAGGCGGCCAGCCCGAAGAGGTTACTGGCCTTACTTGTCGCCCGGGAATAGAGGGAGTGGATATGAAGGTCGGCGATGTAGCGCATCAGGATTCCTTCCAGCCGTAGAGGTGGTGCCGACGGATATAGGCAAAAACCGACGGGGCTACCATGGAGGGCTGCTGGCCACGGGCCAGTTCCTCCCGTACCTGGGAGGAGGACACCGGCAGCTCAATATCATCGATATAGCGGACGGTTCGTCCCTGCTGGTTCCGCCAGATGCCCCCCTGATGTTCATAGGCAAAACTCGGATCAAGATCACGCAACATCGGCCCAACCCGGTCCACCGCCAGATGATCGCGTTGGACCACTATCAGGTTGACCCGGGCAAGCAAATCAGCGGCACGGTGCCATGAAGGCAGATCGAGCAGAGAATCACCACCGATGATGAAAAAATAGGTACAGCAGGTGCCCTGGTACAACAGCGCCTCCACGGTCTGTACCGTATAGGAGGGAGCGGGTAAATCCGCCTCGATCCGGGAACACTGCATGTGTGTTCCCTCGCCCGCCTCATCAAGGGCGAGTTCGAGCATGGCTACCCGTTGTTCAAAGGTGGTCGCGAGTGCGCCCTTATGGGGAGGTCTGGGCGCGGGAATAAAGAGGACCCTATCCAGAAGGCACTGACGCCGAACATGTCGGGCCAGTGCCAGATGTCCCTGGTGAACGGGATCAAAGGTCCCGCCGAAAAGTCCAATGGCTGCCTTGTCCATTCCTGTGTTCATACGAACGCCCAGGATACAAACCGATCAGGCGCGCGTCTCTCCCGCCCCGTAGACAATGAACTTCCGGGTTGTCAGTTCTTTGAGCCCCATGGGACCGTAGGCATGGAGTTTGGTGGTGGAAATACCGATCTCTGCCCCGAGACCAAACTGGCCACCATCGTTAAACCTGGTGGAGGCATTCACCATAACTGCGGAGGCATCGACCTCGCGCAGAAACCGCTGGCTACGCGCATAGGACTGGGTCAGAATAATCTCGGTATGTTTGGAGCCGTAGGTATCGATGTAGTCCATGGCCTCATCCATATCGGCAACTACTTTCACCACCAGGGCCAGGTCAAGAAACTCTGTGCCCCAGTCTTCCTCGGAGGCGGGTTCAATCATATCCTCGGAAAGCAGGCAACTGGACGGACAGCCAAGCATGCGCACCTTATCCCCCTTCAGAGCCTGGGCCATCTTGGGAAGAAACTCTTCGGCCACGGCGCGATGAACAAGGACACCTTCCAGGGCATTACAGACGCCGGGGCGTTGCACCTTGGCGTTTTGAATAATGCGAACAGCCATCTCCTGATCCGCAGTCTCATCCACAAAGCAGTGGCAAACCCCCTTGTAGTGTTTGAGTACGGGAATACGGGATTTTTGGGTCACAGCCCGAATCAGCCCTTCACCGCCACGGGGAATAACCAGATCAATATACTCTTCCTGCTCAAGCAGCACATCAATTCCTTCACGATCGGTAAAAGAGAGCACCTGAACAATGGCCGGATCGACCTTGTGCTTGACCAGGACCTCCTGTAAAACCTTGGCCAGGGCCATATTGGAGTGAATCGCCTCGGAACCGCCCCGAAGGATAATCGCATTGCCGGCCTTGAGACAGAGGGCTGCAGAGTCGATGGTCACGTTGGGACGTGACTCGTAAATCATGAGGATAACGCCCAGGGGCACCCGCATACGACCAACAGTGATACCGCTGGGACGGTTGCCCATCTCACTGACCTCGCCCACCGGATCTTCCAGAGTTGCAACCTCGCGAAGCCCCTGGACCATATCGCCAATCCCTTTCTCGGTGATCTGCAGGCGATTGAGCATGGCGCTGCTTAAGCCCTTACTCTCACCGGCGGCCATATCCTTGGCGTTTTCTTCGATGAGGTAGGTCTGTTGGGCAATAAGGGCCTGGCCGACATCGAGCAGGATGGTATTTTTCAATTCTGTTGGCAGGGCCCCAATACTGCGGCTTGCAGCTTTGGCCTTTTTCACCATCTCCAGAACAGTTGTTTCAATCTGTGCTCGATCCATTCGGGTCCTCCTTGTAGAACTCTCAATTGGGGGAAATATTTTGTCAATCCGGTACAAATCAGTCTGATGAACTAGGAGACAAGTCTCTCATCAGCCACAGCTTCACCAGTGGGTAGTCCTTCACGGCCCATGAGTACCAGGTTGTCGCGATGAATCACCTCATCGTGTTCCTTGCATCCCAGCACTTCCGCGATCTCTCGGGTCTTTCGGCCTTTTATCTTTTCCAGATCGCTACTGCTGTAGTTACTCAAGCCCGCTGCGATCACCTGGCCATCAGCATCCAGGCAGTGCACAGGTGCGCCCAGAGGAAAGCTGCCCCGCACCTCGGTAAGACCTGAGGGTAAGAGACTTTTTCCCTGCTCAACCAGCGCCCGCGTAGCCCCGTTGTCCACCACCAGCATGCCCTGGGGTTTGAGCACGTAGGCGATCCAATGCTTGCGCCGATTCATTTTGCCCGTGCCTGGGAGGAAAAAGGTACCGACCAGCTCGCCGCTGAACAGGGCTTTGAGGATCTGCGGATGTTTGCCCGGGCCGATGAACGAACAACCGCCACAGGCCGCAACCATCTTCGCTGCTCGAATCTTGGCCATCATGCCTCCGGTTCCAAGGGAACTGGTGGAATGCCCGGCCATTTTCTCGATATCTTTAGTAATTTTGGCAACGGTATAGATTGGGCGAGCGGTCGCGTCCTCGGAGGGGTTACCTGTGTAGAGGGAATCCACGTCGGTGAGAATGATGAACATGTCGGCTCCAATCATGTTCGTCATCAGGGCGCCGAGGGTATCGTTGTCGGAAAACCGCAGCTCCTCTGCAGACACCGTGTCGTTTTCATTGATAATGGGCACAACCCCGAATTGGAAGAGGGTGAGGATGGTATTGCGCACATTGAGGTAGCGCTCTCGACTGGAGAGATCGCCATGGGTGAGCAGGACCTGGGCCACGGGTTGATTGAGTTCGGCAAAGGCCTGCTCGTAATCCTGCATCAACAGCCCCTGGCCGGTGGCAGCCAAGGCCTGCTTGACCTTGAGCTCCTCATGGGGGGTTTTGATGATGCCCAGCCGTTTTCGCCCGGCGGCGACCGCGCCGGAGCTCACCAGAATAACCTCCCGCCCGGTGGACTGAAGAAAACTCACCTGGCGGGCGATGGTGGTGATGATGGAATAATCGAGGCCGTCATCGTTGGTGAGGACGGCACTGCCGACCTTGATCACCACCCGTTTGGCCTGGTCAAAAAGGGTTTGACGGTAAAAAAGGCCGTCGTCCTTACTCACCTGAAAGGTCATTGTCTTCCTGTGCCCGCTGCTCTTCCAACAAATCTGCCAGTCGCTCCTTGATCACCTCAAGCCCCTCGCCGGATTCAGCAGAGATCGCGTGAACCTCCAGGCCAAGGGATGCGAACTGATCCTGAATTTCGCCTAGACGCTCTTCATCTATCAGATCGATCTTGTTTAACAGAACCAGATGGGTACGCTGGAGCAACTCTTCTTTATAGGCCGCCAATTCCGCCTCAAGAATTTTGTATTCGGCAAAGGGCTGATCCCCTTCGCCTGATACATCGATAAGATGCAGCAGGATAGAGGTCCGCTCGATGTGGCGTAAAAAGCGATGCCCCAGGCCAATGCCCTCATGCGCGCCCTCGATCAGGCCGGGGATGTCTGCGATGATGCAGGGCTCACTGTACCTGAGATGCAATACCCCCAGCTGGGGTTCCAGGGTGGTAAAGGGATAGGGAGCTATCTTGGGATTGGCCGCTGAAAGCTTAGAGAGCAGGGTCGATTTCCCGGCATTGGGCAGACCGATCAAGCCCACATCGGCGAGCAGTTTCAGCTCGATGATCAACCAGCGCTCTTCGCCCAGCTTACCGGGGGTCGACTTGCGGGGTGCCCGATTGGTGGAGGTAGCAAAACGTGCGTTTCCCAGACCGCCATTTCCTCCTGCAGCCGCGCAGAAGACCTGCTCGTCCTCAACCAGATCCACCAGCACCGTCCCGGTTTCCGCATCCCTGATCACAGAGCCCAGCGGTACGCGAACAATACAGTCTTTGCCACCACGTCCGTGCTTATCACTGCCCTGGCCACCGACACCGGGTTCCGCTTTGAAGTGGGAACGAAAACGGAAATCGATGAGGGAACGCAGGTTGCGATCGGCAATCAGAAAAACATCACCGCCCTTGCCGCCATCGCCACCGTTTGGTCCGCCTTTGGGGACATACTTCTCCCGTCGAAAACTGACACACCCGTTGCCGCCATCGCCGCCTTTGACATAAAATTTTGCTTCGTCAGCAAAGCCCATACCTTACCCATCTCCCAGCAGGACTGCTTGGATAATTCGAGTTTCAGGGATAACTCCCTGATCGCTTACATACCGTTTTCTTGACGGAAATCATACAAAAAAACCCGGCATCAAACATGCTGATGCCGGGTTCGCACTAAAATCGCGGTATCTCTCCTTCCGCAAACAGCGAAAAGGGATCATGCCTCGCTCCCCAGGGGAGCAAGCCGCTACTCGACGGGGTATACGGAGACGCGTTTGCGGTCCTTACCGAAAGACTCGTATTTAACCTCGCCGTCAACCTTGGCAAACAGGGTGTAATCACGACCACATCCAACGTTGGTGCCTGGGTGAATAACAGTTCCCAGCTGACGAACAAGAATATTGCCCGCCTTAACTACCTGTCCACCGAAACGTTTAATACCGCGTCGTTGACCTATACTGTCGCGACCGTTTCTTGAACTGCCGCCCGCTTTCTTATGAGCCATGGTGTACTCTCCAGTAAATCAGTTTCTCGTTTAAGCAGAAATCGTCTCAATGGCCAGAGCGGTGAACATCTGACGATGACCATTCTTGACCTGATACCCTTTCCGGCGGCGTTTTTTAAACACAAGCACTTTTTTATGCCGGCCCTGCTCAACGATTTTAGCAACGACCTTGGCACCATCAACCACGGGCTGCCCAATTTTTACAGCCTCGCCATCGACCACCAGAAGAACGTCTGATAATTCTACTGTGTCGCCAACTTCACCTTGCAGCTTCTCAACGCGAAGCGTATCACCGGCCTCTACCTGGTACTGCTTACCGCCGGTCCGAACTATTGCATACATGCGACTCCTCCTCTCTATCCTCAATATCTAAATCGGCAACAATATTAATAAACTCGTCTCACCCCGCAGAGGGAGGCCGTGCATTTATGCGTCGACACGCTCGGCACGCCGTTTGAAATGTATCCCGCGGGCACAACAAAAATTCGCTGAAAATATTCATTCGCAGAACGTGCAATTTAACCCGATCACAACCATATCTGTCAAGTGTAATGTTAGTTTATTGATATTTTCCCTCACAAATCTCTCTTTTCCTTAACGAGCCCCAGTACCATCGATCTGTATTGGTAGGAGATTTACAACCACAGTGAAGGATAATTTTTCTTAGAAACTCCGAGTTTCACTTGTTCAGCAAGGTATTAAGAACTATTGTGTAGCTGTGGCTGATTGTACCAATTACGCACCTAATCAGGCGCCTGTTCGCGCACCTTTTATTAACTCTCCAGGAGAAACGCCCATGCAGAAAATGGAATGTCCTTGCGGTTATGTCTATGACCCCGAGGAAGGTGATTACGAAAATAATGTTGCTCCCGGCACCGCCTTTGCCGACCTCCCAGATGAATGGGTTTGCCCTAAGTGCGGGGCTGAGAAAGAGTACTTTTACGAGGTCGACTGATCAACCTGTTATTTTCTTACATCCGTGTGCGTTCATCACGCACACGGATATGCTGTTCCCCATATAATCACGTGCTCAGACTCGATTATTTTCAGTGAGTGTTCGTTTTACAAGGTTGATAGTTTTATGTTGTCAACACACCTTTCCTATCCTATCTATACTATTAATGGTACACTACCAGAGTTAACATCTTGTTTGAGTTTTTCTGCGAGGTGTTGAATGGCCGTTTCGCTTCTTTGTCCGTTGTCTCGAATGTTCTTCTCCCGATTCTAAGCGACCGGGTGGAGCAATGCAGCCAGCTTTACTTTTCACTCATCCGTTGGATTCTTCCATGCAACGTCCTCAGTTTCGGCTTGACTCCAGCAATACTAAAGAACTTCGGGTCATTTTGAGCGGCCGCTGGACCCTGCAATCCCAACCACCAGCCCCAGACCCTATTCTCGGCGCCCTGGGACCGGAGGTGCGTCACCTGCATTTTGTAGAAGAAGAGCTGAGTAACTGGGACACCCGTCTGCTTATTTTTCTGCAGCATATTATTCACCGGGCCCAAGATAAAAAAATAACTATTCACCTGAACGCCCTCTCCTCAGGGATTCAGGATTTACTCCACCTCAGCGAGACCGCCCCCAAACAAAGTCCACCTCCAGAATCCTCCAAACAATCCTGTATCACCCGTGTGGGCATCTGGTCAATTAGCTTAAAAGATCAATCCTTTGAGATTGCTACTTTTATAGGGGAAATCATCCTTGCCTTCCTTGATCTGATAAGGGGAAGAAAGCCTTTTAAAAGCCGTGATTTTTGGGGGTATGTGCAAAGCTGTGGTGTAGAGTCGCTGCCCATTGTCTCCCTGATAGCGGTGCTGGTAGGAGTCATCCTCTCCTTTGTCGGCGCAGTGCAGCTACAGATGTTCGGAGCCCAAATCTATGTGGCAAACCTTGTTGGCTTGGGTATGGTGCTGGAAATGGGCGCTCTGATGAGCGGGGTGATTATTGCCGGGCGCATTGGTGCCTCCTATGCCGCCCAGCTGGGAACAATGCAGGTCAATGAAGAAATCGATGCTCTGCGAACCATGGGCATATCGCCGGTGGGGTTTCTGGTATTGCCCCGGATGTTGGCCCTGATGCTCATGCTCCCTCTTCTCTGCGTCTACGCCGATATCATGGGAATTCTCGGTGGTTCCATTATCGGCGTAAGTATGCTTGATCTCTCCCTAATCGAATTCCTGGAACAGACCCGTAAAACTTTGACCCTAAATCAATGTGGGCAAGGACTTTTGAAAAGCTCAATTTTCGGCGTACTCATTGGCTTTGCCGGGTGCCTGAGGGGGATGCAATGCGGCCGAAGTGCCCTGGCCGTGGGAGCGGCAACCACCTCGGCAGTGGTGACCTCGATCGTCTTGATTGTGGTTTCAGACTCTATTATCACCTACTTTCTCTATCGATGAGTGCAACCGCGGCCGCGATAACCGTTTCCAACCTCACCATGGCCTATGGGAGTTTTGTGCTCCAGAGGGGCCTTGATTTTACCATCAACCAAGGGGATATTTTTGTCATCATGGGCGGATCAGGCTGCGGTAAATCTACCTTGCTGCGGCATATGATCGGGCTGATGCAACCCGAGGAAGGTGCAATCTGGTATGGTCAACACAATTTCTGGCAACTGGATGAAAGCGAACGGGCAGCTATTTTGCGTAAGGCTGGGGTTCTCTATCAATCAGGCGCTCTCTGGAGTTCAATGACCCTGGCAGAAAACATAGCCCTCCCCCTGGCCCACTACACCGACCTCCCCCCTCACGTCATAAACGAGCTGGTCTCTTTTAAACTGTCTCTGGTCGGTCTTTCAGGCTTTGAATCGTATTATCCGGCCCAACTTTCCGGGGGCATGCGCAAACGGGCGGCACTGGCAAGAGCCATCGCCCTTGACCCTGATTTTCTTTTTTTTGATGAACCTTCAGCAGGCCTGGATCCTATCAGCGCCCGCAACCTGGACCAACTTATCCTCGAGCTCTGTGAGGGCTTAGGAGCCACGGTGATCATAGTGACCCACGAGCTGGCCTCCATTTATGCCGTTGGTACCAACTCAGTCTTTTTAGACAGTGAGCAAAAAACCATGTTAGCCACAGGTGATCCAAAGATGCTCCTCAAAGAATGCCAGGAAGAAACGGTTGTTCAATTTCTCACCCGGGGAACCGGGATACGGGAGGTGCGTACGGTTTGAGTAAAAAAGCCAACCCGACCCTTATTGGTGGTTTTGTGCTGATTGCGCTGACCATCAGCATCGTTGCGATCATCGTCCTTGGTCAGATTCAACTCCGTGATCAACGTTTTCGTTGTGTTGCCTATTTTACCGGCTCACTCTATGGACTTGATGTCGGGGCACCGGTCACTTTTCGTGGAGTCAACATCGGCCGGGTCAGTGAGGTGCAGATCAACTTTGATCAAGAGGCCAACACCTATCTGATTCCGGTGACCATCGACATTGAACAGACAGCCTCGATTTCAGGAACCTCAGCCAATACGTGGGATGCCGATGTTCTACGCGCGACTCTTGGTCAAATGATTACCAATGGCCTTCGGGCTCAACTCAAAATCACCAGTTTTCTCACCGGAAAACTCTATATCGATCTCGCCCTCCATCCTGAAAACACCGCCACCTACCGCGGCAATGAATCGAAGATACTTGAAATACCAACCATGCCCTCAGGCCTGGAGCAAATCACCCAAAAAATTGAGAGTCTTCCATTAAGTGAATTGCTCGCCAAAGCGGGGCTTGCCCTGGATGGTGTGAACCAACTGATTAATTCCACCAAGGGCCATGAGCTTTTTGAAACCGCAAACCTCAGCCTGACAAGCCTCAACACTTTGCTTGCCCACGTGGATGAAAAATTCCCGGCGCTTGCCGATACCCTTCAGGCGAGTATTCATCAGGTAGGCTCTGCGGCTCAAACGGCACAAGATTTGTTGAGAGATGGGCGTCAGGCCCTCCCTGGTCTTCGGCAGGAATTGCAGCAGACCCTGATGAGCCTCACCAAGGCAACGGGGTCTCTTCTGCAAACACTGACCAACCTGCAAGTGTTGACAGACCAAGATTCTGCATTTATGTATCAGCTTGAGAGTTCTTTGCGAGAAATTGAACAGACAGCGACCTCCATTCGTAATATCTCCGACTTTCTCCAGCAGAACCCCAATGCCCTTATTTTTGGCCCTCAGGAGGTCCAGTTACCATGACCCCTATCGCTCTGCTTTGCCGCTATGGTCTTTTCAGTGCTCTTGTCTTGTCACTTGCCGGCTGTTTGAGTTCAACGCCAACCGCAACCCTCTACAGCTTGCAACGCATCAACCAGCCACCGCTGGCTCCTGGGGGGCATGGTACCCAGGAAATGATTTTAGTCCTTCCTGTACGAATAGCGCCGCATCTTCAGGGACGCAGCCTCTTGTATCAACAGGAAGACGGAGAAGCTCGGGCAGCGGCCTCACATCTCTGGTCGGCAAGCCTGGATAAACAGCTTGCGACCCAGCTCACAGGCCAGCTGCAACAACTTCTGGCAACTGCTAATGTGAGCCTCTTTCCTGGGCCACGGTATGCACAAGCCGGTTACCTGGTCGAGCTGGAGGTCGAGGAGTTCAGTGGTGACGGCAGCTCTTTTCGCACCCTGGCCACCTACACCATTAGCGATCGCAAAGAAAAAGTCCTCCGGCTCAGAAAAATTTATCAGCACCAAAGCACCATCGACACAACCGGGTATACCGGCTATGTTCATGCAGCGTCTTACGCCCTGGCCGATCTGAGCAAGGAGGTTGCTCGTTCCCTTGCAGCACTTGCCCCATCCCATTCAACGCAATAAGCTCACCATGCATACACTACGCCTTCTCTTTTGCCTTCTCTCTCTTTGCCTGTTGGCACGACCAGCCTCGGCCATGCAGGTACTCTCTACATGGATGAGTCAAACCGTCTACGTGCCAATCTACTCCCATATCTATGCTGACGACCGTTTTCGAGATCGCCCTTTTCAGCTTACGGCAACGCTCAGTATCCGCAATACCGACCCCGAGCATCCCCTCACCTTGACCAGCGTGCGCTACTATGATTCTCAGGGAAAACTCTTGCGCCATTATTTAGCACAACCACAGACCATAGCCCCGTTAAGCTCGATACGCTTCATCGTACCGGAGTCGGATTCCCTAGGAGGGTCTGGGGCAAAATTTCTGGTTGACTGGAAGGCGGAAGAGGCGGTGGTGGAGCCCATCGTGGAATCGGTGATGATCGGCACCAAATTACAGCAGGGCATTTCTTTTGTCTCCATGGGCCGGGTCATTAAGGGGACCCCTGGACGCTGATGAGCATAAAAATTCCCTCCCGCCCTGTGCATCTGCAAGCCTGGTCCCGGTTGCTGATCGGCTGCTTATTGACTGGGCTTGTTGCCGGCTGCCAGGCAAAACGAACTGATGACCAGCCAAGCAGCCTTTCTGAGCCGCAACCGTTGAAGGTCGGCATTTCGCCCGACAGCCCACCGCTCATCATGAAAAAAAACGGGCAGGTTACCGGCCTTGAGCTGAGCTTTGCCCAGGGGCTTGCCCGATCGCTCAACCGCCCCTTGCAGCTGGTGGAGTTGCCTCGTCAAGAACTTGTCCCCGCTCTGCAAGCAAAACGCATCGACATCATCATGTCGGGGATGGCTGCCCCCACAGCCCAAAAGCAGAAACTGGCAACAACGGGCCCCTATCTTATCTCGGGCCAGATTGCCCTGGTCCATCTGGATGATTTCTCCTTATTGGGCACAGGACGCAATCATCTCACCGAAAAATCTATCCGTCTGGGTGTGGTCAAAGGGAGTGCTGGTGCGCTGTTGCTTGAAGACCTGCATCCACAGGGGACTGTTCATGATTATGCTAACAGCCTTTCCGGACTCCAGGCCTTGATCATGGATCGTATTGATGTCTTCATCTCCGATCTTCCAACCAACAACTACTACGCCGCCGAATTCATTGAGCAGGGGCTGACCCCTGGCACCACCCTCTTTACACGAGAGCCCCTGGTCTGGGGGGTTCTTCCAGAAAACACAGCGCTGCTCCAGGCCGCCAATGGTTATCTTAAAAAATTGCAAACAGAGGGCCACTTAAAGTCCCTGCTCAGCCGATGGCTCCCCTTTTATACGAATACTGCCTATAGCCCCCGCCTACATCCGTAATAGGTGGGGAGCAACAACGAAACAGATCTCCCGCCCCTCAGGGAGTGCGAGGTAGTTCATCTTGTCCATCCAGGCGTACCAGTGATCTGTAGAGTGTCTCCCCGGCCATGAGTTCGTCATGGCTTCCCTGCTCAACAATCTTTCCATGTTCCATGACCACAATACGATCAGCCCGGCGAATGGTGGAAAGACGATGGGCAATCACCAGGGAAGTGCGGCCCTTAAACCCGGCATCGATGGCCTGCTCCAGCATATTCTCCGACTCGGTATCGATAGAAGCTGTCGCCTCATCAAGAACAAGTATAGCCGGATCACGATACAGGGCTCGCACAAAGGAAAGGAGCTGCTTTTCCCCCAGACTCAGATTGAGTGCCCCTTCCCCAATACGGGTTTCCAGCCCCTGGGGCAGCCGATCAATAAAAGAGTGCAAGCCGGTCTGTTCTAAAATACGCTCCAACCTGTCCGGTTCATCGAGCTGATCGAGGATAATATTGGCCCGCACCGTATCGGGAAGGATGAAAATTTCCTGCATGATAATTCCCACTCGCTGCCGCAGGATGGCAAGTGGAACCTGGCGTACATCAACGCCATCGACCAGAACCTGCCCGGAAATCGGATCATAAAAGCGCGTTAAAAGTGAAATCAGCGTGGACTTGCCCGCCCCTGTGGATCCAACCAGTGCCAGGGTCTCTCCAGGAGAGATATGGAGATTGATCTCAGAGAGGATGGGCTCCCCTTTTTCATAGGCAAAGTGCACATGCTGAAAATCGATCTGCCCCTGGTTGCCCAAAGCCTCAAACTGTCTGTGATCAAAACCTGCAACAAGGCGCAGAGAGGGTTGAGTATCCAGGGTCTGAAAGATGCGCTCTGCCGAGGCCATAGCCGACTGGACAATAGAATATTTTTGGGAGAGATCTCGCAGGGGCTGAAAAAAAAGGCGCATATAGGAAATAAATGCAGCCAACTCACCAATGGTTAGTTGCTCATGCATGACCTCGCCGCCACCGTACCAGATAATGAGAGCAACCGCCATCGACCCCATGAGCTCAATCAGCGGCATAAAGGCACCAAAAACCTTGATCTGGCCGAAGGTTCGCTTCATGTACTCCTGGTTCAAGGCCGCCAAGGTATTTCTTGAGCGGGTCTCACCACCAAAGGCCTGAATAACGCCAATACCTGCAAGGGCCTCGGCAAGAAAACTATTAATCTTAGCCAACTGGGAGCGGATTGCTCGAAACTGGACGCGGGCAAAGCGAGAGAAGACCACGGTCAAGAGCACGGCCAGGGGAATGAAGATGGTCATCACCAGGGCAAGGTGCCAGTTCATCATGTACAAAAACCAGAAGATGCCGACCAGCTTGAGCCCATCGTTAAACAGCGTCACCATCACCGAGGTGAACATCTCGTGCATATTCTGAATATCGTTGGTCAGGCGTGTCACCAGACGACCGGCTGGCTGATTATGAAAAAAGCCCAGATCCAGCGTCAAAAGATGGGTGAAGAGATTTTGCCGAAGGCGGTGCATGATGGATTGCCCAATCCATTCCAGCAGGACCACCTGAAAAAAGGTGGCGAAAAAGATCAAAGCCACGCAGACCCCATACCAGAGGGCGATCCGCCCCAGACCACTGATACGCGCAGCCTGCTCAAGTCCGTCATGAACGATGTACTGATCAATACCCAGCTGCATCAGGCGTGGTAGCCCAAGGGAAGCCAGGGTGACCACCAATGAAAGCAGGATCGCCCCAAACAGGGTCAAGGCGTGTGAGCGGCAGTAGTGCAGCACCCGTCGCCAAAGGCCAAGATCCCCCAAGGATCCTTTCTGCCCCTCCTCTGAATAGCCAAAATTATGCATCGTTCTGCTGTTTCTCCACCATGATCCGATAAAAGGGATTGGCCAACAGATCCTGGTGCTGCCCCTGATCGACGATCTTGCCTCCATCAAGCAAAACAATGCGATCGGCATGCCGCAGCACATTGACCCGGTGCGAGATCAACAGGACTGATTTCCCCTCCATTGTTGCAAGGATCCCCTGGAGCACCTGCTGTTCTGTTTCCACGTCAATGGCTGAAAGGGCGTCATCAATGATGAGCAGGGGACGATCGCAAAGCAAGGCACGAGCCAGGGCCAACCGTTGCCGTTGTCCTCCCGAGAGTTTGACTCCGCGTTCCCCAATCACCGTCTGGTACCCCTCACTGAACTGGGCAATATCGGTATCAATAGCTGCCGCTTTTGCCGCCGCCTGTATCTGCTCCATGGTTGCCTCGGGACGACCAAAACTGATATTGGCGGCAATGGTGTCTGCAAAGACCACAGGTTCCTGCCCCACGTAGGCGATATTGTTTCGAATATCATCCTGAGAGAGATCATTGACATCCACACCTTGGAAAAAAAGCATGCAGTCCTCAATAGGGTACATGCGCAGCAAAATCTTACACAGGGTCGATTTTCCCGAGCCAGTTCGCCCGGTCATTCCCACAAGTCCAGGGCCTATGGTGAGATTGATACCATCTAAAGCCTTATGGGTTGCCTCGGCATACTGAAAACTCAGATTTTTACAGTTATAGGAAACCTGTTTTTTCTCTGGAAGCGGTTGAAAGGGAGGGGAAGCGACCATGGGCTTTTGGCTCAGCACCCGGTTTATACGACGCAGACTGGTAATACCGCGCTGAAAGAGGTTAGCGACCCAGCCCACTGCCATCATTGGCCAGATAAGCATATAGAGGTAACTGACAAAGGCAACAAAAGAACCAATGGTAATCTCGCCTTGAATGACCAGACTGCCTCCGTAATAGAGCAGCAGCAACATGCCCACATTCCCCACCAGGGTGGCAATGGGAAAAAGCAGCCCCTGTATTGTGGCCACTTTAAGATTCATCCGCACATATTTTTCGCCCAGGGAGTTGAATCGTTTTTGCTGGAACTGCTCCAGGGTATAGGCCTTGATCAGGCGCACAGAGACCAGTGTCGCCCGGGCAAACTCGGTGAGCAGAGAAAACTGCTCCTGCACCAGATTAAACCGGTGGTGCAACCGACCGGAGAGCAGTCGGGTACAGATAATCAGCACCGGCATAGGCAATAGTGCAATCATGGTCAGCTTAACCGAAATGGCCATCATAAACCCCAACGCGGCCGAGGACATCACCAGGGCATCGACGGTGGCAACCAGTCCCATGCCGCAGGCCATCTGGACCGTGGCCATATCATTACTGTTGTGGGCCATGAGATCGCCAATGGTCCAGCGCTCAAAAAATGGCTGGTCCATACGTAAAAGGTGCGCAAAAAAGCGATTACGCAACTTTTGCTCCAGGATACGGGAAAAACCGATAATCAGATAACGCCAGGAAAAACGTAACCCCGCGACCAACAGGGCACAGAGCAGAATAAGAGCGCTGAGCTTGGTCAACTCAGGCTGGCTTGCCGTCTGTGCAGTAAGGCTGTCCACTGCTGTTTTAACAAAGCGGGGAATAATCAATTGGAGAAAATCGACCACGACCAGGGCGACAAAACCACCTAGAAGGCGCATCCAGTGGCGCCGAAAGGTTGGACCGATGAGTCCTAATAGGGTACGAAGAGAGGCCGGAATTTCGGAAGAAAAGCTAGAATCTGAAACGTCTTGCAAACGATGCCCCCTACTTTAGGGAAGGAAGCAACTCTTCATAGGCTGCTGTTAAACGGATGAACAATTCAGGATCCCCCCCGGTATCAGGATGCAATTCCATAGCCTTTTGACGATACAGTTTGGTGAGATCACGCTTACGCATAGTGGAGAGCTTTGATGCCGAGAGTCCAAACATGGTGAAAGCCTGAGCGCGAGTGACCCGATCCTTTGCCTTGAGATTTGACCGATTAAAACGGCGAGAATGCCCCGAGCCTGCAAACCGTGCCCAGTCGGGAGTGTGCTCGGGTACGCCATCAAAGTACATTACCAGGTAACGAATCAAAGAGGGTTGTAACCCTCGACTGCGGGGATAGCCTCGCCAAAACTGTTCGTTCTTGGCAATATCACAGATTTCTTGCAAAAAATACCCATCCAGCTGATCGCGATTGAGGGCATGGGGCATGGTGCGAGCGTAACTCTCGGTAAAAAAACGGGAGAGATCAAAGGTCGTTAAGATGTAACTCTGGTATTCCCTGGGCTTGAGCATCATTTCCTGCTGCATGAACATCTGCTCAATCTCATCACGGGATTTGTCAAGCAGCGTGGTATAGAGTGCAGCCCCCTTGCCACTATCGCCTCCGGCAGCGGTGGAACGACCCAGGCGGAGAAAATGGATCCTCCGCTGATCGATGGGATGGGTTTCCTCCATGGCACGGGCACGCAGTTGAGCATCGGCAGGTCGCCAGCTTCGGTGCTTACTCCGGCTGCGAAAGGGTTGTTGCCTGTTTTTAATATAGGGTGCGAGATAAGGATAGAAGAGATCTTCTATTTGTGTCTCCTCAACAGTAACTCCAAGGTTTTGCAACGTATCCAGAAAGGTTTCGTCGAGATGATAGGAGGTATCATCATCGTAAATAAAGACCTGCCCCGGGTCACCACCAAGATCCAGGATATCCCGCGAGTGAAATACTCCTCCTTGGAGATAGCTCTGGCGCAGAACAAATCCCTGCTGCAAAGGACCGGTCTCGCGTCGGGCGAGGTAAAGGCGGGTTGTCTCTTGAACTACAAGTGCTGGCATACATCTTCCTTAAAAAAACTGCCGTACAAGTGCCTCGACCGCATCAATGGAAAACGGTTTGGCCAAGGCTCCGGAAAAACGATGGTCGGCAAAATGCTGCATCTCTTCACATCCGGGATCACCACTGACAGCGATCAGGTTGGACTCGGGTGCAAGCTCTCGCATCTTTTGAGCCGCTTCCAGCCCCCCCATACCTCCATGAACCTTGAGATCAAGAAGACAAAGATCAAAGGGATGTCCCACCTTCTGCTGCTGTTGAAAAAAGCTGAGTGCCTCATCTCCCGAGGTAGCCACTGTGACCTGACAACCGTAATGTTCAAACATTTTGCGATTGATTAACCGCATCATTTCTTCATCGTCCATGACAAGCACCCGGCGGCCTCGCCCAGGCGCTTGCTCAATGTCCTCGGAATTGGAACGAGGCTGCTGAATGGGAAAATAGAGCAATACCTCACAGCCCCCCTCTTGGGGTGAATTGATCCAGACCAGCCCGCCATGCTTTTTGACGACGGAGTGGACGATGGTGAGCCCCAGTCCCATTCCCTTCTGGGCACCTTTTTGCTTGGTGGAAAAGTAAGGATCAAATACCTGATCCGCAATGGTTGGCGCGATTCCTGGCCCGGAATCATGAAAAGAGATTCGGGCAAGCGTTCCTTTGGAAATGGGTTGACCAGTTCGCCTGGCCTCTGTTTCGCCATCTACCTGATCTATAATGACCCAGATCGAGCCTTTTCCTCCCATGGCCTCCACGGCATTGTTCACCAGGTTGGTGAACACCTGACGGATGAGATCTGGATCCAGGGTGATAGCCAGATCCTCTGTACAACTCTCCAGCTGATAGGCAATTTCAGTCTCACTCAAGATGACACTGAGCGTCTCATTGATAAGCCCGGGCAGCTGAACCTGAGATTTCTGGGGAAGATAATTATCCGAAAAGGTGGTGAATTGTCTGATTAGCTGCGTCGTCAAGGTCAGGGCTTTTGCGGACTCGACCAAAAGTTCATTCACACCTTCGTCTCGGCTTACATAGCGAGCCATCTCCAGGTTACCACTGATGATCGTCAACAGGTTATTGAAGTCATGGGCAATACCATTTGCCATCATCGACATGGCATCCAGTTTGCGGATTCGCTGCAGCTCTTTTTCCAGCTGCTGCTGGCGAAGCTCCAGTGCCTTACGACGGCTCACATCCTGCAGGATACCAATGATGAAAAAAACATCGTCTTCCGGCACTGGTACCAGGTTGCAAATAAGCTGTCGCTCTCCCAAGAGGATAGGCTCATCATAGGGAAAAACCAGAGGTTCATATTCACCTATGGATTTTATGCGCGCCATCCAGGCATCGATTCGCTCACCGGCCTTTTCCCCCAAAAGTTGTGGCAATGAACTGCCCAGCACTGTTGCTTCTGGCTGATCAAAGAGACCAAGCGCGGCGGTATTGGCCATGACAATGCGGCCCTGGTGATTCAGCTCAACCACCCCCTCAGTCATTCGAGCCAGGACCACATCCCGATGCTTCTTGCTCACCAGCAATTCAGCGGTGACCTCCCGCGGATAGAGGCCCTCCAACCCCTCGATACTCTTGCTGGCTCCCCGCTCATTCTTACGAAAGCGATCAAGGGCAACTTTAATATGCTCCTTCATGGCCGTTGCCGTCCCCTTGGCGATACAAACATCAGCGCCGATACGCAGGGTGGCATCGTTGTCCTCCAAAGCAACGCCTGAGAGGACCACCAGAAAGGTATCTTTCAATTCCGGGGTATTGCGAATAATATAGCTCAGTTTTTCTCCATCAATCTTGGGCATGATCAGATCGGTGAAGATGATATCGGGTTTCTGCCGACCAATGCAATCCAGGGCGTCAAGTCCGTCTTCAGCCAGATCGACAGTGCACCCTTCCCCTTCAAGAACGTAGCGTAAGATGCGACGAATAACCGGAGAGTTATCGACCACCAGTACACGAATATCAGTCATAGCCGAGTAACTCCTTGACCGCGCCAGCAAGTTCACGGACGTCAAAGGGTTTACTGAAAACCTTGTCTGCACCGAGTTCCTGCGCTGCTGGCAGATAGGCCTCGGGCCCAATACGACCGCCGCCGGAGATGGCAATGACCTTGGTTTCGGGAAATTCCCTGCGGAGTTGGCCTATGGTCTCCAGCCCCTCCTGCTCGGGCATAATCAAATCTGTGATCACCAGATCCGCTGGATCACTGCGCTGAAGTTGCATTCCCTCGCGACCATCCTCAGCCTCCATCACCTCGTATCCGGCCCATTCCATCACCTGACGCAGCAGAACCCGCATCTGATCGTCATCATCTATGACCAGAATCCTCATCTCTCCCCTCCGTTGCGCATAGGTAAAATTTCACGGATGGCAATAGCCAGCAGCCGCATATCGACGGGTTTAGCCAGAAACCGGCTGACTCCTGCATCCAGCGCTTCTTCCAAGGTTACCGCCTCACTGTAGCCAGAACATAAAATAACGGGCACATTAGGATGGTGACGCATAACCTCTTTTGCCAACGCAAGCCCTGTCATCCGCGGCATGGTATGATCGGTAATAACAAGATCAACCGTTTCCTGGCCACCACGGAAATACGCAAGCGCCTGCTCCGGGCTGGTCGCCGGTAAAACCCGGTAGCCCAGGTAGGACAACATTCGCGTACGCATGGTAACGATATCTTCCTCATCGTCAACAAACAAAATAGTTTCTGTGCCACGAGGCATGGCGTTTGAATCTTCCACCTCCTCGTCTTTTTGCTCGTCAACCCGTGGAAAAAACACTGTGAAGGCAGCCCCCTTACCCACCTCAGAGTTGACATCGATAACGCCATCATGAGAAACAATAATTCCGTGGAGCACGGAAAGTCCCATACCAGAGCCTTCTCCCACTTCCCGAGTGGTGAAAAAGGGATCAAAAATACGCTCCAGCATCTCAGAAGACATCCCTCGGCCATTGTCCTTGACAGTCAGCACCACATATCGCCCCGGAGCAAGATTATGATAGCGGAGCTGCTCCGCCCTGCCGGTCTCAGTTTCCCGTAAGGATATATCAATAATCCCCGATTGACTATCCAGGGCCTGGGCTGCATTGGTGCACAAGTGCATAATCACCTGCTGAATCTGCCCTGCATCGGCGTAAATCATGCCGACCTTATCTGCTATGGAAAGCTGCATCTCTATGGTCGCGGGCAAGGAAGCTCGAAGCAGACGGCAGGACTCTTTAAGCATTGGGGCTATCAAAAGATTTCGGCGCTTGTTGACCGACTGACGGCTAAAGGCAAGAATCTGCGTAACCAGCTCCTTGGCCCGGTTGCCAGCTCGACGAATAGCCTGAATATGATCTCCGATCTCCTCGTTGGTGATGGGTGACACCGTCATGTTTTGCCCGGTTTGATCCTTTGAGGGCAGACGATAGAGTAAAAGATCGGCATTACCGAGTATTGCCCCAAGAATATTATTAAAATCATGGGCAATACCGCCGGCCAAGGTAGCTATGGATTCCAGCTTGTGTGCATGGATCAACTGCTTTTCCAGATTACGCTGCACACTGATATCTTTAGCTAAATAAACAAAGCCGACGATTTCTTCCTCGTGCAACAGGGGGGAGCAACTCACTGAAAACGTTCGCCCCAGATACCTGAAATTCTGCTCACGCTGCTGTGCTTTTTTTTCCTGCCGTACTGCCTGAACTGGGCAAAAAGGGCAGATTGTTTCGGCTCCGGCGAACAACTGATGGCAGAATGCGCCTTCGATGGGCTCCCCATCCACTGAAAGCAGTTCGACAGCTGCCCTATTGGCACTGACAACCCGCAGTTCGTTGTCAAGGATCAGTACGGGGTCGACAAGCGCTTCAAAGGTAAATTCCCACTGGGCAAGGGCATGCTCCAGGCCCGAAGTGGTTGCGCCATCATCTTGTTCAACCTTTGCTCGATTCAAACCATCTTTGCTTGGCGATGGTGAGGGATCAATCTCTACCAAGCGTGGTCGCAAGTGAATATAATAGAAAAGAACAGTGAAGAGAGCATAAATAGTGAGAAGAAAGCAAATTAAGGTGAGCACGGGTTGATTACTGTAGTTTTCCGGAAAGAACGGGATAGGGTTGCCTGAAAATACGTTCACGGAAGAAGTCGATCGTTTTCCGGCGTCGTTCAACTATCCGTATCTGTTCAGGAATGAGGTCTGAAATAGTATTTCGCATTATGGACATTTTGTATTCTATGTTGGCTGCGAACCGGTTGTCCAGATACCAAGCATAAAAAAGTCCAAAAAAAAGACCAGGAGGAGTAAACCCTTCCCCCGGATTAATCACCCGAGTATACAGACGATCTTTCTCTTCCTGCCGGTGCATCCGAGCGAGCCCAAGGTAGGTATCCAGGTCTTGTGGGGTGAGAAAGCTCACCAGTTCTTCCTGTTCACGCACACGCAGACGATAAACGCGGCCAACAGGGATCAAATCACAGACAGCATCATCCATTCGTTTATTGAGCGCATAATTGCCCAAAAGAGATTGACCAAGGGCCACCAGAAAAACCATTTCGAAACGGTTTATATTTTCGGCCTGGTCCTGGCGAATTTTGATCCGCTGGTCCTGAGGATCATAAAAAGAATAGATCGTATCCCAGACCTGACACCGTTTCCAAGCCTCAGGTTCCACTAAGCTCACACCACGGATATAGTGCAGGTGCTCTAAGGGGATATCCGGATGGAGCCAAATAATCTCAACCATTCGTTCCAGCAGCCATTTTCGCTGAAACTCATTCATTTTCTGCGTACTGAATGATCCGGCCTGCAGTTGTTCCATACGAAGGTTGGCAAGCTGGCGTTGAATTTTTTCGTACCGCTGGCAAGGGAGAAGCTGCAGAGGATACTCTTTTCCCATTGAAAAATTAGCAGAGGGAAGTGGGTCTTTGGCCGTGGGAGTCGCGAGATCACCACTTGCATGCAGGGCCCAAAGAGTCTTCACTGTTTGAGCAAGAGCATCGGGATCATGTTGAATAGTCCTGCGCTGGCGCAACTGCTCTTGGTTAAAGACGCGGGCTTCAACCGAACCAAAGCCAAGAGAGCGAATTCGGTTGCGGTCAATGTAGATTGGTTCTTTGTCCTCCAGGGCATAACGCTGTAGTACTGAACCGGGGATATCGGTTAAATCCAGGGTAATAACCTGCGAAAAAAGGGATTCCACCCCTCCTGGGATATTCCGCTGGTAGGCTCGAATCAGGTCTGAAACATAAAATTTACGATCTGGGGCATCACGCGCCACATCGGTCTCCCCTTTCTGAACCCAAATATTGGCCACAAGCACCTTGAGGGCCTGCGTATTGTTACGAATGGCATCGGCGAGCCCCGGAATCTGCAGGATAGGAATAATCGAGGTGTAGAGACTTCCCGGCGCAAAAAGAATAATATCAGCCTGTTGCACCAACTGAACGACTTCTGGTTGAAGAAAAGGAGGTCTTGAGAACTCAACCACGACCCGATCCACCGGATAGCCACGTCTGGCCTTACTGGATTTATCTTCACTGGTCACCAGGACCCCGTTACTATAGAGCATCTGGAGCCGGGACAGGGTAGTAGTACAGGGCAAGACTGAATTCTTAGGCACACCTATAGCCATTGAAATTTCGGCCAGCCCCCGAATGGTTGCCGTGCGTACAACCTGATGTGCGGCGAGCAATTCATCCGAAGAAAGTTGAGCATCAAGCTGTCGATAAATCGCCGCAGCGAGCAGGAGGTTCCCCAGACACTGGGGGCGATTGAGGGTAACCTGAAGTCGGGAATCGGTAAATATTCGCTCGACCAGCCCCTCTACTTGTTCCAATAACTTGGAGGGGAGATCACTGAGCCTTGCGTTGGAATCCGCCAGCAGCTGCTCGGGAGACTCGGGGGAAGAAATAAAACGGTAGTTAAAAAGTGCATGAAGCGCTGCTGTACAACGGCAGACACGTACTCGATCCAGGCTGTAAGCACGCCGTAAATTTTTCTTTCTAATCGAGGAGATAAGCACATGACGCAGATCACCAAGAGCAACCAGCGGTAGGTCTTTTTGTAACTCACCGGTAGAGCCACCATCATCGGTCACGCAGACCACCGAGGCCAGCTGTGGAAAAATCTCTTTTAGGCCCGCAAAAGGATTTCGAGCCCAGCCAACCCGTTTGGAATCTCCCCCCACGATGTTGGAGAGCCCGGTTCCCCCACCAAAAACGACAACTCGAGTGGTGGTCGAATCAAGTTCCTCTACCTGGTGTTTCAGGTTGGCAAAGAGAGAGGAAAGCGCCGGAGAAAAATCAGGGGCATTCCCCAGCACGATCGAGATGACCTTCTCTGCCAGGCTGCCTTCAGGCAGAACATCAAGGACGGAAAATCCCTGTGAGGAGAGGAACTCGAGCTGTGATTTGAATTGCTGCGTTCCGGCCATAATCTAAAAAGGTCACTTACCTGGACTCAGTCGCGAGCAACGCTTCCACGCGCAGGAGGTCTTTAGGCGTATCGACCTCCACTGAATCATGATCTGTCAAAACTACCCGAATAGTATAGCCAAACTCAAGGGCTCGCAGTTGCTCAAGCTTTTCAAACCGTTCCCACTGTCCCTCAGGCAGCTCAACAAATCGCGTTAAAAAGGACTTCCGGTAGGCATAGAACCCCAGATGTTTGTAATAGGTGGGGGGGGCACCTTCATCCGGATCACGCTGAAAAGGAATGGCAGAGCGGGAAAAATAAAGCGCATTGGAGTTGCAATCAAATACCGTCTTCACATGGTTAGGGTCGGGGATCTCTTCCGGCCGCACAATTTTATAAATCAAGGTCGACATGGGAAGCGAGCTGTCCTCAATAAGGGGCGTTGCAACCTGGTCAACAATCTCCGCCGGAAAAAGCGGCTGATCGCCTTGGATATTGACAATAACATCCTCATCCGAAATTTTGAGCAGGCCTGCGGCCTCGGCAAGCCTGTCGGTTCCAGTGGCATGATCCGTGCGGGTCATGACCCAAGAGCCGCCAAATCCCTCGACAACCTGGGCAATACGCTCATCATCGGTGGCAACCACCACCTGTGAGAGTAAATTGACTTGCTGGGCCCGTTCAACCACATGCTGAATCATCGGCTTGCCCTGAATCAGGGCCAGGGGTTTCCCCTCAAAACGACTTGACTTAAAGCGGGCAGGGATAACAGCGATTACTTGAGGTGTGGAAGTACTCATCAACGATCCTGATTGGCAATGCCCACTCTGGGGCAACTATGGTTTGCAAGGCTCATGTTTCCCATGATACAGTGCGGTCAATTAAAAGGCAATCAGCAAAAAATCCATCAGGTTACAACAACGATCCATGACTATTCATTCTCCATTGGCACCACTTTGGGCCGCACCGGAGGTCTCCTCTGCACGTGCAGAAGCACTGGCTCACACAATTGGTACCGTTCTGGTTGACCCCCTGCCCCACCAGGGCCAGGTGCTGATACTGAATAGCGAGCGGCTTTCGTTTCACCTCATGGGAGATCCTGAGCTCAAAGGAAGTCTCTGGGTGGATTTTACCTCAGCAAGCACCCAACAACGCAGCCGCCAGGTAAGCAGAGAGCTCTTAGTCAAGGCAGCACGTATTCGCCACATTGATCAGCCTCTGTTAATTGATGCGACTGCCGGTCTGGGGAAAGATGGTTTTTTGCTGGCAAGCCATGGATTTCAGGTCGAGATGATTGAGCTCAATCCGGTGGTTGCGGCCCTGCTTGCTGATGGACTTGCCCGGGCAGCCGAAGTGGAGCAACTCACCCAGGTAGTCGCCCGCATCCAACTGCACCGGGGGAACAGCATAGAACGCTTGCGTTCTCTCACCAAAATACCCCATGTCATTTACCTCGACCCCATGTTTCCTGAGCGCAGCAAGAGTGCCAAGGTCAAACAAAACCTGCGCCTGCTGCAGCAGCTGGATGCACACGCTATCCCCCCGGAGGAACTTTTAACAGCCGCCCTGACGACCAAGGTCAAGAAAGTGGTTGTCAAACGACCGCTCAAAGGGCCGTATCTTGGAGACAGGAGGCCTGCCTACAGCCTGAAGGGAAAAGCCGTCCGATTTGATGTGTATCTTGGATGAGGAAATATTAAAAAAACCTCCCTGATTCGTTTGATCAGAGAGGTTTTTTTCAAGCATCTTTTTTGTCCTGCACTTTATACAGCCTTCTTCAAAGCCTCGGCAATTTTACTTTTCTGTTCTTCGGCCAACTTAATTGGCACCTGATAGGTCAGAGTCCGCTCAAGGATGGCTGCAGAGGCTGGCAGAGCTTGGGGATCGTAGATCACCCGGCGCTTTGAGTGGGCATTAAACGGCCAACCATTGGCGCAAGGAGTTTTTCCCTCTAAGAGGTGCTCCCAGTTGGGATAATAATGCCAGCCATTCTCACTCCAGCTTACGGCACCAACACCTGCTTCACGCAGCACGGTATTCACGGCCTGGGTTCGCTTTTTATCAGGGAGAAGAAAAGAAAAAAAGGTTGCTGAGTCTCCCTGAGGATCAAGAATCTCTCGATACTCTACACCTGGCAGCACAGAGGCTGCTTCCAAAAAGAACTGCTTATTTTTCTGCTGCGCCTCCACCATACCATCAAGCTTGGCCAACTGTGCCAGACCAATTGCCCCCTGAATCTCCATCATGCGGTAGTTAAAACCAATAAAGGGGCGCCCCTCCCCACCCCGACCACCGGGATTGGGTACATGGTCGTGTCCATGGTCCTGATACTCGGACATCCGCTGCCACAGTGCCGCATCGCTGGTGATGCACATTCCTCCCTCACCGGTGGTCATGGTCTTGACCGAATCAAAGGAGAAAGTGCCCACCGCTCCAAAGCTGCCCAGATGCTTGCCATTGAGCCGACACCCCGCTGCCTGAGCAGTATCCTCAAGCACAGGAATAGCATGACGATCAGCAATGGCCTTGATTTCATCAATCCGAGCCGGCGCCCCCATCATATGCACAGGAATAATCGCCTTGGTCTTGGAGGTGATTTTTTCCTCCAAATCCGCAGGGTCCATATTCAGGGTCAGATCGATCTCAGTGAACACCGGAATTGCACCACAATCCAAAATGGCCTCCCAGGTGGCGACAAAAGTGAACCCCTGGGTGATAACCTCATCCCCGGCGCCTACGCCCAAGGCCGTCAACGCCACCTTCAGCGCTGCACTTCCTGAAGTTACAGCCTGTGCATGACCTGCTCCGGTATAGGCGGCAAAGGCCTTTTCAAACTCGAGCACCTTCCAGACATCGTTACGCTGGGCAGCAAATTCGTAACGAAACAGGACACCGCTGTCCAACACTTCCAGAACCTGTGCTTTTTCTTCAGCACCAAATATTTCAAATCCCGGCACGAATGCACCTCATTTATTTTTATTAAGCCTGTAACACATAGCCATTGTCGATCAAACGTACCTTGCCATCAATATGCACGGCCAAGGCGAGCACGGTTTTTTCGTCAATACTTTCCACAGATTCAAGCGTATCCGCATGCACAAAGCTGGCATAATCAATGGCGGTGCCCTGAAAGGAGTGGATGTACTCCTTCAGCAGAGTGGCACAAACAGCAACCGACCGCTCTCCCCCCGCGGCCATCTCTCGCACTTTGGCAAGCCCGGTGGAAAGACTGAGAGCGGCTTGACGATTGGCCGGATCCAGGTAGGCGTTACGGGAACTCATGGCGAGACCGTCTGCTTCGCGGACAATAGGATGGCCGACAATTTCAACTGGAATATTCAGATCCACGACCATGCGACGAATAACGGCCAACTGCTGAAAATCCTTTTCCCCAAACACTGCAACATCGGGCTGAACCACGTTAAAGAGCTTGGTCACTACCGTGGCAACTCCGGCAAAATGAACGGGGCGACTCTCGCCGCAGAGATGGGTTGCAAGCTCTTTTACCGAGACTTCCGTCTGATAGCCTGGAAGATACATGGTCTCCGGTGTGGGCGCAAAGACAGCCGCCACCTGCTCCTGACGCACCAGTGAGATATCGCGCTCGAAATCACGCGGATACGTATCCAAGTCCTCATTGGGGCCAAATTGTGTTGGGTTGACAAAGAGGCTGACAACAACCTGATCGCAGAGCTCAGCGGCTCGGCGCATAAGACTCAAATGTCCCTCATGAAAAAAACCCATGGTCGGAACCAGGCCAACGCTCTTCCCTGCCTTGGCCTGGCTCTTGGACCAGGCATACATTTCTGCGGGATTTTGTATAATTTCCATCATTTCTGCAATTGATTCAGTCGAGACTGGACCATCTCCCGCACAGGATTTGCCTGCCCGGAACGTTGCTGCCCACTCTCAGACTGGAGGTATTTATTGTACATGGCAATAGCCTCTTTTTTCTTGCCCAGCTGTTCATTGACCCGTCCCATGGCACGGTATGCTTCAGCCGCAAAAGTATCCCATTGTACAAGCTCTGTATACAGCTTAAGTGCCTTATCCAACTGCTTGTCGTTTTCATAGAGCACTGCACGTTTACTGAGCAACAAAGGGGTTAAGGAGGTACTGGAGCCCAGCTCTGCTTGAATCGATTCAAGCTCTTTCATTGCCAGTCCACTTTCTCCTTCTTCCTCGGCTAACGAGGCAAGCTCTACCCTTGCCCACAAGGCTGACTCTGTTGAGCCGAAATCGGCAATAACCTGCTTCAACTTCGCTTTATTCTCTGTCACAGCGAGGATTGCTGCATCAAGCGCCGATGCAGCCCGTTGCGCCTGACGCTCCCGGTAGGCATTATACCCGGCAACGGCCAGAGAAAGAACAATGACGGTGACACACCCAATCCAGATCTGGCGCTGATAACGCCGCAAATATTTAATCGCCTTTGGCGGCAGGTTAAGGTGTTCCAGCAACCCCTCGGGAGGGCCCAGCGGTTGCAACTTGGGATTGTTGGGATCAAGGGGTGTGGGCTCTGTCATCGAGTAACTCTCCATTGCACATGATAAAATTATCTGTAAGGGGTGACGCTGGCACGCTCAAACACGCACTGAGCGATCACGTTCATCTGGAACAATTTCTCATTGCAGCCTTTGCCAGCAGACTGTAGAAAAAAAGCTTCCCCCAGGGCAAAACATCCGATGGTCTCTATGATGGCGCCACTCAACGTACGGTACGCGGGCCCCAGGCATTAAAACAAAATGCATCTCGCCACCAGAGATTTCGCTTTCGCCTTTTGACAAGGATGACAATTATAACCAAGCGAAAAAAAAAAGCATTAGGCAATCAAAATGCCAAAAGAAAAACTTGAACCTCCAGGGCTCAGTTTTTCTATATACAAATACCCATTCCCCCAGGATTTGCGTTGTATGGACGAACGAAAAATTTTCACCGTCTCCCAGCTCAATAGTGCGATTCGTAGCCTGCTTGAATCGAAGTTTCCTTTTATTCATGTCGCCGGAGAAATATCCAACCTCCACCGCCCCTACTCCGGACATAACTATTTTACACTGAAGGACTCCGGAGCTCAGATCAAAGCGGTCCTCTTTAAAACACAACAACGATATCTGAGCCGTCCGATCAAAGAAGGTGATCAGGTTGTCTGCCGGGGAAGAATATCGGTCTATGAACCACGCGGTGATTACCAGCTCATTGTCGATACGGTGGAATATCAAGGGGCCGGGGCCCTCCAGCAGGCCTATGAACAACTCAAGCGCAAGCTGGCTCTCGAGGGGCTTTTTGACGAACATACAAAACGGCCCCTGCCCAGGTTTCCTGAGCATATAGGGCTGATCACCTCTCCCCAAGGAGCGGCGGTTCATGATTTTATCCGGATAGCCACCAGGCGCTGGCCCCAATTGCGTATCTCTATTTTACCTGTTTCTGTGCAAGGGACGACTGCAACCGGTGACATGATACAGGCACTGACAGCAATGAACACGCAGGTACATCCCGATGTCATCGTGCTTTGCCGTGGTGGGGGATCCATTGAGGATCTCTGGGCCTTCAACGACGAGGACCTCGCTCGTTCCATTCGAGCTTCAAAAATTCCGATCGTCAGTGGCGTGGGCCATGAAATCGATTTTACCATTGCCGATTTTGCCGCAGACCTGCGGGCCCCTACACCAAGCGGAGCTGCCGAACTACTTACACCGGACATGCAACCCCTCAAAAGCCAGCTGAACCATGCCCAAGTACGCCTAGGTCGCAGTCTATCTCAGCAAGTAGGTTCCATGGAACAACGCTTACAGCTGTTCAGACAACGCCTGGACAACATGGCTCGCCCGCTGGATCAGCTCAGTCTCACGCTCGACCATCTTTCAGCCCGACTCCACAACGGGCTGAAACAGCGGTTTGCGTATCAACAACAACGAGTGGAGTCGGCAATGCTTCAACTCACCCGCCAGAATCCGGCCCATCGTTTGCTCATTGCAGACCAACGACTTGGTGCACTACTCCATCGCTTGCAGCAGTCCATGCGGCAACGACTGCAGGAGGAGGAAGATCGGTTTGGACGCGCAGCTGGAATTCTTCAGGCAGTCAGTCCTTTGGCGACCTTGGCAAGGGGGTATGCGATTATTCGAACAACAACAAAAAGGCCACGCCTGATCAGGCGAGCCAGTGAATTGAAAAGGGGTGCAAAAATTGAGGTAATGCTCGGTGAAGGGCAGCTGCTCTGCCAGGTCGAAGAAATTGATGAGGGCTAAGAGGGCGGTCTTATAGAGCGAACAATGAACAAGCTGGAAGCGCTTAAGCCGTTCCAGCAGAATGGAGTCATTCAATCAAGAATTGCATCAAGCTCACGATTTATGGAGGCGATGGCTGAGGCAAGCTGCTGTGGTTCATGATTAGCTGTGTTATGCAAAATATCCCCCCACTCCTTGAGCATAGAAGAGTTAACCCGCCTCACAGCATTGGGACGACACCATTCGCTCCCGATTTTTTCCCCCAGATTAGCCAAGGCTATTTTTTGTTCTGCTCGTTGCTCAGGTGCAGTTTTTTCCATCAATTCTGCGGTAATAGCCTGCCAGCCCTTAGAGAGAATGTTTCCTTCCTGGAAGGTGATAAACCAACTCCTCTCTTCCTCAGTGAGGTGCGGGGGAATATCATAGGCCCTTACCTGAATTCCCTGCGTTGCTGGATTTTTGGCTTCATTTCCACATGCATGCACAATTGATGGGCAGATAAAAAAAACTGCCAGCAGAGAGCAGACGCCACATGCAGCGATCCTTTGAAACAGTAAAGCTACAGCTCTTTGCATATATCTTTTTTTCAACTTCAATGATTTTTTTTTCTGGTAGTCAGCAACTAGAGAACGTACATAAAGAATTTTCACGCGATCACCAAAGTTAGTATTCGCAACGATTGGTAAAACATCGCAAACATTTTTTCCCTACCTAGCATGAACTGGACCAAGAGTCAATAATCCGACAAACATTAAGAACATTATCCTGGTTTTCATTTTTTCTCGAAGACGTGCATCTCCCTACAATCGGTGGCCATTGTACATTGTAATAACCGCCGAACACCTTCTCTGTGCATGCACGACTCCGATTACACGCTTACCCCCTCGATACTCCAGCCTCATCGAAAGTTGCCATGTCCGTCAACAGAGCAGCAGCACCGTCGACTAACGGCATAGCCAGAGCCGCCCCAGTCCCTTCACCTAACCGTAGATTAAGATCCAGAAGAGGCCGTTGCTGTAATTTTTCCAGAAGGGCAAGATGCCCTGGCTCTGCACTCCGATGGGCGCAGATAATATAATCACGCACAAAGGGTTCCAGGCTACAGGCAATCATGGCACCAGCGGTGGAGATAAAACCATCCACGATGACAGGCTTTCGCTTTGAAGCCGCACCGAGAATCAACCCGGCGATGCCACCAATCTCAAACCCGCCAACCTTGGCCAAAACATCGAGCCCATCCTTGGCATTGGGAGTATTCCTGGCCAGAGCTTTTTCAATAACTTCAATTTTATGCTTGAGCCCGGCATCATCAAGACCGGTGCCCCGCCCGGTTAAATCGGAGACCTTTTTTCCAGTAAACACAGCGGCAATGGCAGTGCTTGGTGTGGTATTCCCGATTCCCATCTCACCGGTTGCAAAGATATCCACCTCATCGGCCAGAGATTGAGCGACCTCAACACCGGCTTCTACCGCCATAACGGCATGGGTCCGGGTCATGGCCGGACCATAGGTCATATTCGCTGTTCCCCGCCCTATTTTCTTAGGCAGGATCTTTCCTGCCTTCGCAAGCTCAGCGAAATCATCACGCCCCCCGATATCCACCACGACCACATCTGCCCCTGCCTTTTGGGCAAGCACATTAATAGCCGCACCACCACCAGCAATATTATGAACCATCTGGGTGGTGACCTCAGCTGGATATTGGGAGACACCTTCTGCAGCCACCCCATGATCCCCCACCATAACCACGACCTTTTTGCGACTGACAGGCGGCTGCATCGAGCAGGTCATACCAGCCAAATCCACTGCAAGATCCATCAGATCCCCCATGGCCCACAATGGCATGGTGAGTTGCTTAAGGCGATTTTCAGCCTGCTGACGGAAGTCATAATCCTGGGGATAAATCGAACGAAAGGTGGTTTCGAGAAAACTTAAGGGTTCTTTGGGAGTCATTGTATATTCCTGCAAAAAAGTCTTATTCAGAACCGGCCAAGGTTCGGTCATACAATTTACCGACACCATATTCCTTGCGGCGCTGGAACTTCTCATAAGGTGGCCCCATGAGCTGCATCTCAGGATACTGCTTCTGCATCTGCATGGCGATTTCCATCTCTTTGGTACAACCAGTGGAATAGGTGGCATCTTTGCCGGTCCACTCGGGAGGAACCTTTTTCCCGAGTAATTCAAAAGATTTGACAATATCATCCACGCTTTGAAATCGCCAGATATCAATATTACCTGACCGCTGGAAGATCTCCCACATGTACATGATATCGTCAGCATCCATTCCTTCGACAAAGTGCTCGCCGGGATTGATGATAACCACGTCAACCAGTGAAGCCCGCAGATGTTCGACAAAAACGTTGAGGATCTCTTTGGCGGTAATCAACTGACCGGGGATCGAACCGACAATGGCCGAATAAAACATGATGGTCTTCCCCTGAGCCTTCTCGCGGACCACCATATTGATCAACTCATCAGCCATTTTCCGCAATTGCGCACGGGAGAAGCGGATAGCCCGCGGATGGTGGGGTTTAAAGAGCATATCGATTTCCCCATCGTCTCCGGGAATGATCGAGAGGATATCACGGGTAAATTCAAAATGGTTGCTGATATTTTCGCGGCCGCCAGGATTGCGATAGACCACAAGGTCTGCCTCTTTAAAGGCACGGGCATAGGTCACGGATGTCAAAAGCGGATTAAAGGGTTCGCGGGTGCCATCAGAAATAACCAGCAAACGATTATCGCTGTCTAATCGGCGTAAGAGTTCGTTTTTCGATATTTTGGGATCACCGATCAGGTCTGCATCCTCAAGCAGGCGGTCCAAGGTGGGATCTTCCAAAAGATCGACAAAAGAGACCCGGTGGTAATAAAAATTCTGTTTGACCGCCAGGATCACTTTAATCCCCATCTTCATCAAAATTTTGAGGATCGCCATATCAAAAACGATCTCACCGGAACGCCCGCCCACCCAAAGAATACAGGGGCGACGCTCGCCAGAGACCACTTCCCGCAACCAGGTGCAGAGCCACTGCCACTGGGGCGTTGTCAGAGGTTTATTGATCACCTCACAGATCGTGTCGATACTGGGCGGTTCTTCCTGACGCCAGATCGGACGCATGGCAGAAAGCAGGAGTAAGCGTTTGAGACGGAGCAGGTGCAACTGCAAGTCGATATCAGTTAGCGTGGTCTCTGTATCAATCACCAACCCTTCGGGAGAATTGAAAGTTTTCTCGAAATTTTCGGATTGGAGGAATGCAGCAACCCGCTTATTCTCGAGCTCACGCTCAACGGCAAGCGGACGATCAATCTCGGAGATGGTAGTAAAAATTCCGAGCAAACGTTTCTCGATGCGCCCAGGCAGCTGTACCTTATGCGTGGTCTCGTGACTAAATTTAATTGTCAGCAGACTCAGCAAATAATTTTGCTTGTAGGGATCAGTGACCACCTCTTTGACCAGCTTTTCCAATCGGGTCCAGATGCCCACATAGGCCGAGGTCAGGACTGTATCCGCTCTCTTGTCGATGATGGCATGAAAGAGTTTATCGGAACAGGGATAATAGATATGCTCATCTTCCAGGTGGACAATAAACTTTAACTGCTCCGGTGAGGCAACAATATCAGGATAGGCCTCGTAGGCCAGATGATTTTCTGTAAAAAAATTGGTCAACCAGGCATCTCGATCCGGGTCCTGACCTTTAACGTAGCGGGTAAACTCACTCATGAGGGATTCTCAAGCACAATCTTTAGGACATTTGTGTGGGGTTCCCCTAAATCCGTCACGGATTCAGGAATAATTTTGCCTCAACCTGCCCAGAGGCTCAGGAAAAAGCAAGAATGAAATGAGAATTGTACAGGTTTTTTTCAGAGAACACCATCTTTGCGGAGCAAAGAGACAATGTCTGCCACAACATCTGAGGTCTTTCGCGCTTCGACATTCACTTCAAAATCAGCTTTACTCCGGTACAGTGGCAAACGTGTTCTATACAGTGATTCGGCTTTGTCCATATCTTGCAGCAAAGGCCGTTTTTTTATTTTTTTGGCAGCATGAGGACTCCGCATTATGGTGGCAATAATCCCCTCAAGGCTTGAATGGAGATAGACGACCTTCCCGATTCGGTTCAAATTCTCTACCATAAAAAAACCACCTCCGGTTGAGATAATGGTCCCTTGCACCTGATTTTCCAACCAACGGCCCGTTTTCTTTTCGAATTCCCGGAAAGTTGATTCCCCCTGCTGTGCAAAGAGTGTCCGAATTTTCTGCTTAACAAACGACTCTATGAGATCGTCGGTATCTACGGCAAACATGCCGGTTTCAGCCGCCAAAGCTCGAGCAGTTCGCCCCTTACCAACGCCCATAAATCCGACAAGTAATATATTTTCCATTATCCCAAGAGCAAAGAATTCCAGGTTTTCAGACAAATAGAGCAAAAAACTCCCCAAGCCAAAAACTACAATATCCTACCAAACGAGCGACAACCTCACTTCATTTCCCTTTAATAAGACTCAATTTAATATGCATTGGCAATACATTGTCATTTATTCTGATCAGCAGGGTTATTTTTTGCATAAAATGCAACATGCTAAAAAATTTCCCCAACATTTCTTTTAAAGACACCTCTCCTCTTTCGTGTCCCAACAGCGGGCCTCAATGCCCCCATTTTGCCCCTGAAAGGGGCTTATGCCTGTTGATCACTGATGGGCTTTATCTCCCTATTCAGGAGCATATTTTCACGTTTTGCAAGTCCCAGCACTTTAGCTCTTGCAAACACTTTCAGCTCCTAGCGCAACCCCAGGAAATGCCAACCATGCAAAGGGCGGAACGGGATAACCGGCGCCGCTCTATCAGAAGACTCTTAAGCACCCCCTTCCGTTTTTCCGAAATATCCGACCTTGAAAAATCGAGCACCTACCTCGAAGAAAAGGCAAAAACTGTCGATCTCAGTTCCCATGGGCTCTGTTTCTCCTGTGACCGCCTCCTCCAACCCGATACTATGATTTATTATGCGGTAGAGGGGGAAAATAAACGTGATCTGGCCCATGGCCTGGGGCGGGTTATCTGGTCCAAACAGGTTGAGAATCAACCTTTGTTTCATATCGGTGTTGATTTTTCCAGCCATTCTCCTCAACTTGATCATCATTAATCCAAGCACATCTTAAGAGACTCTCGAATACATCTCCAGAATGTTTTTTTGATCAAGCACTTCCCACTCTCTCCCGTTACTTCCCCCCTCCACTTTTCCACTCCTCCGAATTTTCGGAACTCACCCCCTAACATAACTCACCAAATTAACTAAAAAAAAATTGAAAATTTCTCATTTTATTACTATTATCCGTTTTGATAATCGACCTTCCTCAGTTCAAGCTATCTTCAGAGACACCACCAACTGGTACATTTACCTATAAAATCTAACAAAATCAGAATCAGCGTGACAAATATGCAAGATTCAACTCTCCGATATGTTTTTTTTTGCCCAAACAGCCCTTAAAAGTCCTTTTTTTTCAAAACGGCACACAACGTGCTTCATATTTTTCATTCTATAATTTTGACCTATTTTTTTCACTAATCCTTAGGAGGGGAAAATGAAAAAGAATTTATTAAAAGCTTTGTTGACTGCTGCTGTTATCGCGGGAGCCCCTGTCGTTTCTTCCGCAGCTCCCTATACATATGTAGATGCCGTAACAGGTTACACAGGAGCTGGACTTGTTGCAAATATCACTCGTACCGATATTACCAATGCAATTGGTAACAACACTGGTGACTTCCTCAGCCTTGGTCTGGGTGGAGAAGCTATTTTCACCTTTGGCACAACTTTCACCGCTCTAGCCACCGTCACCGAGGTTACATGGGGTTCGACCGTCGGATATGAAGAGAGCGCGATGGTCTCCGTTTCCACAGATGGAATCAATTGGACGGACGTCATGAACATCAGTAACAGCACCGCTACTTCTGTTGTCGCTCTTCCGAGCGGTACCTGGAGCTACTTGAAACTCGTTGACACTACCTTGGCCACCTCACCAAACAGTGCCAGCACCGATGGTTTTGATGTAGATGTTATTGGTGTGGTTAATACTGTTCCTGAACCCGCCACCATGGCACTTCTGGGCACAGGCATCCTGGGACTGGCTGGGTTGACCCGTCGTCGGAAATAAGCCGCACGCAACTGCTTTAGCAGGAATATAAAAAAAGGTCCCGGTTAATTCCGGGACTTTTTTTATCTGCGAATCGCCCTGCACAGCAATTGCGAAAACAGCCCCAAATCATCCGCGAGAACTGCTTGCAAGTCATGCCCGCGAAGATCAGAAAAATTCAAACGCTGCCTTCCCTTTTTTCCGTCTCACCCAATTCAACCCCTGTTGAACAGTCACTCGACTGACAATACCTTGCAGCAGTTGTCTCTTCCCCGGAAAATCTATAAGGCAAAGACCTATTATCATCGTCAAAATCCCTTGTCCTGGCAAAAAGAGCATGACAAATCCGGCCAATAGTAGAAGTACTCCTACAATATTTCGCAAGACGAGCCTCAAAAGCCCCATCCCTAAATGCTGCCGAGGTTGCTGTGTAGAGCGCTGCCAATTGGATACAAAATAATCAACAGGCAAACGACCAATTATCCAGGGAACAGCGAGTATACTCAAAACAAAGGTGCACAGGGAAAAAAGCCCTAGTATCTCCAGCATTCTAAAATCCCAAGTTATTTGTTCGAAAACTGAGACCTCTCCAGCAAAATCACCTCCAGCCTACGCTTGGGCACATGATGCACACCATGTTCATCGTGCCAGTAGCGGACATCTCCGTCTTCACCGATTTCCTCGATCACCACCTCCTCAGCCGGATAGCCCAGCGCCACAACGAGAAGGGGAGTATACCGCTCAGGCAGGCTCAATCGATCCTTGATCTTTTCTCGAGAAAAGGCGCCAATTCGGCAACCATAGATCCCCGCCTCAGCTGCCCCAAGAAGCATATTCTGGGTGGCAATTCCAAGATCAAAATGGGCTTCAGTTTCCGGGCCTTTTTGCAGCGTGTTATCCAACAGACAAATGATATAGGCTGAAGGGCGCTCGCCAGCTTCAGGACCTGCCCAGTGAGGCAGGTAGCCCGCCCAGGCAAGTAGAGGAAAGAGCTCATCCCGCTCCGATGTATCCGTTATCACCATATACTTAAGTGATTGGGCGTTGCGGGCTGAACCTCCAAAGCGCGCCAGATCAATAAGCCTGTGGATCACCTCTGAGGCAATACTTTTTTCTTCCTGAAACCGACGCACGGTTCGAGTCTTACATACAAGCTCGCTTATCATGTATTCATCCTCTGATTGTGTGTTTTTAACTTTCAAAGACTGTAGAAAGTGACCAGCAGCAAAGATAACCTCTGCGCAAGGTGCTCTTTCTCTTGTTTGCTTTTCCCTGCCATGATAAATATTTAAGCAATAAAAATAAATTTTCACATCGTATTAACCACC
This sequence comes from uncultured Desulfobulbus sp., assembly GCF_963664075.1. Classification (NCBI taxonomy): domain Bacteria; kingdom Pseudomonadati; phylum Thermodesulfobacteriota; class Desulfobulbia; order Desulfobulbales; family Desulfobulbaceae; genus Desulfobulbus; species uncultured Desulfobulbus sp. The sequence goes on from NZ_OY760916.1 coordinate 2,893,745, forward strand.
ATGTTTGATGCACTCCAATCCATACGCATGCTGGATATTTTTGATATCCTCATCGTTTCATTTATCATTTACCGGATCATCCTCCTCATCCGCGGCACTCGGGCCGTGCAGATGCTGGTTGGCATCGCGCTTATAATTATCATCTATTTCTTTTCGGGCAAGTTTGAACTGCAGACGCTTCACTGGCTATTAAAAAACTTTCTTGGCTCTATTCTGGTTGTCATTGTTATTCTTTTCCAGACAGACATTCGCCGGGCCCTCACCCAGATGGGAAGAAGCCCTTTTCATGCTCCCGGCAAGGTGGGCGATCGAGAAGTTGAGGAGCTCATTCGTGCCGCCAGCTTCATGGCCAGACGACGCATTGGCGCCCTACTGGTGATAGAACGGGATAACGGTCTACGCGACTACCTCGATAGCGGTCACAGACTCGATGCTCTCCTGAAAGCAGAACTCCTGATGGCCATCTTCCTCTCGGCTTCCCCCATGCATGATGGAGCGGTTATTATCAGCAAAGGGAAAATTCATTCCGCTGGCTGTCTGCTGCCACTTTCTCGTAACCCTGCCATCAATAAACGGTACGGCACGCGCCACCGTGCAGCCCTTGGCCTCTCAGAGGAAAGCGATGCGGTGATCATTGTCGTCTCCGAGGAAACCCAAGAAATCTCACTGGTACAAGAAGGCGAAATCACCAGTTATCATGATGAAAAATATTTAACCAATGCCCTCAACGCACTTTTTGCCCATCCGATGAAGCAATCTCTACTGACACGACTTTTGGGCAGGAGAGGTTAAGCCCATGCCTGATATCAGAACACTCTCCCGCGACTGGTTACTCAAACTGCTCGCGCTTATTATTGGCGCCAGTCTCTGGTATTTTGTGGTGGGAGAAGACCGGGTCGACCTCATCGTCACCATGCCCCTTGAGATCCGCAACCTGCCCACTGACCTGGTGATTGCCAACCAGTACAAAAAAGACATCGAACTGGCTATTAGTGGCCCCAGGCGCCTGATTCAGGAAATGCGCCAGCAAAATATTTCTCTGCCCATTGATCTCAGCCTGGCCAAACCTGGGGCCATGGTCATTCAGAATGAAGCCGAGTCTATTCCCCTGCCCCAGGGCATCAGTGTACAGCGCGTGCAACCCGCCACCATCACCTTGCTCATCGACCAGCTCATCCAGAAAAAATTTACCATTGAACCGGTCACCACCGGGCATGTCTCTGAAGATTTCAATTTAGAAAGTCTCCGCCTCACCCCCCCGGCGATCACCGTAACCGGCCCTAAAAGCACCCTGGATAAAGAACAGGGGTTACGTACCTTTCCCATCGATCTCTCGGGGCTGGATCACACATCTACCCTCCAGGTGCATCTTGATCTCAACGAATCATTAGTTAATCTCATCGGCGAAACCGTGATTGAAGTCAACGTCGCCCTCCAGGAAAAACTGATCCGCCAGACCATCAAAAAAGTAATGATTAAAAAACCCAGCAACGTGGAATTCAACATGAGCCCTACTCATGTAACCGTAGAGGCCGACATTCCCAAACAGGTGGTTCAGGATACCCCAGAGCTTGCCCTGCTTTTACGGGCAACAATTGCACCCGTTAAAGATGGGGCCACCGAGGCTGAGGTCCTTGTACATGCCATCAACCTACCTGGTCACGCCCCCATCATCATTCACAGCGTTAGCCCGGAAAAAATAAAAATTAAAAAGTAACAGCTCACGTTAACTCTTTACTCATTTGAGAAGCACCTAAAAAAATCTCATGAAAAAACTCTTTGGAACCGACGGTGTACGCGGGGTCGCCAATATTTACCCCATGACCTCAGAGATCGCGATGCAGATTGGCCGCGCCATCGCTTTTATCGTTAAAAATCAGGTAAAGGGCAACACCATCATCATTGGTAAAGACACGCGCCTATCGGGATACATGATCGAAAACGCTCTGGCGGCCGGTATTTGCTCCATGGGGGTCAATGTCCAGCTTGTCGGGCCCCTGCCAACACCGGGCATTGCCTTTATCACCACCTCCATGCGAGCTGATGCCGGGGTTGTTATCTCCGCTTCACACAACCCTTTTCAGGACAACGGAATCAAAATATTCTCTGCAGATGGATACAAACTTCCTGACCAGCAGGAAGCGGATATTGAAGACCTGATCTTTTCGCAAAAGATGGCGGCCCTGCGACCGGTGGCCGATGAGATCGGTAAGGCATCCCGTATTGAGGATGCCACAGGCCGCTATATTGTTTACCTCAAGAACACCTTCCCTAAAAACTATGTGCTCGATGACTTTCATATCGTGCTCGATTGCGCCCACGGAGCCACATACCGGGTTGCACCCCACGTCTTTGCCGAATTGGGAGCAAAAGTAACGGTGATAGGTGCCGAACCCGACGGGAAAAATATCAATCATGAGTGTGGAGCACTCCACCCTGAGGTGATGGCAGAAAAGGTCAAACAGCTGGGGGCCGATATCGGCCTTGCCCTGGATGGCGATGGCGACCGCTTAATTGTCTGCGACGAACAGGGCACAATCGTGGATGGTGATCATATCATGGCTATCTGCGCCAGCGAACTCATGGCTCGGCGCAAACTGAAGAAAAAAACCCTGGTGGCCACGGTCATGTCCAATATGGGGCTTGAGCAGGCCATGCAGGCCATGGGCGGGCAGATGATTCGTACCCAGGTGGGAGATCGCTATGTGGTCGAGGCCATGCGAAACAAGGGGTATAATTTTGGAGGCGAGCAGTCTGGCCATCTGGTCTTTCTTGACCACAACACCACGGGAGATGGTATTCTTGCGGGGTTACAACTCCTTGCCATCATGATCAAGCGTAAGAAGCCCCTCTCAGAGCTGGCCACCATCATGACCACCTTTCCCCAGGTGCTCAAAAATGTGCGCATGGCCAGCAAGATTGAACCAGCACTGATTCCAGGATTTGAAGAAGCGCTGGCAAAGGCTGAGAAGTCGCTGGGATCGCGTGGCCGCATTCTGGTCCGCCCCTCTGGAACCGAACCGGTGATTCGAGTGATGACTGAGGGGGAAGATGAGCAAGAGATCACCACCATTGCCAACGATCTCTGCGAGGTGATACGTAAGGTCGATCGGGGATGAGTTTGTTTTGGTTTCACGGTGGGCACAAACTACGTGCCCACCGTACACAACAGGGAAATTTGAGTTAGGAAAGACTTACTTCCCGGTCGCCTGAGCCATCGCTTTTTTAAAGGCCTCAGCTGAGGCGGCGATCACCTTCTCATCGACACAGAAGGCCAGGCGAATGTATCCGGCCATACCAAAACCACGACCTGGTACAGCCAGAATCTTGTTGTCTGCCAGGATCTTGCAAAATTCAACATCATCAATGGGTGTCTTCGGAAAGAGGTAAAAAGCCCCCTTGGGACGCACATAGCTCATCCCTGCCTCGTCCAGCACCTTGCAAAACACCTCCAGCCTCCGGGCGTAGATAGCGTTGTCGGCCGATACATCCTGCAGCTGGGCCACGGCCCGTTGCATCAGGGCTGGAGCGTTAACAAAGCCGAGAATACGGTTCGCAAGCGTCAAAGCGCCGAGCACCTCGTTTTTCTCTGGCATCTCGGGATGGACAGCCAGATAACCGATACGCTCACCCGGCAGGGACAACTCTTTTGAATAAGAGGAGGCGATGATCGCATTTTTCGTGGTATTCATCAGCGGTGGTACCACCGTGTCATCAAAGACGATATTGCGGTAGGGCTCATCGGAGACCATGTAGATGGAGGTACCGAATTTTTCCCCCGCCTGGTCCAGCAACTTTCCAAGAGCCTGGAGCGCTTCTGCGGGATAGACCTGCCCGGTGGGATTGTTGGGGTTATTGATCAACACCACCTTGGTCTTTTCACTCAATCCCGCCTCAATAGCCCCCAGGTCCAGGTTAAAGTTCTCATCCGTGTTAACGACCTTGGGCACACCACCATGGTTATCGATATAAAAATTATACTCGACAAAATACGGTGCGAGAATCATGACCTCATCGCCGGGGTTGAGCAGCGCCTTGAAAATGACGTTCAGGCCACCAGCTGCGCCACAGGTCATGAGGATATCGTTGATATCAAAGGTTACCCCCTGCTCGCCCCCCAGACGTTTTGCCAAAGCTTCACGGGTTTTAGGATAGCCTGCATTGGGCATATAGCCATGAATGCCCGGTTGCTCGTCCTGGGCTAACTCCCGCAAAACAGTATAAAACTTGGCAGGCGGAGGCACATCAGGATTACCGATGCTGAAATCAAAGACATTCTCTGCGCCGAATTCTGCCTTCATTCTCGCGCCTTCCTCAAACATTTTACGAATCCAGGAGGAATTTTTCGCAAATGTCTGCATCTTCTTAGCTACACCGCTCATAGCATGCCTCTTTTTTAGGGATGGTTTATTATGTGATGACAGTTAATTGTCAACTGACGTACTGTTTGTCGCGGGCATGGCCCACTCCTACAGTTCATGCACTCTGCCCGTTTACAAAGAATGGTAGCGTACAGGAGCCTGCTACGAATTCATCTTTTTCTCAAAATAGCCATAGGCTACGTTGATTTCCTTCATTTTTTCTTCCGCTACCTTTTTAAACTCTTCGCCCAGATGGCCAACCTTATCCGGATGATACTGCATGGAAAGCTTGCGATAAGCCTTTTTAATCGCGGCAAAATCAGCCCCTGGCTCCAATCCGAGCACAGCGTAGTACTGCTCTTCCTGGCCGGCTGTATTTGCTGCCTGCTGACGCTGCCCATAGCGATACTTTGATTCGATAGTGCGCTGGTCATAAGCCGATATCTGGAGTAACTGGGCAATCTCACGGGCCATGCGCAGTTCGTTTTCGGGCGGGGGCTGCTTGGTATAGATGATCTGATAAATCAGCTCAAGCAGGATTAAGCGTGGCTCATAGGCAAAGCTCGTTCGGAACTCATCCAAAAGCTGACGCAGCTCCGTGGTATTATCTCGAGCTTCCTTGGTCAGCTGCTTGACCCAGTACATTTGATCCTGATTGTAGCGCAGGTTGTACTGAAAAAAATTAAGAATGGCATTGAGCTCTGCACGGGTGAAATGTCCATCTGCCTGGGCAATCTTCACCAGAATATTGACCAAAAGATAGACGAAACGATTATGGCTTTCGCTCTGAGAGGCCTCGTAGGTAGAGACCTTACGCCGGACATAATAGGAGAATCCCCAGAAGGCGGCGATGAGTACAAGAATGCCAGCAAAGCCCGAATAAATAAGAAAACCAAAGAGATTGAGCAGCCCCTGGGCACCGCCAGTCAATAAGGCAAAGAGGGCCAGCAGAAGCAGACAGCCTCCACAGCCGGGTTGATTATGTTGTCTGTATTCCATGGTGGTCTATATACAAAATCGCAGCCGGCTTTTGTACCGGCTGCGAGTGTGAGTGAAGTAAGATGGGGGAAGAATCCCCAGGTGTGTCAGTGATCCTGCTCGGCAAAGAGCGCATCAACGAATTCCCGTGCCTCAAAATCTCGCAAATCGTCAATCTGTTCGCCGATACCAATAAAACGAACCGGAATGCCGAGCTCTTGGCAGACGTTGGCCACAATACCACCCTTGGCGGTTCCGTCAAGCTTGGTCAGGGCTAAACCACTAACACCGACGGCCTCATGAAACATTTTTGCCTGGGCAATGCCATTCTGCCCGGTGGTTGCATCCAGGACCAACATGATCTCATGGGGGGCCCCTTCTATTTTTTTACCGATGACCCGTTTGATTTTTTTGAGTTCTTCCATCAAGTTAATACTGGTATGCAGTCGCCCTGCAGTATCAACAATCACCACATCGTAGTTATGGGCGGCACCGTATTCCATACCATCATACACAACGGATGAGGGATCAGCACCGGGCTTTTGAGCTATAACCTCAGTCCCCACACGCTCTCCCCAGATACGGAGCTGATTGATGGCTGCTGCACGAAAGGTATCACCGGCAACCAGCAGCACCGATTGTCCCGAACGGGCAAATTTGGCTGCAACCTTACCAATCGTTGTTGTTTTCCCGACCCCGTTGACCCCCACCACCATAATGACAAACGGCCCATCTTCTGGCATAACCAGCTCTGCAGGTTGCTCAGAGGCCTTGATATAGGTGAGAATTTCATCACGAATGATACTTTTCAGCGCCTGGGGGTCGCTGAGCTGGTCCCGTTTGACCTTTTTTCGAGCTCTATCTATTAAATCCAGCGTGGTGCCGACACCGAGATCGGCGGTAATGAGAATTTCTTCCAGCTGATCAAAAAGGTCCTGATCGATCTCTTTTTTGCCCAGAAAGAGACTGTCAATACGATAAACAAAGGCATCACGGGTCTTGCCCAAGCGATCACGCAGCCGAGAAAACATCGACTTGGCAACCGGTTTAGCCTGAGTCTTCTCCGCAAGCGGACTCGCCGGTACAATCTCTCGTTCTCCACCGGTTTCATCGCGAAGTACCAGAGGAGCTCCCCCTTTCGTCTCTTGTGCCTGGTCGACGGCCGCCTCAATCTCGGCTAAAGGACTCTGCTCCTCTTTTCCTTCGGCTCCAGAGTCCTGAACATTTTCCTCAGGAGTCAATTCCTCTGTAGAGGGATAACGTTCAGCGGCCGATTCTGCCACAACTTCTTCTGGTAGAGACTCTGGAGAGCTTGCCTGCTCTCTTTCAACAGCAGACTCAATTGGCTCTGGCTCTGGCTCTGGCTCTGGCTCTGGCTCTGGCTCTGGCTCTGGAGCGGCATCTTGTATCTCGCCCTCGTCTGTAAAGGAAAATGCCTGTTGGGGAGAAACCTGCAACAGTGGATTTGTATCCTCTTCAGTTGCCTCAGCTTCTTGAACTACAGGTTGCTCCTGAGCCGTTGCATCAAGTGGTTCGGCTCCAGAGGATTCTCTGACTTGCTCCGCAACGGGATCTCTATCAACAGAAAGTTCCTTCTCCTCCCCCTCATCGACTCCAAGGGACTCAAGAGGAGCCGCTTCCTCTTGGGGCTGATTTTTTCCGAATGTTTTCTTAAACCAGCCCAGCATCAGCCCTGCGCCTCAGCTTTTTCCATAACAAACTCCAGTGCCTCTTTAATCGTATGAGGGTAATGAAATATAACCCCTTCACGAATATCTTCTGGTATTTCGAGCACATCCTTTTCATTCAATGGTGGTAAAGCGAGTTCACGAATACCAGCACGCAATGCTGCCAGTACCTTTTCTCCAATACCACCCACCGGCAACACATCACCACGGAGGGTAATCTCACCGGTCATGGCCACATCCTGACGCACCGGGCGCCCAAGGATAACCGAAACCAAAGAGGAAACCATGGCTACTCCAGCCGAGGGACCATCTTTAGGAATAGCTCCTTCTGGAACATGGACATGCAGGTCAATGGTTGAAAAGATGTCCTCATCCACTCCAAGATCAGTCGCATGCGACTTGATGTAGGTCAGAGCAGCTGTTGCCGATTCCTTCATCACATCCCCCAGTTTACCTGTCAGGGTCAGCCCTCCACATCCCTTCATTTTCGAGGTCTCGATAAAAAGAATCTGTCCACCAACCGGTGTCCAGGCCAGTCCGGTTGCCAGACCAGGCCCCCAACTGCGCGCCTTCATCTCGGAGAAGAAACGCTGCGGCCCCAGAAAATCATAGAGACGCTCCGGTGTAACCACCATTTTTTCGCTACGACCACGAGCGATCTCCGCCGCTGTCCCTCGACAGATGGCGGCAATCTCGCGTTCCAGATTACGCACTCCAGCCTCACGGGTGTAGGAGCTGATCAAGGCCTCCAGGGTCTCGCTGGACATCTCCAGATCCCCCTCCTGCAGAGCATGGGCCTCCACCTGCTTGGGCAGCAAGTAACGGCTGGCAATGGCGACCTTCTCCTGCATGGTGTAGCCGGAAAGCTGAACAACCTCCATACGATCACGAAGCGGCCCAGGGATAGTGTCCAGAACGTTGGCCGTGGCGATAAACATCACCTTGGAGAGATCAAACTCAATATCCAGGTAATGGTCGGTAAAGGTGGAGTTCTGTTCCGGATCCAACACCTCCAACAGGGCAGAGGATGGGTCACCGCGAAAATCACTGCCCAGCTTATCGATCTCATCCAGCAAGAAAACCGGATTGTTGGAACCAGCCCGTTTGAGACTCTCGATGATCCGCCCAGGCAGAGCACCGATATAGGTTCGGCGATGCCCCCGAACCTCTGCCTCATCCCGCACGCCACCTAAAGCAATACGGACAAACTTACGGTTCATGGTCCGGGCTATGGACTGCCCCAGCGAGGTCTTGCCCACACCAGGAGGGCCAACAAAGCAAAGAATCGGGCCATGGATATCTTCTTTAAGCTTGCGTACCGCCAAAAATTCAAGGATCCGTTTTTTGATTTTCTGCAGCCCATAATGATCCTGATTGAGATCATCCTCTGCCTGGTTCAGATCCAGAGTATCCGTGGTGGACTCCATCCAAGGCAAATCAAGGATCCAGTCGATATAGTTTCGGGAAACCGAGTATTCCGGCGATGAAGGCGGTATCCGCTCCAGCCGGGTCAACTCTTTATCAACCACCTTTTTGGCCTGAGGAGTGAGCTGCTTTTCGGCGACCTTATCTTTGAGTTCTTTGACCTCAACCTTGTCATCATCGCCTTCACCCAGCTCCTTACGAATAGCCTGAAGCTGCTGACGCAGGAAAAACTCACGCTGCCGCTCGTCCATATCTTTTTTCATGGACGCCTGGAGTTCTTTACTCATCTCCACGGTTTCAAGCCGCTTGGTTAACTCCTGGGCCACCCGATGCAGCAAACCTTCCAATGGGGTAATTTCAAGAAGCTCCTGCTCCATCTCCAACTTCAGGTTAAGCTGCGAGGAAACCAGGTACGCAATATAAAAGGGATTGGTCAGCGTATTCACCGTTGCCACCAACTCCTGGGGCAATTCGGTCCCGCTTACCAATTTTTGAAACTGTGCTCGAATATTAAAGAGCAGCGCCTCTATTTTTTTATCTTCGACGACCTCCATCGGCACTTCAGCCACCTTGGCCTGAAGGTAGGATGCCGAGCCGAAAAATTCACTCACTGCAAACTTCTTCGTCCCGCTGACCAGAATCTGATAACTTCCATCTTCGGCTTTGTTCAATTTATGCAAATAACCGACGACACCAACTTTATACAGATCTTCGGGACCAAGAAGATCTTCATCAGAAACCTGAGGACGATTACTGGGCACCATGCCCATCATACGATCGCCCAAAAGCACATCATCGATTAATTTTTTGGATGTCTCACTGGAGACCTGCAAAGGAAACCCCATACCAGGGTAAAAGACAAACCCGTGCAGGGGCATGATGGGAAGACTTTCCGGCAGTTCCAGCTGCGAGGGATCAAGTTTTTTCTGGGAGGCTTGTTGTTCGTTTTCCATATCATTCTCCAGGTGTTATCCTGATTGTCACCTTACCTTTTCGCACGCGTTTGGGCAGGGTCACCATGAGCATCCCGTTGACATAGGTGGATTCTACCGCTTCAACCTCCACTGCCGCAGGCAAAGTCAGGGTCCGTTGAAAGGCTCCAAGCTCTATTTCGAGCTGGTGGATACAGGCAATCGATTGATGATCCGGTAACTGCCGTAGCCCACTAATGCTGATACGTTGCCCGTCCACTGTTACCTTCAAGCTCTCGGTAACAACACCAGCAAGTTCGGCATGGACATAGATCGAATCCTCAGCCTCATAAATATCCACTGCCGGCTGCCAGCCACCACCATCGGTTGACATCATTCGCGGGAGCGACATGGTCCGCAGAATACGTCCCGTATGCTGCTGCATCTGCTCCAGCTCTTTCAACAGTTTTTTACTAAAAGGGTCCATCAGTTCCTCCCCAACGTATACAATTCCGGATGCAACCCGGCTTAGTCTTTCTCATATTTAAGGAAGTACAACCTTTATCGGTGAATTCATGTACAGGTAAGCACTATACATAGTTGAGCAATCATAAATCAACAAAAACACAGGTAAACGCCAGGTCTCGGGAGTGAGAAGGCAAGAAGATTTTTTATTTGCTTTTCAATACACCGACATTAGAGTATAGCCCCAAATTGTTCTGAACTTATGTTCCCGCCATGTTTTCATGCCATCTCGCCAAATCAGTGACCACTTATGGCCCCAGATTCGGGCGAGAGCTTACAAACAGACGGGCTCGTGTTGTTCGAGTTCTGGGGGCCGCTGTTGTAGAGAGGACCGTTGACCAGTTCGCTCCCCCATCCTGAAAACAAACCTGAATCTGTAAGCATTGACCATGGCTCAGCGCTCAGCTGTGTCACGGATTCAGGACTAAGCACACATGGGTTCTATCCCTTTTTTCACATTCTTAGAGTTGGAGGCAATTATGAGCAGTTCATGTGGAGGTTCCTGCAGTTCCGATCAAGGTGGCAGCTGTAATTCTGGTGATGCCAAACTGGCACAACAGGATATCGCCATTAACCGTTCCCTGGGGCGGATTAAAAATAAAATCCTGGTCATGAGTGGTAAGGGTGGCGTAGGCAAGTCCACCGTCGCTGTCAACCTGGCACTGTGCCTGGCAAAAAAAGGGCACAAAGTTGGTCTGATGGATGTCGACCTGCACGGCCCGGACGTATGCCGCATGCTGGATCTGAAAGGTTCGCTCATTGCTCCGGAAAATCCCGACGACCTGATTCCGCCACTTGCATACAGCGAGAATCTCAAAGTCGTTTCCCTTGAGTACATGATGAAAAACCGCGACGACGCGATCATCTGGCGTGGACCGCTCAAAATTCAGGCTATCCGTCAGTTTGTCGCCGATATGGATTGGGGTGAGTTGGACTACCTCATTGTTGATGCCCCTCCTGGTACCGGCGACGAGCCCCTCTCGGTTGCCCAAACCATCCCTGGTGTTCAGGCCGTGGTTGTCACTACCCCCCAGGCCGTCGCCTTGGCTGATGTTCGCAAGTCCATCAACTTCTGTAAGGCGGTTGAGATGCCCATCGTGGGCGTCGTGGAGAACATGTCTGGCTTTGTCTGCCCCCATTGTGGCGAGACCGTAGATATTTTTAGCAAGGGTGGCGGCGAGCAGACAGCTCGTGATTTCGATCTGGCCTTCCTGGGTGCGGTGCCTATGGATCCGCGCGTGGTTATTGCCGGTGACTCCGGTACCCCCTACCTGTCCACCGATGAAGACAGCGTTGCCGTCAAAGCCTTTGACACCGTGGTTAGCGCGGTTGAGCAACGTCTGCCTCCAGGTCCGGTGACCGCGAACCCCTTTGCCGGTGGCTGCGGCTGTTCAGGCTGCGGTTCCAAATAATCAAAACCCGCTTTTCTCTGCAGTCATGCTCGTGACTGCAGAGAAAACTTCTCTCTACTGGTTCTCCAGCTTCGTGCTCACCTTCCCTGCCAAATTTGCAAACGCGTGCAAAGCATTATCTGTACCTTTCTTTCCAGTGCTTTTCACGAGAACAACAAATGAAATTTAAAGAGATAGGATCATGACCATGCTTGTCAAACAACTCACCGTCGGCATGATGGGAGTCTGCTGTTATATCGTTTCCTGCGAACAAACCAAACAAGCCGCTGTCATTGACCCGGGCGGTGACGAAGACCGTATCCTGGACTACTGCAACAGCGAGGGATTGGAAATCAAATACATTATCAATACCCATGGTCATCCAGATCACGACTGTGGGAATGGTCGACTGAAAGAGGCCACCGGCGCGGAAATCGTTCTCCATGGCGATGATGTCACCTACTTCAGCGATCCCCGCATCAAAGAATACTTTTCAGGACTTGGATTACCCCCCTCTCCCCCGGCCGATCTGATCATCAAGGATGGCGATACCATCAAAATCGGCAATGAGAAGCTGCTGGTTATCCATACCCCCGGACACACCCCCGGAGGAGTCTGCCTCTACAGCGCCCCCCATCTCTTCACAGGCGATACCCTCTTTGTGGGAGCGGTTGGCCGCACCGATTTTCCCGGCGGCTCCATGCGCCAAATGATCGACGCCATCAAAGAGCGGTTACTCATCCTGCCGCCCGATACCATTGTCTGGCCCGGTCATGGCTATGGCGGTTCACAATCGACTATTGCCCGCGAAGCCCAGAGCAACCCCTATCTTGATATGTAAACGTGGCCAAAGGTCGAAAATCGATACAGCAGATTGCTTCCATGCGTGAAATAATTCTTGGCACCGCAGGTCATGTTGACCACGGCAAAACAAGCCTGATCCGTACCCTCACCGGCATTGAAACCGACCGTCTCAAAGAAGAGAAAAAACGAGGCATTACTATCGAGTTGGGCTTTGCCTATCTTGATCTCCCCTGCGGGCACCGCTTGGGTATTGTCGATGTTCCGGGACATGAAAAATTTATCCGCAACATGGTGGCCGGAGCCGCGGGCATGGATCTGGTGGCTTTTGTCATCGCGGCAGATGAAGGGATCATGCCGCAGACTGAGGAGCATTTTGAGATTTGCAAGCTCCTTGGTGTCAAGGACGGGTTGATCGTCCTTACCAAAAAAGATACGGTCGAGGAAGACTGGCTTGAGATGGTCACCGAGGAGGTGCGTGAATTCTTTCAGGAAAGTTTTTTGGCCGAGGCGCCGATCGTTGCGGTGAATTCGCTCACGGGCGAAGGCTTTGACACCATCAAACAGGTACTGGACGCCAAGGTTGCAGCTATTCATTTTCAAGATGAATTCGGTCCCTTTCGCATGGCTGTTGATCGAGTCTTCACCATGAAAGGCTTTGGTACCATCATCACCGGTACCTCCATTTCAGGTCGTATCGAGACCGGTGATGAGTTGATGTTTTACCCCGGCGGCCTGACCGCCAAGATTCGCGGCATTCAGGTACACGGAGAAGAGGTTACCATTGTCGAGGCGGGCCATCGCACCGCAATCAACCTCCAGGGCATTGAAAAGGAAGAGATCAACCGTGGGGACATGGCAGCCACTCCGGGAAGTCTTATTGCCACCACCCTGCTCGATGCCAGCTTCCACTACCTGAGTTCAGCAACTAAAGAACTGAAAAACCGCAGCCAGATACGCGTCCATATCGGCACCCGCGAAATAGTCGGTCGGATTATTTTGCTTGAGAGTGAAGCCCTTGCCCCTGGCGAGACCACCCATGTGCAGCTGCGCCTCCAAGAACCGGTGGCCGTCTGGCCGGGTGATCATTATGTGGTGCGCAGCTATTCACCCATCACGACCATTGGTGGCGGTACCCTGCTCAAGGCATCTCCCAAAAAACGCAAGCGTACCCTGGAAAAAGATAGGGAGCTCAATCGCAGCTATTTTGAAGAGCTGGAGGCTGCCGACACCGAGCAACAGCTGCTGCTTTTGGCCCAAGAGAGCGGTTACACCGGTATTACAGCCGAACAGATGTCGGCTCGCAGTGGTATTTTTAGTAAAAAACTCAAAAAACATCTCCAGCGCCCCATCTCAGCCGGGGAAATTCTGGTGGTCGACTCTGAAAGCCAACGCATGGTAGCAGCCTCTGTTGCCGAAGGGCTCAGCCAGCAGATTCTCGCCCTTCTTGAGACATTTCATAACAACAACCCACTGAAAAACGGTGTCGCCAAAGAAGAGCTCCGTTCACAGATGCGACCGGTGGTGGATGTGCGTGTGCTCCATTCCCTCCTCACTGGTCTCTACAAAAAAGGGCTGATTGAACAAGATGGAGCGGAGGTCAAGCTGAGTGGTCACGAGGTGCAGTTGCAAGTCAATGAGCAGGAGATGGAACAGAAAATATCCTCACTCTATACCGAGGCTGGTTTAGCCCCCCCGATCCTCAAAGATGTCCTGGCCGACTTCACCGAGTTTCCCGAAAAGCAAATTCGTCAGGTCCTTGACCTCCTGATCAAAAAGGGCGAGCTGATCAAAGTGAGCGAAGTCCTCTTTTTCCACGCACCTGCGATTGCCCAGCTTCAAAAAGATGTGGTCGAGGTGATTCGCAATGAGGGAGAGATTGATGCCCAGCGTTTTAAAGATCTCACTGGGCTCACCCGTAAATTCTCCATTCCCCTGCTGGAGTACTTCGATAAAATCAAGCTGACCATTAGGATAGACAATAAGCGGGTGCTGCGTAAAAGCGAGTAAGGAACGCTCACCCTGGCTGCGTTGGACAAAGCCGCAGTGCTTCTGCGGCCAGACGCATATGCGCTTTTTCTTCCTCGGCAATGGCATTAAACATCGCCTCAAGAGGGGTCCCCTGTAAACGATGGGCGATATTTCGAGAAAGATCATAGGCCGAGTATTCAACAGTCAGAGCCATTTCAAGGGTCGCCCGACAGGGCTCCAGCGGTTGCTCTTCAAGGCTTTCCAAAAGCGCCGCGCAGGTATAGCCTCCCTCGACAATATCCCCAGCCAGTGATTCGTAGAGCCCCTCAAAGTTTGGGGGATCCACTTCACCCTTGGCCCACTGCTGGTAAATCAGATGCGCATGGGCTTCCTCTGCTCCAGCTAGGGCGGTCAGGCTCTCCGCCCAATCAACGGCTTGATACCGCTCACGTAGGGCCGTATAAAACCGATCGGCCCCCTTTTCCAGGTCCATGGCCCGATAGAGGATCTCTTGTTCGGTCCCCTCCAGGTCATAGACCTTCAGATTTGGAATTGCCGGCAGCAGGTGCCCGTTCCAGGCAAGAATTCCCCCTTCCATATTAAATACGGTCGCGGCAACATAGGGCCTTGAAGAGATAAAGAGTGCCGCCGCCTTGGAGCGATGGCCGGAACGGCAATACACCACAACGTCTTTGTCCACCGGGAGCTCATTCAAGCGACTGGGTATTTCCGCCAAAGGGATGAGCACCGATCCGGGAATATGCCCCTGTGAGTACTCATCGGGCTGGCGAACATCGACCAAAACGTAGTCATTCTCCTGACGTCTGGACATATATTCCCGCAGACGTTCCACGCTTATATCCTGATACACTTCCTGCATTCCGACCTCCTTTGGTGTTGATCGGCTCTGGAATTAATTGACAGCTCAATCCTTGACAGCTGGTAGGCACTGAACAACAAAAAGATTCTACCAAGGCATGTTCACGGATTCAGCTGATATTTTTAAACTTATTTTGTTTATAGGGAACTCTCTCCCTCTTTGCAAGGGGTTGCTTGCCTCAAAGCAAAATCCGATTCGACAGGGTTGTGGCCTCATTCGACAAAGTTGTCGAATTTCACCTTCCACCAATGAATGACGGTACAGTTCCTCTCACACACCAGGCACCGCGTAGAAACAAAAAACGACCAATTTACGCTATCTCTCGTCAACTTTGTGCGGCCAGCACAAAAAGCAGGAAACTCATCGGTTAGGCATGTATACTGCTAGCACAAAGTGCAACCTGTGAAACATTCTTCGTTGGTCAACCTTTGCATTTACTCTTTAGGAGCCTATGCCATGACTGTTCGTAAAATCACCTCACTTACGTTACTTATCTCTTTTCTGATTCTGATACTCACCAGCCTGGTTCTTTTTGTTGTTCCTGAGGGCCGTGTTGCCTATTGGTCTGACTGGCGCTGGCTGGGACTCAGTAAAACCCAGTGGGGCGATATCCATACCAACAGCGGCTTTCTTTTTCTTTTCGCAGGATTACTTCACCTCTTCTATAATTGGAAACCCATTCTCAGCTATCTGAAGAACCGGGTTAAAAAGGTACAGCTTTTTGCTCCAACCATGATCATTGCCCTGGTGATCAATGTATTGTTTGTTGCGGGAACCCTGCTGGAACTGCCCCCTTTTCAGTCGATCTTAAATTTTGGTTCTTCGTTTAAGGAAGCGGCCTCAATCAAATACGGTGAGCCGCCTTACGGACATGCGGAGCTCTCCCCCTTACGCCTTTTTGCCACACGCACGGACATGGATCTTGCTGCAATGCAGGCTGCGCTCAACAAAGCCAAGATCAGTTTCACCGGCCCAGATCAGACTATCCTGGCCATTGCCAAAGCAAACAACCTGACTCCCAAGGCTATCTTTGACGCCATGCGACCGGTGACTGGAGCCGATGCAACAGGCGAGGCAATGCCTGAACAACCTGTAGCCGGTATTGGGCGAAAAAGTTTACAGGCGATATGCGACCAATATAGTCTTGATCAAAAGCATGTATTGACTACTCTCAAAGCAAAAAATATTGTGGGAACTGCGGATCAATCTCTCAAAGATATCGCAGCGGCAAATGGCCTTGATCCCCAATCTGTCTACACGATCATCTATGAAGCTGTCTCTACTCCCTAACCGAATTTTTGCTCTCCTGCTCCTCGTCCTGCTACTTGCTGGCCCGGACATGCTTTGTGCAGCAACACCAGAAGAGCAACAGACGACACCGGTACAGGACTCACTCCCCAAAGTGCAGCAACCTGCAGCCAAACAGGACAACGAGTCGGCCGAGCTAGAGGCACTGCATCAGCAGTATCACAAAAAAGATCCCACCGGCGTTCGCGCCCGACTGGGTATGTGCCGCCGTGACCATCCTAGAGGCCACGGCAGAATGGGACTGGGAAAAGGCAAGGGATATGGCCGAAGACATGGTGGCCAACTTGGCCCCCATCATAGATGGCAACAGGGAGATGAAGCTTGGGAGACGCAGCAGTGAGCAGCAAGCGCCTTTCCCTCCCCTCCTGGGTTATGAACCTTCTGGGATTTGGCGTTCTCATCGCACTGGTCATTGGAGCTTTTGGTTGGCAGATGTTTGCCATTCAGAAAGATCTCTATCGTAATACCCGCAGCCGCGCACAGATGATGGCGGCGATCATTGAAAAAAATCTGGAAAATGGAGAGCTGGCCACCACCACCATAGACACCCTGGTGGCCAACTTTCTTGGTGACAAGGCCCGGTTTGTCGCCTACCTCAACGATGTCGACCCGCTGCAGGGTGAAGAGCTTGAAGCTCTTGCCCGCGAGACCGGACTTCTGGGCTTAAGCCTGGTCTCCCGCTCGGGTATAACCGTAAGCGGCCCTACTGACTGGTTACATTCCCCACCGCAATGCCCTCCAACAGGAACCGAGCTCACCTACGACAAGGCTGGGCAGAGAGTTCTCTACAGCTCTGCACAATCAAGCACCATTGGCTGTATTGTGGTAGGCATGGATGCCTCGACCATTCTCACCCTCCAGCAAAAATCGGGTTTAGCTGTTCTCTTGAACAACCTTACTCAGCTACCGGGTATCGAGTACCTCCGCATGGAACAAGGAAAAACAGATGCGCAGCCCCTACCTGTTCGTCTGCTGCAAGAGCAAAAGAGCATGGTTGCAGAAGTACGCCTAGAAACCTCGCGAGGTTTGTTAGTGCTCGGCTTGGACGCGACCAACCATCACCACCGTGTCCATCAGTTGCAACGCCAGTTCCTCTTTTTTACCTGCCTGCTTCTGGGCTTAGGGATCTTTTTCTCCTGGGTTCTCTATCGGGTACAACAGCGCGACCTGGAACGTACCCGGCACTATGACCACCTGCTGGCAAAAGAACATGAGGCCGCTGCCTTGGGCCGTGCCACCGCCACTATTGCTCATGAGGTCCGTAACCCTCTCAATGCCATCAATATGGGACTGCAGCGCATTGTTCTGGAATCTGATGAGCTTACCGCTGATCAGCAGCAACTTATCGCTGCTATGAAAGAATCGGTTCGCCGAGCCGGATATATCATTACTGAACTGCAGCGCTTTACTCGCCCACTGGTGCCCAGAATCGAACAAACCGATCCCCGGCACATTATCGAGCGTGTCCTCCTTCTCTACCAGCAGCAGATGGATGACCAGTCCATAAAGCTTGATTTCCTACCAGGCCCACCTCTGAGTCTGCACGCGGATGTGGACCTGCTGGCCGAACTGGTCGAAAATCTGCTGCGTAATGCCATTGAGGCCCAACTCACAGGTGGCTTTATCCGGCTCCAATGGCTGCAGCGTGACACCGTATGGCAGCTCAATCTTACCAGTGGTGGTTTTATGTTAAGCCCCGAGGAGACAGCCCGCCTGGGTGAGCCCTACTTCACCACCAAAACCCGCGGCACCGGCCTGGGACTGGCCCTGTGTCATAAGATTGCCGAGGCCCATGGGGGCAGCCTTGAGCTTGTACCGGATTTTCTAAAAAATGAACTCACCATTCAACTTATTCTTCCCTGCACTCAAGGGTAAACCGAAGCTACACATGTGGAGCCAAGACCTGGAGCAGAGTCATGCGCATATTGATAGTTGATGATGAAGCCCTTCAACGCAAATTACTTGGTGGTTTTCTTGAAAAGCAAGGCTTCTTAGTGATTGAAGCAGGTAGCGGTCAAGAAGCCATTGACCAGTTTCTGCAGCAGCCTGTGGATCTTGTTCTGCTTGATCACAGGATGCCTGATCTCATGGGGGATGCAGTCCTTGCCCGAATCAAGGAAATCAATCCACTCTCCCGTGTCATTATGATTACCGCCTTTGGTGCCGTGGACACAGCCGTCCGTGTCATGCAGCTGGGGGCAGACGATTTTCTGGAAAAACCCGTTGACCTGGAGACGCTCCTCACCAAGATACGCTCCATTGAAGATGCAATCTTGATCAATGAAGATGTGGTTCAGGTGGAAGAGTCCATTGATGCAAACGGCTTACCCGTACGCATGATTGCCACCAGCACCGCCATGCAGCAGGTCCTTTCTCTGGCGCTGCGGGCCGCCCCAAGTCCCTGGACGGTACTCATCAATGGCGAGACCGGAACCGGCAAAGACTTGATCGCCCGTTTGATCCATCAGCTCAGTCCACGAAACGACAAACCTTTTATTCCGCTCAACTGCGCGGCTGTGCCGGAGGGGCTCTTTGAATCAGAACTCTTTGGCCATGAAAAAGGCGCATTCACTGGAGCCGCCAACCGACGGCGGGGAGTCTTTGAACAGGCGAACCAAGGGACCCTCTTTCTTGATGAGGTCGGCGAACTGCCCCTGGCGGTGCAGGCAAAACTCCTTCGTGCTCTGCAGGAAAAAACCATCACCCGGGTTGGAGGTGAGCAACAATTCCCGGTGGACGTACGCATTGTTGCTGCGACCAACCGCGATTTAAAGGCTATGTCTCTTGAAGGAAAATTTCGCGAGGATCTTTACTTTCGCCTCAACGTCATCACCATTGATATTCCACCACTACGGCAGCGTAAGGAAGATATTCCGGCCCTGATTGAGTTTCTTCTGGCAAAATATGATAGTGACGCTCGTTTCGATGACCAGGCCCTGCAGCAACTCACCAAGTACCACTTTCCAGGAAATATCAGAGAGTTGGAACATATCCTTCAGAGGACGGTAACCCTGGCCCGTTCAGCGCAAATCGGCCTGCGGGATCTTCCGCCGGAGATACGTGATTACCGGGGACCGGAGTCAGAAAATGGTGATTTGAACCACAAGCTGGCTGAGCTTGAGCGGCAGATGCTCATGGACGCCCTGGAAAAGAACAACGGCGTGCAAACCCATGCGGCAGAGTCCCTGGGAATCAGTGAACGGGTGCTCCGCTATAAGATGGAAAAGTTGGGGATTAACAAGAATTTGAAACTGTGATGTTTCTTTTTTGGGGAGACGAATGAAAGTTAAAAAATGCAGCGTACCCTTCGTTGAGGAAGCAGCGGAGAGCAAGAGTTGTAGGAGCGTGGCCATGCCCGCGACAGCGTATTCCCCTGACGGAGAAGTGAGCCACTACCTCTGATCAGAAATGAAGCAAGGATAAAAAAACTGGCAAGTGCGGCACTCTATGCCAGCTAGAGTCGCGGTCAAGGCTCGACTCCTGCAAATGCAGAAGTCGCTGCGGATTTGCTGCCAATAATCTGCATCTGGGACACTTCACAACGCCACCAACCCAAAAGGTTGATGGCGCTGTTATCACTTTCTATACGTGCATTACTGCTGTGCAGCCGGTGGAGTTGCAGGACCGTTGGTGTTATTCCAGCAGGGACGGTAGCAGCCATGATGACCGTAGCCTCGTCCTTTTCCCATGCCTTTGCCCATATTCTGTCCCATGCCTTGCCCCATGCCGTATCCTTGCCCCATGACACGTTTCATCATACCGGGGCCCATGTATTTTTCTCGCTCCTGTGGTCCCATCTCGCTTAACCGTTTCCACCACTCGGTGTGAAAGGCGTGCCATTCGTCCTGGGTGGCATTGTAGAGCTGACCGCGATAGCTGCTCAGTTCATCATTGGACATCTTGGAGTAATCCACAGCCCAGGCGGCGGTGGCAACCATCATCAAAGCGCCAAGAACGATCAGAGTTTTTTTCAGGGATTTCATACTATACCTCGCTTGGTTGGGTGATTATTGCTGATCCCATTCTTGGGATCAACCGTGTCTTTGCCTTGTATATATCAACAACCATGCCAAGGAGCGTTTTTTTAATTTTTTGTATATAATTCAAGATTTTACAAAACGAAGCCAAAAAAGAATCCAAGACGCATATCGACAATTGCCCCACGGAGCTCGACGGAATTGTCGAGTGAAAAGCAGAGAACAAACTTTTTGAAGATGTTACAGACGGCCCCGGAGAGAGCCACGCCCCTGGGGATAGGAGAAGCATAGATATTCGCGCTGCACCTGGACACGTAGCCCTTTGGCCAGGTGCAACTCCTGTCCTTTTCTCCCCTGTATGGCCAGGGTACAGAGAGCGAGGATCTGTTCATAGCGAGCGGTATTGTCCATCTCCCAGAGAAGCTTTTCCATCAGGCGTCGTTGCAACGCCGAATGGAACTCTTTAAAAGGGGAACGACTCAGTTCAGCCAGAGGCAAGGCCAATCTGTCCTCCCGGGACAGACGTACAACCTTTTGCCAGCACTCCTCGACAAGTGATGCCAGAAGATCCTCATCCTGCTGAAGATTCGCTGCAGTTTTCAGCAATGCCTGGCGAATACCGGGATCATACTCGCGCTCCAGAAGGGGGAAAAGCTCCAACCGAACCCGGTTCCGAAGAAATTGTCGATCATCGTTGCTGGAATCCTGACAGTAGGCCACAGCCTGCTCGTCAAGGTAGCTCAGCAAGACCTCTTTGCGCACATCTAAAAGCGGTCGGAGTGTGGTACCGGTGCGATACCGCATACCTGATAATGCTCGCAGACCGCCGCCCCGAAAAAGTCGGAGCAACACTTCTTCTGCCTGATCATCTGCGGTATGAGCAACTGCAAGTAACTCGGTGTTCCATTGTTTTGCCAGCTCGGTAAAGGCCTGGTAACGTAACTCCCGGGCCGCCTGCTCAAGAGACTGTCCCTTTTGTTTGGCATGCTCACGCACATGTACCGTCGCTTTGACAGCAGTACAGCCCAAACGAGCGGCAGCCGTCTGCACGCAGTCCCACTCGGCGCCAGTCTCGCTTGGCCGGATCCTGTGATCAATATAGGCGGCAACCAAACGCAGGTTCAATTGTGGACTCAATGCTGCCAGAATATGGAGAAGAGCCATGGAGTCAGGCCCTGCAGAAACGCCAACCAGCAGGCTCTGCCCCTTGTGCAGCAGATTCTGCGCAACAAGAAGCTGCTTGATCGTATATTCCAGGGGATGGAGTTGGGAATTATGAGACGCCATGGCTTGCTTTGGAGGGGGAAATACTCTATGCTGGCTGGGCAGAGGAGTTTCTAAGAATTTTTCTTGCAAGAGGACGTTCAAGCATGAATGCACAAGCCTACCGACAAACCGTCAAGGAACATCTCAAAACCGCCTATCTCCTCAATGACGAGAAAATCGAATCCATGATCCCGGTGTTCCTGGCTACCCTGCATACCCATATGAACCGGCTGGCAGAGCTCGCAGCTATCGGCGATACAGAACAACTGGGCAAGGCCAGCCATGCGGTCAAGGGCGCCTTACTCAATATCGGCCTGCTGGATCTGGCAGAAACCGCTTACACCTTGGAAAAACAGTGTATAAGCGGTAGCTGCCCCGAAAATTACCACGATATGATCACCGATCTTCAGTATACGGTGACCCGCTTTAGTGAGGAGTGGTAAACTAAAGTGTTATTTCTTTTTACGCCCCTTCCGCTGTTTAAACATCAACTGGACCGGAACCCGATCCAATCCCAATCCATCACGAAAGCAGTTGGTGAGATAGCGCTGGTAGGAAAAATGAATTCCCTTGGGATCATTGGAAACCACCGCAAAAAAGGGTGGCGCCGTTCCCAGCTGGGCAGTGTAGTAAAATTTGAGCCTGCGGCCATGATAATAGGGCGGCTCGTGCCGTTCCACCGCCTCGGCCAAGAGACGGTTGAGCGCCGAGGTGGGAAAACGTTGATGAAACTGACGGTGAACCTTACCAATCTCGGGAAAAAGCCGCTTAATCCCTTTACCAGTCAGGGCTGAAACCTTGAGAATGGGAGCAAAGGGGATAAACTTCAGCGCCCTGCTCACTTCCTCCATGAGCTGTTCCTGCCGCTTTTTGTCATCAGCAATCAGATCCCATTTATTAATGAGGATAATCAAAGCCCGCCCCTGATCCTGGGTGTAACTGATTACCTTGGTGTCCTGCTCGGTAATACCCTCGCTGGCATCGAGCACCACCAGAGCGATATCGCAACGCCCGATGGCCTTGAGCGCTTTGAGTACAGAAAACTTTTCCAGCTTATCCTTGGTCTTGCCCCGGCGACGAATCCCTGCGGTATCGATGAGCAGGTAGTTGTACTGATCTTTGCTCACCAATGTATCGACAGAGTCTCGGGTCGTCCCGGCAATGTTGGAGACCACCATACGATCCTGGCCAATGATCGCATTGACCATGGAAGACTTGCCCACGTTGGGACGGCCAAGAAAAGCGATACGCATCGTGTTTTCCGGCAGATCCATTTCCAGCTCCGACTTCTCCAGATGGGGTACCAAGGCCTCCATCAGGGTTTTATAGCCGTAGCCGTGGTCACCGGAAAGCGCCCAGAGTTGCTCCACCCCCAGCTCCCAAAATGGTGCCAGCAGGCTATCTTCTATTTCGGGGCTATCAATCTTATTCACGATGAAAAAGACTTCTTTCTCGGTTTTACGCAGAATATTGACAATCTCATGATCGCTGGGAGTGAGTCCTTCCCGCCCATCCATGAGAAAAAAGATGACATCCGCCTCATCCAGGGCCAGCAGGGCCTGGTTGCGGATATGGTTGTTAATGGTGCCGTCCTCGGTATCAATACCACCGGTATCGACCAGGACAAAAGGGTGGTCCTCCCAGGTGACACGGGCATAATGACGGTCACGGGTAACGCCCGGGGTCGGATCGACCAGGGCATCACGACGTTTGACCATACGGTTAAACAGGGTGGATTTCCCCACATTGGGGCGACCGATGAGGGCAACCAGAGTTGCGTTTTCATTACTCATAAAAATATTTTTTCCCAGATACTCTCAAATCATCGTTCTGGTTTGAGTTGTATCCATTAATAATCGCGGATAGAGGCCGCGTCAGAGACGTTCGCACCACCAGAGGATGCAGCTCGAAACCTGCTCGAATTTAACGCTCAGCAAGGTTCAGATCGTTTAATTTTTGGCGACATTGCTCACATATATCCTTTAAGGCAGCATACTCGGCGGCTTCGGGTTTGGCAAGCAGACCCCGCAGGGAGTTCAAGGCCGGTGAAAGAAATTGCGCAAAAAACCTTTTCTTGCGAACCTTGCTCAAAAAGGCAAAGGCGCCAAGAATCTGCAGATTACGTTGGAGCGCTAAAAGTACATACTCATGGCGAAACTGCGCGGGATCGTACTCGCTCACCGCTGCAAGGGCATTGAGATATACACCAAGAAGATGCTCCTGCGCTTCCTGGGGCAATTGGATATAGGGGTCGATCAAAAGCGAAGCCAGATCATAGCCCAGTGGTCCTAAACGTCCTCCCTGAAAATCAATAAAGCGCACCTGCTCGTTGCAGATCATGATATTGCGGCTCTGGAAATCCCGATGGAGAAAATAACCGGTTGGGGCCTGGGCGGCATCACGGGCCAGCTGCCTACAGCTTGCTTCCAGTTCCACCCGATCAAAGGCAATCCCTAAAAGATCCGTACAACAGGCCTGCAAAAAATAGCCGGATTCCCGCGCGAGCATCAGTTCCTGATCATAGACCGGTGTATCCCAGCACCAGCTGGCCTGAAAGCCCTGGGCTGCCCGTACCTGCATCTGCGCCAACTGTTGCACCGCCTGTTCATAGAAAGGAAGCGATGCCTTGATCCCCTGGGCCTGCACCCGCTCATACAGCCGCTCTTGCCCCAGATCTTCACAGAGCGCCAGCCCCGATGCCTGATCAAAGGCAAAGATCTGCGGTGTTGGTGCACCGCATTGTTCCAGATGTGTCCCTAGGGCATGAAAGGCACGCGCCTCATCCATGCCGGGCGCGTCGTTTTCCGGCGGCAAAACAGCCAACATGGAGTGCGTTCCATCCTGAACACGAAAAAAACGGCGCCTGGAACCATCGGGGACCAGCGCTTCCAGCTGCAGCTGTGCAGGTTCCCAATCAGTCTCCTGTCCCAGTGAAGCCAGCACACGTTCTATGAGTTGGGCGGGAGTCATACGATTGGTTCCTGCCAGAGCGCTTTATCCACCGCCGCATCTCCCGTAATAATTGCCCCCTCCACCATCGCACCAGCGGGTACCTGCGCACCGGACCAGACCACGCAGTTATGCAGGACCGTGCCTGCACCGAGAACGGTGTTGTCACCAACACAGCCCCAACCGCTCAGCTGGGCATCTGGGGCAACCCTGGCTGTCGATGCGATCTCCCATTCGCCCAGAGGCTCCAATATGCGGCTATGCAGCTGCAAATAATCCTCTGGCGTGCCAATATCATACCAGAAGGCGGAATCGGTGCGGCAGTAGCCGATGCGGTCTTCCCGGGCCAATTCCTGGTAGAGATTGATAATATGGTGAAACTTGCCCACGGTGATGCGCTCAAGCACCTCGGGATCAACCACATGAATGCCGGTGAAGGCCAGGCAGTTTTCCTGGGCAGCCTCGGCAAAGCCAAGGACCCGATCGCCCCCCACCTGCACCGTATTAAAGCGGGGATAGTCGTGCAGAGCCATGGTGACATCATTTTTAGAGAGCAGATGACGGTGATAGACCCACTCGGGGTCGATCTCATGGTAGAGATCGCCATTCATCACCAGGATGGGCTCATTGTTCATCGAATCAAGGGCTTTGCGCAAGGCGCCGCCTGTCCCCAAAATTTCAGGCTCGACCTGCAGCTCCACATTGGGATACTCGGCAAGCGCGGCCTCGATCTGCTCGGGCAAGTAATGGGCATTCACCACCACCGGCCAGCATTCACAGGCAGCTAGCTGCCCCAGTAAACGGTGAAGCAACATTTGATTGGCCACCGGAAACAGAGGTTTGGGGCGTAAATGAGTATACGGCCGGAGTCGGGTTCCAAACCCGGCGGCGAGAACAATGGCTTGCATAACAACGATTTTGGAATTGATCTTGACTTGAACCGGAAACTCCACTACAAATCAGCTTTTCCGGCCAATAATGGACTCAGGCGTGGCTCGATGGAGATAAAAAGTGTCCTCCAAGCCACCCGAAAATTCTGATTTCAGGAGTGGTGCGGGAATCCCGCAGAAATACGGCCGAGGAACACGATTGATCTTGTACTGTTTCTCTTCTCTCCTTGCAAGCCTTCGAATAAGAAAAAACCATGATTACACTGCTTGATTACGGTGCCGGCAATGTTCGATCGGTGATAAATGCCATCGAACGGTTGGGCGAAACCGTGGTTCTGGTCAATAGTGGTGCGGATATCCAGCGCGCCGAACGTCTTGTTTTTCCTGGTGTGGGCAACTTTGGCGCCCTCATGCGCACCCTTCGCGAAAAGGGACTGCGTGATCCGCTTATTGAGTACCTCCACTCAGGTAAACCTTTTTTTGGGATCTGTGTCGCTCTCCAGGCGCTTTTTGCCTCCAGTGAAGAGGCCCCCGAGGAACCGGGGCTGGGCATCTTGCCGGGCAAGGTCCAACGCTTCACCTGTGATCTTGCCGTCCCCCAGATCGGCTGGAACGGCATCAAGGTGCACCAGCCCTCTCCCCTGTTTCACGGGTTGCAGGGCAATGAAAAGTTTTACTTTGTCCATTCCTATCATGTCGCAACCGACTCCAAGGACGACGTGCTTACCACCACTGATTACGGCTACGAGTATGTCAGCGCTATTCAGCGCGGCGCCATGGTGGCAACCCAGTTCCATCCGGAAAAAAGCGGCAAGGCCGGATTGAAACTGCTGGAAAACTTTCTCTCCGAGACCCAGGAAGCAGTGATCCCGGCCGCCTGTCCCCAGACCACACAAATTGCCAAACGTATCATTGCCTGCCTGGACGTCCGCACCAACGACCGGGGTGATCTAGTGGTCACCAAGGGCGATCAGTATGATGTACGCGAAGAAGGCACCGTGCGCAACCTGGGCAAACCTGTCGAACTGGCGGGGGAATACTACGAGCAGGGAGCCGACGAGGTCACCTTCCTCAACATCACCGGCTTCCGTGACTTCCCTTTGGAAGACATGCCCATGCTTGAGGTTTTAGAAAAAACCTCAAAAAATGTCTTTGTCCCCCTGACCATTGGAGGTGGGATTCGAGATTTCACCGACTGCAACGGTCGCTTTTATAGTGCCCTTGAGGTGGCCTCCCAGTACTTCCGCTCCGGTGCCGATAAAATTTCCATAGGCTCAGACGCGGTCCTCATCGTTGAAGAGGTCCTCAAAACCGGCAAGGCCACGGGCCTGAGCTCGATTGAGCAGATCGCTCGGGTCTACGGCAACCAGGCCGTTGTAATCTCTATCGATCCCCGCCGTGTCTATGTCGACTCAGCAGATGCTGTCCCCCAGCAGGTGATAAAAACCGAGATACCTGGCCCTAACGGTGAGCGGTATTGCTGGTACCAGTGCACCATCAAAGGCGGTCGTGAAGGACGTCCGGTGGATGCGGTCACCCTGGCTAAAGTCTGTGAGCAACTGGGGGCGGGTGAGATTCTTCTGAACTGCATCGATAAGGACGGCACTAATTCCGGCTTTGACATCGAACTGATCAATGCGGTACGGGCGGCGGTGACTATCCCGGTGATTGCCTCAAGTGGTGCTGGTTGTGATGAGCATTTCCTGGAGGTGTTTGAAAAGACGCCTGCTGAGGCCGCCCTGGCGGCAGGTATCTTTCACAGGAAAGAAGTACCCATTGGAGAGGTGAAGGATTTCCTGAGCGGGAAGGTAGAGATACGACCGGTATAAGGTTGGAGTTGAAATATTGGATTTGGAAGGCGCTTGATCAGATTTGGTCAGGCGCTTTTTTTGTTTTTTGATTACCACCGAAGATCAGCTTCAGTATTTGTTGCAGACCATAGCCACAACAAGACTCACTGTTGATTGAGCACTTTTTTATGATACAAGATACTGTTCACAAAGACATCAACTTACACAACACTGCAGGCAAAGAAGATTCTAAAAATAAAGAAGGCTCTTTGCCTCCTTCTTGGTCCTATTTTTTACAGTGTGCGTGTAGATCATGGTTGTCCTTACATCGCTATGTCCAAGCAATTCCTGAATGGATCGAATATCGTAATTCGCTTGAAGAAGATGACTCGCAAAACTGTGCCGGAAGGTGTGTGCCGTGACTCTTTTAGTCAGACAAGCTTTTTCCACAGCCCGTCGAATCGCCCGCTGAACATGGCGTTCATGGATATGGAAGCGTCTCACCTCTCCAGTTTCCTTTACCTTCGTGAGCTTGTAAGCGGGAAACAACCATTGCCAGATAAATTGACACGCGGCATTCTTTGATTTTCTTTCATAGGCATCAAAAAAAACTCCATCATATCCAACGGCTACATCCTTTTTATGCTGATCATACGCTCTATCCAACTGCCCTCGCAGGTCTGCATGCAGACTTTCAGGCAAAGGGACGGTGCTATCTTTTTTTCCTTTTCCGTCATGGATGGTGAGAATACCTTCTTCAAGGTTCAGGCAGTTAACACGTAACGATAAACACTCAAACAGACGTAATCCGCAACCGTACAGTAGCTTTACAATAAGCAGATACGATTCAGCAATTGAATCAGATATTTGATCGATTTCAGCCCGTGATAACACCACAGGAATGTATGGTCTTTTCTTGGCGCGCACAACTCCATCAATGATGCCAAAGTCACGGTTGGGTACGTGTCTAAAAAAAAAGAGAAGGGAATTGAAAGCCAGGTTCTGGGTTGAGGCCGACACCTTTTTATTGACGGCAAGGTGGGGGAGATACTCTTTCACATGTTCTGCTGATAATTGATCAGGATGCAGGGATTTTGTATGCGTTTGAAAACCCCTGATATATTTTCTGTACGACTTGAGGGTTTTGTCAGAGTAATGACGCATCCTAATGGTATTCTCAAAACCAGCAAATTCAGCCTCCCAGGAGCACCCATGCTCTTTGGCAGTTCTCTCTGGTGGAGAGGCTTCAATCTCAACAGGTAGCGTACTTTTGCAGTTAGTATGCTTGCTATATTTCTTCCTGATGACTGAGGTTTTCTCGCCCAGTTCAGATTGCCTGGCGTGACTGAGACCATCTCTACCAGGAATTAAAAATTCCAAATAAAGCTGAATTGCTCTTCGGGCCTCTTCCCTTTTCGCGACATCGTTGTACGGACTACAAAGAAACAACCGCACGACGTGGCGTTCCCACTCAACCAAACCTGTAGGTGAGGCACGCCCCCCAACAACAATGTTCAGGGATCGCCTCAGGCCATTTTGGTGCCCCTCTACCTCCTTTTCATCGTAAGCGCGAATTCTACCGCACCTATTTTTCTTCGAGCTATTCTGTCAAGTTGATCTCCCGATCAACTCAAGGAGAGCGCGATGAAAAAATACCAATCTTCACCCTTTGGTGGTGGCAGCCGATTCTGGCTCACTCATGCTGATGCTCAGGTTAAAAGCGGATTAAGCCTACAACGCAATTTAACGCGTAGAATCAGGTTCGTTTATCCTCTTCCTCCTATGAGCAAGGTAGGACCGATGATTTCGAAGCTGAATCCATTGGATAAGCCAAATTGCTGTTTCAATATTCATTGTTCTCATCGGCAAGATTGCTCGAAGTAGCAATCTAAGCTGCGATGGCGTAATAGCTGGAGCTTTTTTTCCCAATCTGATTTTGAGGTGCCAGAGAAAATAATGAGCAAGCATGCAAGTCAAAATATGGTGGTGCCACCCTGGAAATTTTCTCACCTCATATTGATCCACTCCCAGTTCCGTCTTGGTTTCTTCAAAGCATTGCTCTATGGACCACCGCAGGCCGCTTAACCAAACAAATTTTTCCAGCTTGGTACTGACCGGCGCATTTGAAATAAAATACGAATATTGAGGATCTTTTTCCTAAGTTCTTCGCACAAGCAGCCAGATGGTCTTAACGGGAAGCCCCTGGCGAGCAAGGACGATCCGTCGTTTTGTGAATTCATACTCAATGGGGCCCTTGGTCCCCTCAGAGACCTTTCTTCGGTACCAAAAATAGTCGTTGGTGCTACAGGCGAGCGTTTTGAAAGAGATCGGCTCTTTTGTGCTGTCTACCAGGACCTTTTTGCTCTGGTGCTTGCCCCAGGTAAGTCACGCCTGTAATGGCTTCTGCCGCCTCAATAAACTCCGGATTGGTTGCGTAGACAGAATCAGCAAGAATGTAACGAAATGGAAGTTGCTGATT
The DNA here is from genome assembly GCF_963664075.1 of uncultured Desulfobulbus sp. Lineage (NCBI taxonomy): Bacteria > Pseudomonadati > Thermodesulfobacteriota > Desulfobulbia > Desulfobulbales > Desulfobulbaceae > Desulfobulbus > uncultured Desulfobulbus sp. The sequence goes on from NZ_OY760916.1 coordinate 2,923,335, forward strand.
GGAGGTAATCTCACCAAGCATCTCAACCGCCAATTGTGGTTTGGTCTTAAACGTTATTTCATCGGGAAGATCACATTTTTTTCGTTTTAAGGAATGCTCGTCCGCGAACCAGTGCTCAGGTATATAAAGACGTTTATCAACAAGAGTGTAGCCATAGGGGGATGTGTAAGCGGCAAAAACACCGACTTGACAATTATCGACCTTACCGATGGTGCCGCAGTATTGCCGAGCAACACCAATAGAGTCGTTGCCTTTTTTCACAAAACCACTTTCGTCAAAAACGATTGCGCCGTAAGGGTGCCCCATATCTTCATTAATTAGACTACGATATTTGTCCAATATTCGCTCGTCATCCCAGCGAGCATCGGATATGAAGCGTTGCATTGCCCTGACCTTGCCCCCTTCAACCGCGAATGCAATGGGTTCGATGGATTTACGCTCAAGTTGGCTGAATTGTCCGGCCATGTATCGAAAAAAGTTATCTCGCAGTTCACTCCGAAGGAAACAATCGGAAAAATGTTCATGAAATCCTTTAAGTTCAGTGAGCAATCCAGTTACGTCACTTCTGTCCAACTCGAATTTCGGAATAGCATACAAGTAGTCGTTTTGACGAATATCTGGCAACATAGCTTACCTTCTGTTTGAGTTTCGAACAGGATAGCAGGTAGGCCTGGGAAAAATCAAGCAGTGTTTTGGTAAATTGCGTTGTAGGGGTAACCTGCATAGCCATCCGTTTGCACCACGCCTGCATAGCCTTGGCTCAATTCTTTAGCTACTTCTGCCGAACGGGTCGGTGAATATCGATACATTACCCCTTCTTTACCGGGCAGACCGCCGCGACAAACCCACATGTAGGATTTTGTTGTTGGATCACGGCTAGGTTCCTTAAGGACTTGTACTGTTGTTTCATCCATACAGAGTAACGGGCCAGATCGGATTTCCCTATGCAGTAACTCCAGTGCAGGTTGGCAGGCCTCGGAGGCATGCATGGCCCAGTTGCACATGGTTGCTCGGTTTACTTCAGCTCCAAGGCGAGTAAACTGATTTTCCTGGGGATAAAAGGGGAGTGCATCACAAAACTTGGCGGTCAAGATGTGCGCCAGAAGTCCTGCGGTGGCGATGCCTTTTGGAATTATCTGTTTGGGTGGTAGTGCGATCTTCACTGTTGCGCCTTGTGTTCCCAGGCCTTCACAGTGGCGGCAGGCATATTTAGGGCGGATATGGCAAATAACTCGAATAACAGCAGGAATGATGTCGAGTTTCTCACTGACTTCCTCGCCGATCCTGCTTAAGTGAGTGCCGCAACCACAGACTTTCTTACTCTCATCGATATCATGGATAACTTCAACCCGTGGCAAATCTTTGGGCAAAGCCTTTCTACCGCGTTTCTGCCGTTGATGCGCCTCGATCGCAACTGTTTCCTTTTCCGGTTCTATATTTTCCGGTTCAGGCATGTCAAATAGCGGCAACTGCGGATTCTGCCCGTCAGCAACATGCTTTTCGCTTTTTTTACCGAAGAGCTTGGCTTAGAGCAAACGTACCCGCTCACGTAACAGATCGTTTTCCTGGAGATACCGATTCTGCTCAATCGCCATATCAGCGATGATTTCTTTAAGCTGCTTCAGATTATCGGGCAATGAGGTTATATCCACTTTAATGGCGGCATTTTACCACGAATCACCTAGTATTAAACCTGTAAAATCAGATAGATAAATATTTTTATCAAGAAACTATGTCAAAGATCAAGGGACGATGCGCCTGCTGCAAATCCAGTCCATGCAGAAGCCAGTTCAAAGCAGAACTGCTGACTTCCATGACCTCCTGTTCACCGGCCAGCGGAAATAATCAGCCTCCAGACGTTTCAGCCATACGAAGAAACCGTTTACATCCCAGTAAAGAATTTTCACCAGATCGCGTCGCCGGTTGCAAAAGGCAAAGACGTTGCCCGTGAAGAGATCGAGTTCAAATTGTTCTTCGACAAGCATCGACAGGCCGTTGATCGATTTACGCATATCAGTTGCACCAACGGCAAGGTACAGATTGACGTTCTCCAGTTTGCTCCGGATCATACTCGCTCCAGAGTACGGATAAGCTCCTGAAGCGTCGCAGAAGAAAATTCATTGTGAATCTCAATAACAAATCGATTGCCAGCGAGGTACAGCCGAAAAGGTTGTTCATCCTTTGGGGGATCTGGTGTTTGGCGCAGCGAAGCAACTGCCAGTGGATAAAAGCAGGGCTTGTCAGCTGCTCCACTCTTCTGCTTAAGTTTGCGCCGCCAGTAACCAAAGGTGGCCACCGCCAGGTTATTATTGCGGCAATAGACCTGCTGGCTGAGGCGGGATGCTTCCCAACCCGCGATATGCGTTTGCCAGAAATTTAGTTTTGAGTCCCCGTCCCTTGGATAGCTGCTGTCCACGATTGCCTCCTTTGAAAGTTTTGGCAAACATGACCATGTTTTGAGGTGGCTGAAAAGAAGGGGTTCATTGGGCGCTTACTTTTCATCGAGTCCAAGGTCGCGGGCATGGCCTGCCCCATACAACCGAAATTGCTGCAACGCCAAAGCAATTTTCAACTTTCGATGACTGAGAGAATTTTTGTTAAACACCTCACCTCTAACCGATGAAAAAAAAAACAAAAAAAAGCCCGTAATCAGCTTAACTGATTACGGGCTTTAAAGAGAAGACGGCGGCGACCTACTCTCCCACATAGTCTCCCATGCAGTACCATCGGCGCTGAAGAGCTTAACTTCCGTGTTCGGAATGGGAACGGGTGGAGCCTCTTCGCTATGGCCACCGAAAAAATTCGGTATATGTAACTGCTCGCATGCACTCCATCTTTGAACGATCACTGTTTGCCGCAGAGTTCGGCTCTAGCTGCATACAGCGCTAGTCCAAACCTGGAGCACCTGAGATCAGTTCCAGAGTGATTTGAGAGTTACTTAAAATCTCAACAATATGAATAGCAGGGTAAACTTGATTTATAAAAGGATATGGTTAAGCCGCACGGCTATTTAGTATCGGTTAGCTCCATGCATTACTGCACTTCCACACCCGACCTATCAACGTTGTAGTCTCCAACGAGCCTTTAGGTATCTTACGATACGGGATATCTTATCTTGGAGTGGGTTTCCCGCTTAGATGCTTTCAGCGGTTATCCCTTCCGAACATAGCTACCCAGCAATGCCCTTGGCAGAACAACTGGTACACCATTGGTTCGTCCATCCCGGTCCTCTCGTACTAGGGAAAGATCTCCTCAAATATCCTGCGCCCGCAACAGATAAGGACCAAACTGTCTCACGACGTTTTAAACCCAGCTCACGTACCACTTTAATCGGCGAACAGCCGAACCCTTGGGACCTGCTCCAGCCCCAGGATGTGATGAGCCGACATCGAGGTGCCAAACCTCCCCGTCGATGTGGACTCTTGGGGGAGATAAGCCTGTTATCCCCGGAGTACCTTTTATCCGTTGAGCGACGACCCTTCCATGCGGAATCGCCGGATCACTAAGACCTACTTTCGTACCTGCTCGAGATGTCTCTCTCGCAGTCAAGCTCCCTTATGCCTTTACACTCTACGGCTGGTTTCCAATCAGCCTGAGGGAACCATCGCGCGCCTCCGTTACTCTTTGGGAGGCGACCGCCCCAGTCAAACTACCCACCAGACACTGTCCCGGATCCCGATGAGGGACCGCGGTTAGAGTTCAAAGATAACAAGGGTGGTATTTCAAGGATGACTCCACGCATACTAGCGTACACGCTTCAAAGTCTCCCACCTATCCTACACATGTTATCCCTAAACACAATGCCAAGCTATAGTAAAGGTTCACGGGGTCTTTCTGTCTTGTTGCGGGTAACCGGCATCTTCACCGGTACTACAGTTTCGCTGAGTCTCTGGTTGAGACAGTAGGGAAATCGTTACGCCATTCGTGCAGGTCGGAACTTACCCGACAAGGAATTTCGCTACCTTAGGACCGTTATAGTTACGGCCGCCGTTTACCGGGGCTTCGGTTCGATGCTTTGCTTGCGCTAACATGTCCCCTTAACCTTCCGGCACCGGGCAGGCGTCAGACCCTATACTTCGTCTTACGACTTCGCAGAGTCCTGTGTTTTTAGTAAACAGTCGCTCCCCCCATTTCACTGCAACCCACGTAGGCTTTCAATTGTATAAAAGATCACCATATGGGCACACCTTCTCCCGAAGTTACGGTGCTATTTTGCCGAGTTCCTTAACCAGAGTTCTCTCAAGCGCCTTAGTATATTCTACCTGTCTACCTGTGTCGGTTTACGGTACGGTCACCAGTGTGAAAGTACACGAGGATTTTCCTGGAAGCATGGAATCAACCACTTTATAGCCCTTTGGGCTTCGTCATAACGCCTCGATGTTAACAAGAACCCGGATTTGCCTAAGTTCTCCATCTACACGCTTAAACCAGGACTACCAACGCCTGGATGGCCTATCCTTCTCCGTCCCCCCTTGTACTGTATCCACATCAGTGGTACGGGAATATTAACCCGTTTCCCATCGACTACGCTTTTCAGCCTCGCCTTAGGGGCCGACTAACCCTGAGCAGATTAACTTGACTTCAGGAAACCTTAGACTTTCGGCGTGAAGGTTTTTCACCTTCATTATCGCTACTCGTGTCAACATAAGCTCTTGTGATACCTCCAGCACACCTCACGATGCACCTTCTCAGGCCTACACAATGTTCTCCTACCATTCTTTCGAATCCGCAGCTTCGGTACTATGCTTGAGCCCCGTTACATTTTCGGCGCAAATTCACTAGACCAGTGAGCTATTACGCTTTCTTTAAAGGATTGCTGCTTCTAAGCCAACCTCCTGGTTGTCTCAGCAATTTCACCTCCTTTTCCACTTAGCATAGTTTAGGGACCTTAGCTGGCGGTCTGGGTTCTTTCCCTCTCGACCACGGAACTTATCTCCCGTAGTCTGACTCCCGCGATTGAACTTGACGGCATTCGGAGTTTGTTAAGGGTTGGTAAGCCGGTGGGCCCCCTAGCCTAGACAGTGCTCTACCTCCGTCAGTCAGTTCGCAAGGCTATACCTAAATATATTTCGGAGAAAACCAGCTATCACCGAGTTTGATTAGCCTTTCACTCCTATCCACACCTCATCCAAGCAGTTTTCAACCTACAATGGTTCGGGCCTCCATTTCGTGTTACCGAAACTTCACCCTGGACATGGATAGATCACCCGGCTTCGGGTCTACCCCATGCAACTTGACGCCCAGTTAAGACTCGCTTTCGCTACGGCTACACCTAACGGCTTAACCTTGCTGCATAGGGTAACTCGTTGACTCATTATGCAAAAGGCACGCTGTCACACCACATGGATGCTCCAACTGCTTGTAAGCTGACGGTTTCAGTTTCTATTTCACTCCCCTCCCGGGGTTCTTTTCACCTTTCCCTCACGGTACTGGTTCACTATCGGTCACTAGGGAGTATTTAGCCTTGGAAGATGGTCCTCCCGGATTCCCACAAGGTTTCACGTGTCTCGTGGTACTCGGGGACACCCTAGGGTGAGTCAAGATTTCGCGTACTGGATTATCACCATCTATGATCGGCCTTTCCATACCGTTCCGCTATCCATTCTCAATCCCATATCGGGGCCCCACAACCCCTACAAGTAAACTTGTAGGTTTGGGCTATTCCGCGTTCGCTCGCCGCTACTAGCGGAATCTCAATTGATTTCTTTTCCTGAGGGTACTGAGATGTTTCACTTCCCCTCGTTCGCCTTCAGTACCTATGTATTCAGTACTGAATGACAGAGTATGAACTCTGCCGGGTTGCCCCATTCGGAAATCTCCGGGTCAAAGCCTGTTAACAGCTCACCGAAGCTTATCGCAGTTTTCCACGTCCTTCATCGCCTCCTAGTGCCAAGGCATCCGCCGTCAGCCCTTAGTAGCTTAACCATAAGTCTTTTATAAACTAAGTTAACTCTAAACGCTTAATTCTGTAGTACACCAACTGTGTTGTGCACAAAGCCTTGGCATTGCAAGCACCAGTTGGTATCTACGATTTAGATACCCTGCTATTCAATTGTCAAAGATCTATAAACTTTCTATGTTTTTAAAAGTTTAAAAGAAGAATGTGATCCAAAGGATCACATTCTTGTCTTAAGCTTCTAAAGACTGGTGGAGGTGAACGGGATCGAACCGATGACCTCCTGCGTGCAAGGCAGGCGCTCTCCCAGCTGAGCTACACCCCCAACCCTTACAAATCAAAGCTAAGCCTGGTGGGCCTAGGTGGACTTGAACCACCGACCTCACGCTTATCAGGCGTGCGCTCTAACCAAGCTGAGCTATAGGCCCAATGCCTTTGATCTCTCAAAACTGAACAGTATAGAGCGGGGTTGATCCCTTATGCAGTCATCGCTGCATCTATCCTTATAAAGGAGGTGATCCAGCCCCAGGTTCCCCTAGGGCTACCTTGTTACGACTTCACCCCAGTTACCAGCCATACCTTGGCAGCCTGCCCCCCCGAAGGGTTAGCTCAACTGCTTCTGGTACAACCGACTCCCGTGGTGTGACGGGCGGTGTGTACAAGGCCCGGGAACGTATTCACCGTGGCATGCTGATCCACGATTACTAGCGATTCCAACTTCATGGAGTCGAGTTGCAGACTCCAATCCGGACTGAGACATATTTTATGGG